>JACOUH010000391.1 GCA_016177925.1 Planctomycetota bacterium | reverse complement strand
TGTGCTTGCCCTTACCGGCGAGGTGCGCCACCACCGTCGCCTCATCGTCGTGGAATGTCTTCACCTTCAGCAGCGTCGTCGACCGGCCGGCCTCGTACTTTGAGCCAGGCTGGCGCAGCATCAGTCCCTCGCCGCCCAGGGCCTCGATCCGCACCAGTTCCGAACGCAGGTGGTCCAGCCCCTTACACGCCTCGTGGACGTGGGCGCGCGCGTAGAGCAGTTTCTGCTTCACGAGGAACTCCTCGACGAACTGGACGCGCTTCTCGAATGGGTCGTCGAGAGCCGGAGCGTCGAAGACGACGTAGGAGATCTGCTTCCAGTGATCGCTCTTATCATGTCGCTTGACGATGCTAATTGTCTGCGAAAACTGCTTGCGATCCAGCCACAGTTCGCCGTCCAGGGGCACATCGGGCAGCCCGGCGCTGAACCAGTCCGGGGCGTGGAAGACGTTGCCCAACCGCGAGATGAACTGCTTGCCGTCCCAGTAGGCGCGGACGCCATCGAGTTTCTCACTCATCCACCAGCCGGACAGGTCGGCGTCATTCTCCCAGCGCTCAGCCAGCAGCAGCGGGGGTGTGGAGAGAACGCCGCCGCTCTTGGCCGCCGCGACCGGCTTGGGAGGCAGCGCCCCGCCGATGCGAGCCTCCTCGGCGGCATCGCCACGCAGCTTGCGGAGGTGCTTGCAGGTGCGCCGCTCGATCGGCAGCGACTGGTTACGCCACGCCGGACAGGTGCATGAGTAGACGCCGCCGATGTTCTTCAGAATGTAGGGCTTGGCGCCGGAGCCCTGCATCGGGACCGATTCACCGTCTTTCAGATCGGGCATGG
The DNA here is from genome assembly GCA_016177925.1 of Planctomycetota bacterium. Lineage (GTDB taxonomy): Bacteria > Planctomycetota > Planctomycetia > Gemmatales > Gemmataceae > JACOUH01. The sequence continues at coordinate 3,198 of JACOUH010000391.1, read as the reverse complement.
TTGTCACTCCTGATGGGGTTTCCTCTGGGTCTACTCGCGGACCGCCCGCGCTGCCTGGAACACGGCGGCACAGTCGATGACCAATCCCGGCAACCGCCGCGTGCTGTACGTCTGCGGCGGGCGCACCGGCTGCTCAGCCCAGCGCCCGCCATGACGGCGCAGGACCAGCATCTCCTGGCGGTCCGCGTTGAAGATCCAGTATTCGAGCACGCCGAAAGAGAAATACTCCTCGCGCTTGTCGACGTAGTCGCGGTGCTCGGAATCGGGCGAGACGACCTCGATGACGACCTCCGGCACCCAGACGTACCAGACGTCCGACTCGTCACCCGGAGGGGAGGTTTTGTACACAGCCAGATCCGGATGCCGTTCCGAGTCGAGGTCGGAGAGCAGAATCTTGCATTCTCCTCCTCCGGCAATAGTGTAGATCCGCCCCGGGTGAGCGACGTCGTAGGCACTCAGCTGGCGTCGGATCGCCGTCACCTGGGCGAGGTGGGGTGGATTAGGGACCTCGGACACGATGATGACTCCTCGGCCAAGTTCGTAGAGGCATCCCTCCACGGTTTCGGCATGCTCGAAGTCGGCAAGACTCATCCGCCGGCCGTGGTCCGCTGGTTTGATCTTCTCCGCAATCTGGCTCATCGAATACCTCCTTCGATGCGTTGGATTGTAATCCCGCCGCGGAGGCAATGCCACGTTCGTTGTCGAGGCCGCGCGAAGGGGGGCGTCCCGCTCGCCGCAAGCGGCGGCGTGGGGCGGTAAACTCGGACCGGCCGGCATCTCCGCTCTGTTGCGTGCATCTGGAAGCCGGGAAGGGACGGCAAGCGGGGTGGGCCAGCCGCGCACTGATCGGCTCGGCAAATCGATGCCGATACACCAAACAGACAATCGGGGGGCACCCAAGCAACGGGGTGCTCCCCGAAGGGCTGGACGGACCAGGAACCTCACCCGAGCAACCCCCGGCCCGCCCGCGACAAAGGAGTGAGCCCCAATCGATCTGGTTTTCCTGGGCGTTGGCAGCGCGGCCGGACGGACCCGGCCCGGTTGACGGCGAAAACCACGGTCGAGCAAGCAAGAGGAGGAGGCGGAGATCATGAGGATGCGCCACGGAGCTGTGCTGGTTGCGTTGGCAGGCCTGTTATCCCAGGCCGCGCCGGCGTCAGCCTCGCACTGCGGCGCCGGCAGCTACGGCTGTTGCCCCGAACCGTGCTGTGACGCCCAGTGCTGTTTCCCGACCTGCCAGCAGCAGTGCCGGGTCAAGTACCAACTCGTCTGGGACAACTGCCTGGAAACCCGCTGGCATACATGCTACCAGACCGTTTGTGAACAAACGACCAAGCAGGTCTGCAAGACCTGCTATCGCGAGGAGTGCAAGACCTGCTTCAAGCCCTGCTACCAGACCTGCTACAAGACGGAGCAGGTGGAGTGCTGCCGGCCGGTCAAGCACACCGAGTACAAGGAAGTCTGCCAGACCTGCTACAAGAACTGCTACAAGACCTGCTACAAGGAGTGCCCCTACACCGTCTGCAAGCGCGTCCCCGAGACGTGCTTCAAGGAGTGCTGCCACATCGTGTGCCGGCCGGTCCAGGAGCAGCACTGCCACAAGCACTGCTTCCAGGTGACCAAGCAGTTCTGCGAGCAGCACTGCCGCGAGTGCTGCCACACCGTGAGCCGCCCCGTGCAGGAGACCTGCTACCGGGAATGCTGCCACCAGGTGCCCAAGCAGATTTGTGAGACCTGCTACAAGGAGGTCTGCTGCACCCAGTACAAGTGCTGCGTCGAGACCCGCTACCACCTGGAGAAGCGCTGCGAGTGCCAGGAGGTCTGCTACAACAAGACCAAGAAGCACAAGTGCGGCGAGTGGGTGACCGAGGAGTACTGCGCCCCCGGCAAGAAGATCAAGTGCCGCGAAGAGTGCCGCAACGTTTGCCAGGACCCTTGCAGCTGCGAGACGAACTGCGGTCGCTGGAAGACGTGCAAGAAGTGGACGTGCGAGGGCCCGCCCGAGCACAAGTGCCGCAAGGTCTGGAGGACGCACACCACCTGCGAGTTGGTGCCCTGCACCAAGTGGGTCAAGGTGACCAAGGTTGAGAAGGTCCCCTACAGCGTTTGTGTCAAGGTCCCCTACACCTGCGTCCAGAAGGTCCCCTACACAGTGACGCGGTGCGTTCTCGGCGCCTATGTCGACGAGAAGGGCAACGCTTCTGACTGCGAAGGTCCCGGCCGCTCCTTCAAGGAAGGCGCCCGGGTCTGCACCAAGGTCCCCTACACAGTCTGCCGGACGGTGCAGGAAGTCGTCAAGACGCAGGTCCCCTACACAGTGAGCCGCTGCGAGAAGGGCGCCTACGTCGACGACAAGGGCGTCGGCTACGAGTGTGAGGGCCCGGGCCGTACCTGGAAGGGCGGCGCGTTCGTCGAGAAGACCGAGATCACGACGACCTGCCGCATGGTGCAGGAGACGCAGGTCAAGAAGGTCCCCTACACGGTGTATCGGACCGTCCAGGAACAGTGCGTCAAGCAGGTGCCCTACCAGGTCTGCGAGAGGGTGCCCTACACGGTGAAGAAGTGCGTGCCCTACACCGTGTGCGTAATGGAACGCCACATGGTCTGCAAGCAGGTGCCGTACAAGGTCTGCAAGATGGTGCCTTACACCGTCCGGTGCAAGGTACCCTACACGGTGACCGAGTGCGTCCCCTGCACGATCCAGAAGAAGGTCAAGGTCTGCGTGCCCGAGCAGGTCTGCGTCAAGAAGTGCCGGAAGGTGCCCGTCTGCGAGCAGTGCTGGAGGGAGTGCCGGACGCGCTGCGAGGAGAGCTGGAGCTGGCGGAGCCTATTCCAGCGCCGGCTGTGCTGCGAGCCGTGCAGCAGCGGTTGCAGCAGTGGCTGCGGCAGCTGCGGTCACTGAGATCTCCTCCTAACGTGGGGCCGGTTTCCAACCGGCCCTCCTGAGTGCCCCGTGACCGGCTCGCCCCGGGTCACGGGGCACTTTTTCGTTCCCGCTCCCCGCGAACTTTGTTAACATAAAACGGAAGGTGCTGGTTCGTGGGGCAGGCTTCCAGCCTGCCGTCTTCCCTGGTAGGCTGGAAGCCTGCCGTCTTCCCTGGCAGGCTTCCAGCCTGCCGTCTTCCCTGGCAGGCTGGAAGCCTGCCCCACGGACCGGCACGGACCGATTCCCGAAGTTCCGCGGTGGACGCCATGATG
>JACOUH010000390.1 GCA_016177925.1 Planctomycetota bacterium | reverse complement strand
TCCAACAGCCACCGCATCGTCCGCACGCGCTCGGCGGCGGAACGGCGCCGGATTCTCGACACCCGCTACCCGGAATGGGCGGCATGAACTGAGGAATCGCCCCCGCCGTGCCTTAGCCCGACGCGCCAGCGAGGCAGCAAGAACCCTCGCTGGCGCGTCGGGCTAAGGTGCGGCGGGCTGGTCGAGACGGTCGAGGCCCCCGATGGCGAGCAACGGCGAGTATCTCCGGGCGACGCGGCACCCCTGGCCCTGTTTGCTGTTCCTGCTGCCGCTCTTGGCCACCTACGAGTTGGGCGTCGACCGACTCAGCGGGGGACAGCCCGACGCGCTGCGCAACGGCGCCGACAGCTGGCTGCGGCAGGGTTTTGCCGTGATCGGCCTGCGCCAGCACTACTGGGCGCCCGCCCTGTTTCTGGGAGTGCTGGCGGCGTGGAACTACGCCCGCCGCGACGACCGTCCAGGCGACCTCGTCAGCGTGGTCAGCGGGATGGGCCTGGAGAGCATCGGGTTTGCGCTGGGGTTGTGGGGCATCAGCCGCGGGCTGGGGCCGCTGATCGACTATCTTGGGCTGGAGTTGAACACGGGACCATCGGGCAACCCGGCCGTGGGACAGCTCGTCACCTTCCTCGGCGCCGGTATCTACGAGGAGTTGCTGTTCCGCCTGCTGTTTTTCTCGGGCCTGCTAGCGCTGTTGCGCCGCGCAGGCACCTCGGCGGCGCTGGGGGTGACGATGGCAGCCCTCGTCTCGGCGACGGTCTTTTCCGCTGCCCACCACGTCGGTCCCTACGGCGAGCCGTTCGACGGCTACAACTTCCTGTTCCGCACGATCGCCGGTCTGTACTTTGCCGCCCTCTATCAGTTCCGCGGCTTCGGCATCGCCGTCGGCGCCCACGCTTGTTACGACGTCGTTGTCGGCGTGGTCGTCGGCTGAGGGGCGACGGCCGCTCGTGACCCGCTTGCCGCTCTCCTGCTGTTTCGTGCTTCGTTCCGTAACCCCTGGACAAGCCCTGTTCGACCTCCTTGTTGGCTGGCTCTGAACCTGACCAAGTGAACGGCGTGGGTACGGTCGGACTGCCCCCTTGTAATCGGCGGCGCCGCGCGGACAATAAGAGACGTCTCGACGACCTGTCTCAGGAGACGCCTCATGTCCTCGCGACACTGCGCTGCCCGTGCCCCGCTCTGCTTGCTCTGCCTCGCCGTCCTGGGTGCGACCGCCGGCCGTGACACGCGTGCCGACAACCCACCGCCGGATGCGGGCGAGGTCGCGCGGCTAATCCGGCAACTCGGCGACGCCTCGTTCCCCAAGCGTGAAGAAGCGACCCGGCGGCTCGCCGATCTCGGCGAGAGCGCTCTCGACGTCCTGGGCGAAGCGGCGCAGGTCGGCGACCCGGACATCCGGCTGCGGGCCTACGTGGCAATGCGGGCGATCCGCGGGCGGCTCTACGGCGCAGTGCGGCAACTCGACGGGCACACCAACATCGTCGTTTGCGTGGCGATTTCGCCGGACGGGCGGACTATCGCCTCGGGGGGCAGTGACAGCGTCATCCGCCTGTGGGACCTCGAGTCCGGCAAGGAGCTGCGCCGCCTGGATGGACACGCGATGGGGGCCTGGGGCCTGGCATTCTCGCGAGACGGCAAGCGACTGCTGTCGTGCGGCGTGGACAAGTTCCTGCGCTTGTGGGACCTGGCGAGTGGCAAGGAGGAGCGGCGCTTCGAGGGGCACACGGCCGCGGTGCGCTGTGTCGCCCTGCTGCCCGACGGCAAGCACGCGGTCTCCGGGGCCTACGACAACACGCTGCGCCTGTGGGACCTTCAGACGGGCAAGGAGGTCCGCAAGTTCGAGGGTCACACGGGGAACGTCATGTGCTTGGCCGTCGCGCCCGATGGCAAGACGATCCTGTCCGGCGGATCGTTGAAGGATCACAGTGTCCGCCTGTGGGACCTGCAGACGGGCAAGACCGTCCGCAAGTTCGAGGGACACACGGGAGCGGTCATGGGCGTGGCGTTCACTCCCGACGGCCGCCACGCGGTGACGGGCGCATACGACAAGACGGTGCGCACCTGGGACGTCCAGACGGGCAAGGAGGTGCGGCGCTTCGAGGGGCACAAGGGCGGCATCGCGACCCTGGCCGTCTCCGGCGACGGCAAGCGCGTGCTCTCGTCCGGCGTCGATCTCAGCGTCCGACTGTGGGAGCTGGAGAGCGGCAAGGAACTATTTGCCGGCGAGGGCCATACGGAACTGGTGCTCCAGGTCATCCTGACGCCCGACGGCCGCAAGGGCGTCTCCGGCGCCCGCGACAAATCGGTGCGGGTCTGGCAGTTCCCCACGAAAAAACGCTCCTGAGAGGCGGAAGAAGGAATGGGCCACCGGTTCGCTACGAGTCGTCCGCCCGATGTTCGGACCGCAGTCGCCCAAGCTCGTGAAAGATGTCCTCCTCCAGCTGCTTCAGTGTGCGGTGCAGGTCGTCAAACTGTTCAGCGGTCACGGCCGATCGAAGCGGGAACAGGGCCCCGCGCGCAAACGCCGCGCCGCGCAGGGCACGCTTCAGTTGTGTGACGCGCAGGCCATAATCGTCGGGGTCGTCCTCTTCCCGACGCCCGGATAACGCCTGGGCCAGACCGCCCATCACGTCTCCGGCACCTTGAAATAGCGTGCCCAACAAAGACGCCAACTGCGGGTCCGCTTCGCGAAAGACAGCGTGCAGATGCTTCAGGAGGTCCATCGCGCTCTTCAAGAGCGGATGGCGTTCGTCCTCCGCAGTCGTGAACGGGACATCATCCCCGCCGTCCCCGGAGTCCGCCTCGTTCGGCACCGCTTCGCCGAGTGGCCCCGCAAACGGCTCCTGCTCTTCGTGCCCCGGCTCATCCGCGCACCAGGATTCCTCGCCGGGAGCCTCCAGTCCCAGGTCGTTGAGCGCGTTCTCGAACGCCGTCTCGTCCTCTTCACCGTGGCTCCGCCGTTCTTCGAGGGCGCGCTGAAGCCGTTCCTGCTGACGGCGGTTGTGCTTGAACATCTCGTCCCATGCGGCCTCGGTGGCTTCCGGGCCCGGCATGCCGCCGGAGGTTTCGTCGTCTGGGAACATCACCGGGGGATGTTCCGCCGGCCGCTGCAGGATGCGGTGGACCTGCGCGGCGATCCGCTCGATGCGGTGAAGCAAGATGTCAGGATCTTCCGCCGCCTCGCGGCTGAGTCCGTGGCGCTGCAGTCCCTCGGCCACACCGTCAATCGCCTGCTGCACGAAGGAAAGTCGTCGCTTCAGCTCAGCGAGGTCGCGCGTCTCGTAGTAGCCTCCTTCATCGGAGACTTCCAGGTCGGGCAGGAACTCACGCTTCAGCGCCGTCAACATCTCGACGAGCGCCACGTGCCCTTCGAGGGGACCGAACTGCGTCTTGGTGAAGCACCAGGGCGGCTCCGTCAGCCGGCCGAGTTCGGCGTCCTCGATGTCGAGCAGGCCGATGAGCCAGCTCTCGGGCGAAAAGAGCAGGCTGGTCGATTCCTGTCCCGGCGCCAGGTTGAGGATGATGCCGCGGACCATCCGCTGCGGGTCGTTGTCGGCCTGGCTGCGCCAGAGCTGCGCCTGGCCGCCGACCTCCAGGGCGAAATCGAGCACGCGGTCCTCGAAATCCTTGATCCGCGTCAGGTCGGCAAGCCGGCCTCGGTAAGCAATGGTGATACCCATGGTGGCAGAATCCTCCCGGGTCAGGAAAGTCGCCGGAGAACCTCATCCAGGCGGCTTTGCAGGTCGGCGCACTTGGGCGTGAGGTCGGGAAACTTCCGGGCGACGACTTCGAGCAGGTCGCGGAACTCCCGGGCGGCCGAGTCCGCGGCGACCGCATCCTGGCTCGCCCGCAGGGCGCCGTAGGCACTGTTCAACGACCTCAAGAGGTCCAGGCCGGCCGGCCGGTCCTGCAAGTCGGTGCCCAGTTCCGACAGCGGAAAACCAAGTGCAAAGAGTGCCAGCCGCGGCGAGGCGCCCGGTCCGGCCAGGGTGTCCCAGTCGTGTTCGCAACCTGCAGCGAATCGAGCGGAGCCATCCTGACAGCACATTCTCAAGGGACGGTCGACGATTGCTTGCGCGCTCCGTTCTTGGCCGCACGACGCAGGTCCTTGTGTGCTTGGGCCAGGCAATGGGCCAGTTGCTGCTCAACGCGGGCGCGGTAGGCGTCGACCAGCGGGGCGGACAAGGCGGCGCGCAGGAGTGTGACGGCGCGCGGGTACTGTCGTAGTTTCTCATAGCACGAGGCGGCACTGACTCGGTGGATTGCCGCTTCCCGTTCCTGCGCGTCGGCGTCCAGCAGGCAAGCCACCTGCTCCTCACAAGCAGCGGCCCGTGCCAGTTCCGCGGCCGTTTCTTCCAGGCGCCCGTAGTCGGTCAACGCCTGGGCGTGGGACAACAGCCACGAGGCCTCGCCCAGTATCTGGTCGATCAGGGCGGCAGACGGTTTGCCTTTGGAACGGGGCATCTGCTATTCCTCCTGGGTATGATACGACCAACGAACGAGCCGGCGGTCCGCACCAAAGCAACAGACAAAGACATAGCCGTTCCAGTGCCGGGGGTTGTCGAGCAACTGGGCCGTCTTCTCCCGATGGCGGCGGCGCAGTTCGCGACTTTGCTCCGTGCCGCTGATTTCCAGGGCACACTGGAGCCGCGGCAACCAGTAGTCCGCACGCTGGCCCTGCTCGGTAACGCGCATCTGGCCGTCGCGGATCAGGTGCGCGAACGTCAAGGCTGCCACGGCGACGGCCGCTCGTTCGATGATCGGGTTCGCTTGTTTCGTAAGCCAAACCCGCTCCGCCGTGAGCGCTGTGTGCTCGTTCCACGCGACCTGGAGAAGAAAGCGGGGCTCGCCGTCCAGGGCCGGTGGGCTGAAGCCCTCGCACTCGACGAGGAACTCACAGGGCGATGCCGATTGCCGGCTCCTCAGCGCGACAGCCATCACCGCACAGTGCTCCAGATACAGGTCGGGGTGCGCTGGCACGATGTCTTCGATTGACCACTCGAACGTTCGCATTCCCTACCCAATGTCATTCTACCTGCTTGGGGCCGAGAGCAGATTGTCCACCGCTTCGTGTGCTCAGAACGGGATCTCGTCGCCGTTGTTGCGACGGTTGACGAAACCGACGTGCCGGCGCGGCCGGCTGCCCAGCTCGCTGCGGTTGACGTCAAACTGCTTCAGCGCCCAGTCCCAGTCCCAGTCACCGCTGTCCATGCAGCGCATCACCAGCAAGTTTTTCAACTCCTCGATCTCCGCGAAGCTGAAGCCCTCCGTCGAGGCGACCGCCAGGTCGACGTTGATGTGCCCCAGGATGTCCTCGTGCCAGCGCTCGATGAGTTGCCGCCGCAGCCGCTCGTCGGGCGGCTTGAAGTTCAGCACCAGGTCGATGCGGCCAGGTCGCTTGAAGGCCCGGTCGATCAGGTCGAGCGAGCAGTTGGTGGTGAACACGAAGACGACGCCCTCGTGGACGTTGATGCCGTCCAGAGCGCTGAGGAAGACGGCCTGGTCCTCCGTCTCGTGGACCGTCTCGCGGTCGCGCAGGGCGAGGTCCATGTCATCGAAGAAGACGATGCCACGGCGATCGACGCTGAATAGCTCCTCGATGGTGTCGTGGGCCCGCGCCTGGCGGTAGTTGTCGGGCGTCACCAGGCGGTAGTCCCAGCGGCGCTGCCGGCACGCTTCCCACAGCCAGCGGCAAGCCATCGTCTTGCCGTTGCCGGGAGCACCGGTCAGCAGCACGCCGCGCCGCGCCCGCCCGCCGTACGCCTTGATGCGGTTGAGATTAGGTGCTTCGAGATAGCCGATGGTGTTCTTCCAGAGCAGGTCGAGCTGTTCGGCCGGCAGGACGGGGGCATTGCTGGGCGGCTCGCTGTCGCGGCGGCAGCGGAGGGCGATCTTGTAGAGTCGGCGATAGTCCTTGCGGTCGACGGCGATGAAATCGAGGCCCCAGATGTTGCTCTGGTTGCCGTGCCCGCAGCGGACGCGGACGAAACGGATGCCCTCGAGGTCGTACAGCCGTATGCCGAGCTGGAAGCCAGGGGCAATGCGGCGGTTGTCGGGGTCCCAGTCGCGGACGAGAACGCCGTCGATGGGCAAGAGCGGACCCTTGCGGGCGGCCTTGAGGAGGGGGACGTAGAACTCGTCCAGTTCGACGGCCACCGGCTCGGCGAGGCCGGTCTGCTGGGTGACGACCTCGAGCAGGTAGCGGTGGTCGGCGGTGTACTGCTTGAGTTGACTGCTCATGATGGCAAGGACACTCTTGCGGGCGGTAGGGTTCATCAGCCCCCTCTTTCCCCCCTCGCCCCCGAAGCGGGGGCGAGGGGAGAATCGTGGGCCACGAGGGTCCGCACGACGCGGAAGGGCTCGTTGGGGTTGTGCTCGAACAGCAACAGGTCGGCCGGGTCGCCGGGTTGCAGTCGCCGGGGCGGCAGGCCCAGCAATTCGCGCGGCCGGGCGCCGGCCATGTCGACCGCCTCCGCCAGACTCACTCCGGCGTGCCGCAGTACGAATGCGAGGCAGGCGTCGGTGAAGACGGCGGACCCGGCGAGGTAGGGCGTCCCCGCCACCACAACCTTTCCTTGCGGCAGGACCTCAAATTCCTGGTCCCACTCAACGTAGCGTCCCGGCGGCAAGCCTGCAAGACTGCTGGCGTCACATGTCAGCACCGTTCGCGCGGAGGTCTTGACACGCAGCAAACACTTGACCACCGCGACGGGCAGGTGATGGCCGTCGCAGATCAGGCTCGCCCACAGGCGGTCGTCGGCCAGCTGCTCCCACAGGTAGTTGTCGTGGCGCGGCAGCACCGCATGGCAGCCGTTGCCCAGGTGCGTCGACAGGCGGGCCCCCGCCCCCACCGCATCGCGGATGCGAGCGCCGCTTGCTCCCGTGTGTCCCAGCGCTACCACCACCCCCGAGGCGGCCAGCCACTCGATGAATTCCAGGGCGCCGTCGTACTCGGGCGCGAGCGTCACCAGGCGGATGCGCCCGCCGGACGCATCTTGCAGGCGACGGAACTCGTCCCCGTCGGGGGGTCGAACGTGCTGCCGCGGATGCGCCCCGCGCGGCCCGTCCTCCGGCGAGATGTACGGTCCCTCCAGGTGAATACCCGGCACGGCGGCGGCGACTTCGGCATCGTCCTCACAGGCGCGGCGCAACGTCGACAGACCGTGCCGCACGGCGTCGAAGCTGTTGGTCACCAGCGTCGGCAAGAAACCGGCGATGCCGTGGTCGCGGCAGACGCGAACGACGTGGCGGACGTCGTCGACACCAAGGCGGTCTGAGTTGAAACTGCGACCGTCGCAGCCGTTGATCTGCAAGTCGAACAGCGCCGGAGCGACCCAACCGGCCTCGACATCTGGGGACGGCGGGCGGGGCGAGCCGACGTCACGGATGACACCATTGGCGCAGACGATGTCAACGACTTCTCCGGTCTTATAATGACGAGCGCGCAGGCGCATCGAAGGCCCTCGGTCACCCGCCGCTTGTGGCTTTGCACCCGATGCGAAGCCGCAAGCGGGGGACGGTCAGTCCTCGTCGTCGAGGCGAGGTTCTTTTTTCTTGAAGGCGCCGGCGAGCCAGGCAGCGAGCAGGCCGATGCCGGCGCCGACGGCGACGGTGGCGGCACCGACGCCGAACAGGACCAGGTCGCGGCGCGTTAGCGGCAGGCTGAACAGCGGCTGCTCGCCCGGCTTCAGCGCCGGCGGCAACGGCACCAGCTCGACATCGAGGGTGGGCGCTGGCGCCGCGACGGTCTTGGCGACCGGCAGTTTCATCGATCCCGACGACGACTTCTTCCGCTTCCCTTTCTTGCGGCCCGGGGACGACTTCGGCCGCTGTCTGTTCTGCTGGGCCGCGGGCTTCGCCGGAGGCTCCGGTTTCGCGGCGGGAACGGTGGGTCGGGCGGCGGAGACCGTGCTCGCCGGTGGCCTGGGAGGTAGCGGCGCCGCCTGGGTCGGCGGCGCCGCGAGGGGGACGGCGGCCGGCAACGGAGCGGGCGCCTTTCCCGTCGGCGGGGCCCGACCCGCTAGCGCGGGTGCCCCGGCGTCCCTGGCGTCGATCTCCAGCCAGGTCAGGTACTTCCTCATGTGCGGGTCGGCCTCGGGCGTTGGAGCCGGCTCTGCCCCGGCGACAAGGAAGACCCTTAGCGCTGATGCGGCCCGGTCGGGCGTGGGGTAGCGCTCGGCCGGATCCTTGGCGAGCATCCAGTTGAGGATCTGCTGCAGTCCGTCGGGCACCGCGGGGTTCAGTTCCTTGAGCGGGCGCGGCGTCTCGGTCGCGTGGCGGATCATCTGGCTGATGATGTTCGTGTCGGGAAACGGCGGATGGCCGCCGAGCAGATGGTACAGGACACAGCCAAGGCTGTAGATGTCCGAGCGGATGTCGGCCTGGCGGGCGTCGCGGGCCTGTTCCGGCGCCATGTAGTCGGGTGTGCCCAGGAGGATGCTCTCGCTGGTCAGCATCGGCTCGTCGGACCGCTCGGGCGCCGTCTCGTCGGATAGGGTGCGGGCCAGCCCCATGTCGAGGATCTTGACCGTCGCCGCCAGGGTACTGTCCGGGGCCGGCGGCGCGGCCCCATACGCCAGCATCAGGTTGGCCGGCTTGAGGTCGCGGTGGACGAAGTTGTGCTCGTTCAGGTGTTCCAATCCCAGCAGCGCCTGGTAGACCAGGCGAACCGCCTCGCCGGGGAGGAACTGTTTCCGCCGCCCGAGGACATCCTCCAGCGTCTCGCCCTCGATGTACTCCATGACGAGATAGTGCAGCTTCTCCGATGCGCTCCCCTGCTGCGCCGCGCCGACCTGGAAGGTGCGGACGACGTTGGGATGCTTCAGCTTCACGGCCATGCGCGCCTCGCGCTGGAAGCGGGCGAGCAGGCCGGGCTCCTTGGCCTTCGATGGCGGCAGCACCTTGATGGCCACGATGGGGCCGGTCTCGTGCTGGGCCTTGTAGACACCGGCCATGCGCCCCTTCCCCAGGCGGTCGAGGATCTTGTACTGGTTGAGAAAGAAGCCGTCGGCATGACCACGGGCCAGCAGCGACGCCTGGTACTCGGTCAGATACTTGTTGGCGACCATCCACTTGGCGAACTGGGCGACGTTGGTAGCGGACTCCTTCGCCTCCTGGTTCCAGCGCGCGAACATCGCCTTGACGTCGTCGAGCGACAGCAAGCGGCTGCGGATGAGCAGGCCGTAGACGTTTTGAATGGTAAGGTCCATACGTTGATTCTTCGACGGTCTCGCCCTGCTACAATAGCATGATGAATCTCGACGAGGCCCTGCCCCTGCTGGCCCGCGAGCCGACGGCCACCCTGGACGTGGCGGAACTCGCCCTCTGTCTGGCGCGCGAGGAGTATCCCGACGTCGACGTGGAGGCGTACCTGAGCGAGCTGGCCGCCCTTGCCCACGACGTCCGCCCGCGGCTGCGCGGCGGCCTGTCGGCACGAGTCCAGGTCCTGTGCCGATATCTGTTTCATGAAATGGGCTTTCGCGGGAACACACAAGCCTATTATGACCCGCGCAACAGTTATTTCAACGAAGTGCTCGACCGCCGCACCGGCATCCCGCTGACGCTGTCGCTCGTGGCGATCACGGTCGGCGGCCGCGCCGGGTTGATGGTGGAGGGGGTGGGACTTCCCGGTCACTTCGTCGTCAAGGCGGTCGAGGGCAACCGTGAGGTGCTGTTCGATCCCTTCCACGAGGGCCGGCTGCTGGCGCCGCGCGAGTGCGAGGCCCTGGTCGAGCAGGTGACCGGCAGCCCGTTCGACGCCACCCCGGAGGCCCTCGCCGCGGCCCCGCTGCAGCTGATCGTGGTGCGCCTGTTGACGAACCTGAAAGCGATTTACCTGCGCACCAGCGACTTCGGACGGGCCGTCCGCATCATCGAACGGCTGCGGCAACTCTTGCCGGGCGACCCTTTGCAGCAGCGCGACCTCGGCGCCACGCTCCTGCACGCGGGCCGGGCCGGCCCCGCCGTGGACTATCTGGCGGCGTATCTGCAAGCCGTGCCCGATGCCGAGGACGAGGAGGCGGTACAGCAACTGCTGCGGAAAGCGCGGGGTGAGGTGGCGCGCTGGAACTGAAACCGAGCCCCGGAGGGCCTCCGTTCTGTAGCCGCGTTCGCCAGAACGCGGGCACGCCGACCCGCGTTCTGGCGAACGCGGCTACCACAAATCCTCCGCTTGATTGGGCGAAACATTGTCCTCTAGTTCGGGACTATCAGAACTGTCTGGACATTGTTCCTTGGTACAATCAAACTCAATAACGCCCGCTCCGTTACATTTCCTGCAACTGCGGTCGTTATGGCCTCCTGTAGTGTACCTTTGTTTCAGATTGGGGTCTACGCCTGACCCCTTGCATCGCCGGCAAGGTTTCATAATGTTGGTGCCCCCGGCCCGCGTTCTGGCGAACGCGGCTACTCCCGCTTCAGAAACGCCGCTGCCGCTGCAACAGATACTCCATCAGGGCCTTGTCAAAGCTGATGCTCGTGTCCATCGGCAGATAGTCGATGCCGGCCCGGGCGCACTCGACCCGGTATGTCTCCCGAAACTCGCGCACCGCCTGCAGGTAGTCGCCGCGCATGCCACGGGCGTCGATCGTCAGTTTCGCCGGCGCCTCTACGTCCTCGAACTCGATCAGCCCCTCGAACGGGAACGACACCTCCGCCTCGTCCAGGATATGGAACAAAATGACCTCGTTGCCGCGGTGCCGCAGGTGGTAGAGCGCCTGCAACACCGGCCCCGGCTCCGTCAGCAGGTCGCTGAAGACCATCACCAGGCTCTTGCTGCGGATCATCGACGCGAAGTGGTGCAGGCACTGGGCCACGTCCGTCTGCCCGCTCGGCTTCAGCCCCGCCAACAGCGACAGCATCGTCCCCAGCTGCGTTCGCTTGCTCCGCGGCGGAAGGCTCGCCCGGATCGCCGTGTCGAACGTCACCAGCCCGACCGGGTCCTGCTGGTGGATCATCAAATAGCCCAGCGCCGCCGCCAGGCAGATCGCGTAGTCGAACTTCGTCAGCTCCTGCCGGTACGTCCACGCCATCGAGGCACTCAGGTCCATCACCAGGTAACCCGTCAGGTTCGTCTCGGCCTGGAACTTCTTGACATAATACTTCTCCGTCTTGGCGTAGACGGTCCAGTCGAGGTCCTTCAGGTCGTCGCCGGGGACGTACTTGCGGTGCTCGGAGAACTCCACCGAGAAGCCGTGCAGCGGACTGGCGTGCAAGCCAGCGAGGAACCCCTCGACGATGAACTTGGCGCGCAGGTCCAGCCGCGCCACCTGGCGAATCACCTCCGGACGCAGGTACTTCTCGTGCGTACTCATCGCCCACCGGAGAAGCAAAAGAATTGGCCACAGATGAACACAGATGAACACAGATGAAAAAAGGAGCGGAGGGCGGATTCTTCCGTGGTAAACCCGTGCTTCCCGTCCTTCGCTCTTCGCATCTGTGCCTCGTTATCTGTGTTCATCTGTGTTCATCTGTGGCCAATTCGTTCAGTATTCCTGCAACAGCAGCGTGCCGTCGGCGGTGAAGAAGCCCTCGCCGTCGGACTGATAGATGCCATCGGACTCGGCCGCCAAGAAACGGCAGATCCCCTCGCAC
>JACOUH010000389.1 GCA_016177925.1 Planctomycetota bacterium | reverse complement strand
ACTTGGCCTGCCGCGCCGATTCGCCGTCGACTTGCACGCGGTCGAGGCGAACTACCTGCGCCAGAGCCGGGAGGTCCACCCCGACTACCACCAACTCGGCGCCGCCGCGGAGCAGCGCGCCAGTCTCGAGTTGACCGCTCGACTCAACCAGGCGTATGCCATCCTGCGCGATCCGTTCCGGCGGGCGGAGTACTTGCTGGAGGTCGAGGGGGGGCCGTCCGCGGCGGAACATCGGGAAATGTCCCCCGCCTTTCTGGAAGAGATGCTAGAGTTACGCATGCAGATCGAGGAGCTGCGCCAGGAGGGTGTCCGTTCCTCCGCCGAACTCGATTCCCTGGAGCGTCAACTGCAGGGCAGACGCGAGCGACTGGTCGCGGACCTCGCCGGCCGGTTCGCCGAGTTCGAGTCCCTGGCGCCGGCCGACGCGCGGCGCGTGGCCGTGCTGCGGCAGGTTCGCGAGCTGCTCAACACGGCTCGCTATTTCCAGGGACTGCTTCGCGATCTGCGAGCGGAGTAGCGTTTTTTCTTCCAGCCGGACGCGTGTCCGGGACACTTTTTCCGAAGGGGGTAGTTGGAATGACGACCATCAGGTTGACCAGGAACATCGGGCTGCTGCTGGCGGGCGTGTGGCTGCTCGTGTACGGGGTGCTGCTGGCGTTCCCTGCCGTGCGGTTCGGCAACTGGGAAATCGTACTGGGCCTGCTGGCGTTCGTGACCGGCGTGCTCATCGTCGTCGACTACGACCAGAAGAAGTAAACGAAACTTACCCCGTCCATCCCTTCAGCCCCAAGCTCGGCGGTCGAAAGCTGGTGTCACTGGTTTGGTGAGTTGTTACGATCGGAAAGCCTATCATCTTCAAGGACATGGGCGATTAGTTTAGCGGTTAAAACGTCCGGCCTACACCCGGAAGATCGGGGGTTCGACTCCCTCATCGCCCACTGCCCATGATTCCCCTTGAATCCCCGGCCCGTCGCCGGGGTTTCTTGTTTGAGGTCCCATGAGCACTCCCCACGTTGTTGGCATCGACCTCGGCACCACCTTCAGCCTCGCCGCTTACATGGAGCACGGCCGGCCCGTCGTCGTCCGCGACGAGAACGGCGTCGCGCTGGTGCCGAGCGTCATCAGCTTCTTCGACGACGGCAGCGTGCTGGTCGGGAGCGAGGCCCGCAAGCGCGCCCTCAGCGATCCCGAGCACACCGTCTTCAGCATCAAGCGGCTGATGGGCCGCACCCTCGCCGACCTGCAGAAGGAACTGCCGCTGATTCCCTACCAGGTTGTCGAGCGCGATCCCGAGCCGGGCCGCAAGGTGCTGCACGTCAAGATCGCCGGGCACGAGCACACGCCCGAGGAGTTGTCGGCGCTGATCCTCCAGGAGGTGCGTCGCCGTGCCGGCAACCCGAGCCGGGCCGTCATCACCGTCCCGGCCTACTTCGACGACAGCCAGCGCCAGGCCACGCGCGACGCTGGCCGCATCGCTGGCCTCGACGTGTTGCGCATCGTCAACGAGCCAACGGCCGCCGCCCTGGCCTATGGGCTCGACCGTCGCCGCACCGGCACCATCGCTGTCTACGACCTCGGCGGCGGGACCTTTGACTGCTCGCTCCTCTCGATCAAGGACGGTGTCTTCAAGGTGCTCAGTACCAACGGCGACACGCTGCTCGGCGGCGATGACTTCGACCGCGCCCTGATGTCCCTCGTGGCCCGCGACCTCCGCGCCGACCCGGCCAGGCGCGACCCCGAGTTGTTGCAACATCTGCGCGACCAGGCCGAGCGCACCAAGATCAAGCTGTCCGACGCCGAGTCGGCGGAGTTCGCTCTCGACCTGCCGGGGCGCAACCTCTCGTACCGCCGCACCGTCACGCGGGCCGAGTTCGAGGAACTGCTGAAGCCGTTCATCGACCGCACCCTGGAGCGCTGCCGGTCGGCCCTGCGCGACGCCGAACTGAAGATGAAAGACATCGACGAAGTGGTCCTCGTTGGCGGTTCGACGCGCATCCCGTACGTGCGGCGGCGCGTCGAGGAGCTCTTCGGTCGCAAGCCGCACACCGAGTTGAACCCCGACGAGGTGGTAGCGATGGGCGCTGCCGTCCAGGCCGACATCCTCATCGGCGGACGGCGGCACATGCTGCTGCTCGACGTCGTGCCCCTGTCGTTGGGCATCGAGACGCTGGGCGGAGCGGTCAGCAAGCTGATCTATCGCAACAGCACCATCCCGGCGCGGGCGACGGAGCGCTTCACCACCTACGTCGACGGGCAGACGGGTGTCGACATCAACATCTACCAGGGCGAGCGCGAGCTGACCAAGGACTGCCGCAGCCTGGGTCGCTTCCGGCTCAGCGGCATTCCGCCGATGCCGGCCGGGCTGGCGCAGATCGACGTCACCTTCCTCGTCGACGCCAACGGCCTGTTTACAGTGACGGCGAAGGAACAGCGCAGCGGCCAGGAGGCAAAGGTGACGGTGCAGCCCAGCCACGGCATGACCGATGACGAAGTCGAGCGGCTGGTGCTGGAGAGCATCGAGCACGCTCGGGCCGACTTCAGCGCCCGCCGGCTGATCGAGCTGCGCAACAAGGCCGACGCCGAGGTGCGCCACACCGAGAAGGCGCTGGCAACGCAGGCAGCGAACCTGCCGGCGGAGCAGCGGCAGCGCGTGGAAGCGGCGGTGACACGGACGCGGCAGGCGATTGCTGGCGACGACGTCGACCGGCTCCAGGAGGCAGTCGACGAGCTGGCGTCGGCGACGGCGCCGCTGGCGGAGATGATGATGAACGCTGTCGTCCGCGCGACGCTCGAAGGCAAGAAGATGGAAGAAGTGAACCCCGAGAAGCTATGAGAAGGGGCGAAGGCGTGGTTTCGTCTTGCGGTGCGCTCTCGAACGCGGTAACTTCGAGAAGAGCGGGAGTTCAGCCCTCTCTGACCAATTGAAGAACTTCTCCCCCAGTGCCTGCGTAGTCCGAACAGGGATCTCGCGCTCAGTTGCCGGGACGGGCGACGCTAGGCGAGAGGTGGGACATTCTGTCCACGGCGCTTTCGACCGATGAGACGCAGCAAGGCTTGTCGTTCAACCTGGTGGGCAGGAGTGGCGCTGCTAGTGCTGGCCGCCGCGCCGTCCTCCGCTCGCGCCAGCTGCGGTGACTACGTCGTCGGCGGAACGGCCGCTCCTCACGTCGCGCTCTCTCCCTCGACGTCCTCTCGCCACACCGATACACCGATGTCTCCGCCCGCCCCGCGCTGTCATGGTCCGTCGTGTACCCCCGGCGACTTCCCGCTGCCGGCCCCGACCCCGCCCCCGCCGACAAGAAACGAACAGTGGGGCGATCTCTGCCTGAGCGTTCTCCCGGGCGACGGGGGCTCGTGCCCGTACACGTTGCCGGCCTCTCGCTTCGTCCCGCCCGATCGTGCTGACGACATCTTCCACCCGCCTCGTTCGGACCGCAACCTCACCCGCTGAAAACGATTCGATCGCCCTGCGCTGTCCCGCGGAGTGACGGCCTCGCGGAGCGGCTTGCCTGTCGAGCCCTCCTTGCGAGGTCCGTATTTGGGTCTTTGCGTCCGCTCACCCAACGAGGTCAATCGTCATGGATAATCCTGTCACTGCTTCCCCGGCTGTGCCGGCGGTCCCCCCGGTGGTGCCACGCCTGCTCGACCGCAAGGGCCAAGTCTATCAGCCGGCCGTCGGCCCGCGCCTGAAGTACCTGCTCGCCCTGATCTTCTTCGGCTTCGCCCTGCTCGGCGCCAGCGGCCTGTACATGACCGCAATCTCCGGGCTCGACCTCGCCCATACCCCGAACTCGTGGCTCAACGGTCTGCTCAACGTCCAGGGATCGCAGAAAGTATTCAAGAACGCGTTCACGCTCTACATCGTGCTCATTCATACCCTCTTCGGGGCCGCCATCGTTGTCCCGTTCTTCCTCTTCGGCCTCGCCCACTGGTCGACGGCCCGGACCCGCAAGAACCGCCGCGCGATCCGGCTCGGCATTACCCTCTTCTACACCGGCGCCGTTGTCTGCGTGTCGGGCCTGGCGCTGATGCAGCTCTCCGAAAAGATCAAGCTGCCGACAGGCACCTGGGGGCGCACCCTCGCCTACGTCCTACATGTCGCCTCGCCCCTCCTCGCCGTCGTCGTCTACGTCCTGCACCGCCGCGCCGGCCCCGACATCAAGTGGAAGTGGGGCATCGGCTGGGGGGCAGGCGTCACGGCCTTCGTCGCCGCCATGATCGTCATGCACTCCCAGGACCCGCGCAAGTGGTATCTCAAGGCCCCGAAGGAAGGGGAGTATTATTTCCATCCCTCCGACACGCGCACCGTCGACGGCAACTTCGTCTCCGCGGATACGTTCATGATGGACGAGTACTGCATGAAGTGCCACGAGGACGTCTACAAGGACCACCTCCACTCGGCGCACAAGTTCAGCTCGTTCAACAACCCTGCCTACCTGTTCAGTGTCCGCGAGACGCGCAAGAAGGCCAGTGTGCGGGCGTCACGCTGGTGCGCCGGCTGCCATGACCCGGTGCCGTTCCTCAGCGGACAGTTCGACGATCCGAACTTTGATGACGAAAAGAACCCGACCGCCCACGCTGGTATCACCTGCACCGTCTGCCACGCCATGACGCACGTCAACAGCACGCGCGGCAACGGCGACTACGTTATCGAGGAGCCGCAGCACTATCCGTTCGCCTTCAGTAAGAACCCGGTCCTGCAAACGCTCAACAATCAGCTGATCAAGGCCAACCCGGACTTCCACAAGAAGACCTTCCTCAAGCCGTTCCACAAGACGTCCGACTTCTGCTCGACTTGCCACAAGGTCGCCCTGCCGGTCGAGCTGAATCAGTACAAGGAGTTCCTGCGCGGGCAGGACCATTTCAACTCCTCCGAGCTATCCGGTGTCCGTCACGGTGCCCGGAGCTTCTACTACCCGCCCAAGATGCAGCCCAACTGCGCCGGCTGCCACATGCCGCTGCAGCCCAGCAACGACTTCGGCGCTCGCGACTTCGACGACAGCGGCATCCGCAAGCGGCACAGTCACTTCTTCCCCGCCGCCAACACCGGCCTGCCGTGGCTGATCGCCCAGCAGCCGCACCGCAGCGAAGCCGAGGTCGAGTCGGCCCGGCGTGCCGTCAAGAAGAACGCCGAGTTCCTGCGCGGCACCGACCCCGAGAGCAAGGACAAGAAGCTGCGCATCGACCTGTTCGGCATCAAGGAGGGCGGCACCATCGACGGCAAGCTGACCCCGCTGCGTCCGGACCTGCCGGCGCTGAAGCCGGGCCAGACGTACCTCGTCGAGGTTGTCGTCCGCACGCTTGGCCTGGGCCACCCGTTCACGCAGGGCACCGCCGACTCCAACGAGGTCTGGGTCGATATGGAGGCCAGAAGTGGCAAGCGTCCTCTCGGCCGGTCCGGCGGGATGGTCGACAAAAAGGGCCTCAAGGGAGAGACGAAGTATTCCGACCCCGATTTGCCCTATGTGACGCTCGATGACCGGCCTGTCGACAAGTGGACGCACTTTGTCAACGTGCTGATGCTCGACCGTGAGGGCAACCGCATCAACCGCCGCAATCCGCAGGACATCTTCACGCCGCTGTACAACCACCAGATCCCGCCCGGCGCCGCCCAGGTGGTCCACTATCGCCTTGAGGTCCCGAAAGACCTCGACCCCAAGGAGCCGGTCACGCTAAAGGTCCGCCTGCGCTTCCGCAAGTTCGACTTCGAGTACATGAGCCTCGTCCACGGCGGCGACGACAAGGTGCCGCAGCTGCCGGTCGTCGACATCTGCCAGGACACGGTGACGCTGCCGGTCGCCGGCGGCGGAGCGGCGCGGCGTGAGCCCGCCGGTGGACAGGCGTCGCCGATCAAGCCACCCTGGCAGCGCTGGAATGACTACGGCATTGCCTGCCTGATCGAGGGCGGCGTCGGGACCAAGAAGGGCGAACTGGTCCAGGCCGAGCAGGCCTTCCAGAAGGTGCTCGAGTTCAAGGAGAAGGTGCCACAGATCCAGGGTCGCATCAACCTGGCGCGGGTCGCGCTCGAGCTGGGCTACCTCGACCAGGCACGCGAACATCTCGACAAGCTCCCGTCGCCGAAGGAAGAGCCGGAGGCGCTGCCGTGGTGGACCGTCGCCTGGCTGCGCGCGCGCGTCGACCTTGAGGATGGCCAACTCGACACGGCGGTGCAGAACCTCAAGAGCATCCTCGACCCGAAGAATCAGCCGGCGAATCGCAACTTCACCCGCGACTACGAGATCATCAACCTGCTCGGGCTCGCTTATTTTCAGCAGGCGAAGCTCGCCGGCGTCGGCGACAGGAAGGAGCGCGATCGATTCCTGTGGTTGGCGGTCAAGGAGTACGAACGCACGCTCGAACTGGACCCGGAGGACCTCGACGCCCACTTCAACCTCTTCCAGTGCTACACGCAGCTGGGCGAGAACCTGCCGAAACGGGGGAAGGCGCCCGCCGAGGTCACCCTTCCAAAGGACGGCGCGGAGGCGCGGGAGAAGGTGGCCGAGTTGGGAGCGCAGTTTGCCGACGAGGGCCAGTCGCGCGAGCGTCGCATCCAGACAGCTTTGCAACTCGGCAAGACGCTTACCGCCCTGGGCGAGCGGAAGTTCAAAACCGCGACCAAGCGGCCCGCCTGTGATGACCTGCGCGCCCAGGCCGTGAAAGTCTTGCGCGAGAGCCAGGACGAGGAAGTGCGAACCGCCGCGGCATACGTCCTGGGCAACGTGCATCGTGAGCTGCACGCGACCTTCAAGCCGGACGATCTCGCCGAGGCGAATGCCCGCCAGGTCTATCGCTCACGGCCGGAGAACAAGGCCGCCGACGTCGCCTCGCAGGCGATCATCATTTACCCGCTCCGCTAACCGCCCGGCGAGCGGGGGACGTGAGCCCCCTGATAACGTTATCAGGGGGCTCACGCCCCCCGCTCGCCCAGACATCCTGAGAGAACGGATCATGATAAAAGCATTCTTTCGATCTGCAATCCTCGGGGCCGTGTTCCTCCTGGCCGTGCTGCTCGGCCTGGGCTGCGGCTCCAAGGGTGATCCGGGGGGAGAGACGCCCGACATCGGCGACCAGGGCGGATTGCCGCCGCTGAAAGGGGCGGCGGTGCCGGAGGTCCACTTCAAAGACATCACCGACAAGGCCGGCATCCGCTTCCGCCACACCAACGGCGCCTTCGGCAAGAAGATGCTGCCAGAGACGATGGGCTCCGGGGTCGCCTTCCTAGACTTCGATAACGACGGCCTGCAGGACCTGCTGCTGGTCGACTCCTGCTACTGGCCCGGCCACGAGGGCAAGGGCACGCCCGGCCTGAAGCTCTACCGCAACAAGGGCAAAGGCACCTTCGAGGACGTCACCGAGAAGATGAAGCTGAACGTCACCCTGTACGGCATGGGCGTGGCGGTCGGCGACTACGACAACGACGGTTATCCCGACCTATTCATCACCGGCGTCGGCGGCAACCGGCTCTTCCACAACGACAAGGGCCAGGGGTTCACCGACGTCACCGACAAGATGCGGGTCGGCGGGCCGGGCGGTTGGCCGCGCGATACGACCAAGTTCCTCGAGCACAAGGAACCGATCACATTTTCGACCTCGGCGACCTTCCTTGACTATGACGGCGATGGCCGGCTGGACCTGTTCGTCTGCAACTACGTCATGTGGTCGCCGACGAAGGACCTCGGCCAGAGCTTCACGCTTGACGGCCATACGAGGGCCTATGGTCCACCGCGGGCGTTCGAGGGAGCCCAGTGCATCCTCTATCGCAACACCGGCGACGGCTTCGAGGACGTCTCGGAACAGGCCGGCATCCAGGTCTGGGAGAAGGAGGGGGTCGGCGACCAGGGCCGCCTGCGCGCGGTCGGCAAGTCGCTGGGCGTGATGGTCTGTGACGTCGACGGCGACGGTTGGCCGGACATCATCGTTGCCAACGACACGGTGCGGAACTTCTTCTTCCACAACGTCTCCGCCGCGGACAAGCCGGGCGGGCGAGCATTCGTCGAGCGTGGTCTGCCCACCGGCATCGCCTATGCCGGGTCGTCGGCCGAGGCACGCGGGGCGATGGGCATCGACTGGGGCGAGTACCGCCCCGGCAAACACGCGTTCCTGATCGCCAACTTCGCCACCGAGCCGAGCACGTTCCTGCGTCAGGAAGGGCCGGGGGCGCTGGCCTTTCAGGACGTGGCGGTCGTCGAGGGCATCGCCGGCCGCAGCCGCCAACCGCTGAAGTTCGGCGCCTTCTTCTTCGACTATGACCTGGACGGCCGGCTCGACCTGTTGACGGCGAACGGCCACCTCGAGCCGGAGATCTCCAAGACGCAGCCCGGGCAGCGCTACGCTCAGCCGGCGCAGCTGTTCTGGAACACCGGCCTGGACGGGCAGCGTGGCTTCGAGGAGGTCAAGGCGAGCAAGGCCGGCGGAGACCTGTTCAAGCCGATGGTCGGCCGCGGCTCGGCCTACGCCGACATCGACGGCAACGGCACTCTCGACGTCGTACTGGTGGGCAACGGGGGGCC
This sequence comes from Planctomycetota bacterium, assembly GCA_016177925.1. Classification (GTDB taxonomy): domain Bacteria; phylum Planctomycetota; class Planctomycetia; order Gemmatales; family Gemmataceae; genus JACOUH01. The sequence goes on along the minus strand of JACOUH010000389.1, from coordinate 6,734 downwards.
GGCACGACTGCTGCTCAACGAGGGCCGCACCGGCAACAACTGGATTCGCCTGGTCCTGAAGGGGGACGGCAAGCGGAGTAACCGGAGCGCGATTGGCGCCCGCGTCGAGGTGAAAATGGGCGACAAGGTCATCCACCGCGAGGTGGTCGGCGCCCGCGGCTACCTGAGCCAGAGTGAACTGCCGATCACGATCGGTCTCGGCAAGGAGAAGAAGGTGGACTCGGTGACGGTCTACTGGCCCGGCAAGAAGGCGGGCAAGCAGGTCGTCACGAAAGACCTCACCATCAATTCCGTCCGTACCATTGAGCAGGAATAAGGCGCGATTGCCGCTTGCGGCTTTGCAACGCGCAAAGCCGCAAGCGGCGGAATGGTTGCCGGACTCAAGTTTCTGGGGAATGATTGGGCAGTGATCGGCCGCTTCCCATCCATCGGTGCCGGTCACGCGGTCGAGTCCCGTATCCCTTCTGATCTCCCATCGGGCCCTCGAGGACCAAGGTCGTACCCATGTTCCGCATGCGTCTGACAACTCTGGCGGCGGCAGCCGGTCTCGGACTGATCGGTGGTTGCGCCGGCATGAACTCCAATCAATCCTTGCTGGGCCGTCTGTGCGGGCGCCAGCGCACCACGGAGGCGTGCGTCATCGACCCGGGTGTGTGCGGTAACTGCTGTGGCGGGGCGTGTGACGTGGTAGGCGACGGTCCCGTGCTGATGGACCGCGGCCCGATCGTGCTGCCGCCCTCGACCGTCCCCTCGGTTCCGCTGGCGCCCGACTCGTCGCTGCCGCTGACCCCGGCGCCACGGCTGGTGCCCCAGCCTCAGCCCCCGACACAATCGCAGCCGATTCCCTATACTCCCTGAGAGTCCCTCGAATCTGTAGCCGCGTTCGCCATAACGCGGGTTCGTCACGCCCGCGTTCTGGCGAATGCGGCTACCTGACCGAGGGGGAAAGGACTTCTCATGCTGCGACCCCTCGGTCCCGCCTTCTTCGCTCTCCTTCTGTTGACGCCCTCCGTTCCTGCGGCGGACGATCCGGCCTCGCACATCGAGACCGTCATCAACGCTCCGCGCTACAAACATGCGCACTGGGGCCTCCTTGTCGTCGACGGCAAGAGCGGTCAGGTCCTGTACGAGCGCGATGCGGATCGTCTGTTCGCGCCGGCCTCGACCACCAAGCTCTACTCCTGTGCGAGCGCTCTCTGTTCGCTCGGCCCCGACTTCAAGTTCAAGACGCCCGTCTACCGTCGCGGTGAGATCGACAAGGGCCGGCTGCGCGGCGACCTCGTCCTCGTCGGCAGCGGCGACCTGACGCTGGGCGGACGCACCGGCAAGGACGGGGTACTCGCCTTCAAGAACAACGACCACACTTACGCCAACGGCAATCCGAAAGCCGAGCTGACCGACACTGACCCGCTGGCCGGTCTGAAAGCCCTCGCCCGCCAGGTGAAGGATGCCGGCATCCGCGAGGTAACGGGCGATGTCCTGGTCGACGATCGGCTGTTCGAGCGGGCACGCGGGAGCGGCAGCGGCCCGGACGTCCTCAGTCCGATCCTTGTCAACGACAACGTCGTCGACGTGCTCATCACGCCCGGTGCGAAGGCAGGCGACGCGGCGGTGGTGAAAGTTCGTCCCGAGACCTGCTTCGTGCAGGTTGATGCGCGGGTGAAGACCGCGGCGAAGGGCGAGCCGTCGCTCACCCTGCTGCGCGCTCCCGACCCGAGACGTTTCACTCTGCGTGGCCAGGTCCCGGTTGGCGCGAAGCCCCTGGTCCGCATCTTTCCCATCGAGGACCCGGCCGGCTTTGCACGGGCCCTGTTCATCGAGGCCCTGCGCCGCGAGGGCGTCGAGGTCCAGGCGAGCCCGCTGCAGGCGCCGCGGGGCGAGCTGCCTCCGCGCGGAGCGCCTCTCGAGCGCGTCGCCGAATTCGAGTCGCCGCCGTTGTCCGAGGCGATCAAGGTGACGCTCAAGGTGAGTCACAATCTCTATGCCAGCACGCTGCCGCTCTTGGTCGCGTCCTACGACGCCAAACACCGCGTCCCAAAAACGCTGGCCGGCGGCCTGCGGGCGCAGCGAGCCTTTTTGAAGGACCTGGGCGTCGACGTCGAGACGATCTCGTTCGGCGGTGGAGCCGGGGGAGCGCAGGCGGACATGGTAACGCCGCGTGCCACGGTGCAACTGCTGCGTGCCATGCAGAAACGGTCCGAGTGGTCAACGTATCGGGACGGTCTGCCGGTACTGGGCGTCGACGGCACTCTTGCCGAGGCCGTCGCCGCGGACAGTCCGGCCAAGGGCAAGGCAATGGCCAAGACCGGGACGATCGGCTGGGTGGACCTGCTGAATGATCGGTTCCTGCTGCGGAGCAAGGCGCTGGCGGGCGTGCTGACGACGGCGAAGGGCCGCGAGCTGACGTTCGCCTTTTTCGTCAACGACGTCCCGCTGCCGCGCGGCACGATGATGACGAGCGAGGGCAAGACGCTAGGGAAGTTGTGTGAGATCGTCTACCAACACTGTCCCTGAAAGGGTGGAAAAGAAGACCCCGCTTCCGCCAGCCGCGGAAACGCCGCTTCAGATCGTACCAGAAGCGTGAAATGCGGGGCTGTTATGGGCGTCCTCCCTTTGCGGTTGGAAACCGCAGGCGGGTCGAAACCGCCACGAAGAAAGAGAGGACGGCCATGACCCCGAACCGCTTTCGCGCGGCGTTGGCCCACGTCGGCGAGGCCCTGCGCGAGCCGGAAGCCTTCGCGCTGCGCTGGCACCGCGAGGACGCACCGTATCACGTCTGGGTATTCACCGCCCTCGCCTTGACGTCGATCGCCGGCACCACCGCGTACGGCATCATCATGGGGCTGCTTGGCGGGCCGAGGTCGATGCTCCTGGGCGGGCTGCGCTGCACCGCCGCGGCCGGCATTGCCTGGAGCCTGCCCCTGCCGGCGCTCTACATCCTCAACAGCCTCGCCGGCTCCCGCCTGCGTCCCAGCACCACGTTCCTCGCCGCCCTGGTGACGACGAGTTGGGGCGGCCTGGCCATGCTCGCCGCCATCCCGGTCTCGTGGTTCTTCACCGTCGCCTTGCCGTACGCCCCCGTCGTGCTGGCGGTCCACTTGCTTGTCTTCGCCGTCGTCGGCGTGGCGATGGTGGACGTCTTCAGCCGCGTCATGGCCAGCCTGGAGCCCGAGCGCGGCCGCGCCCCCGCCGTGTGGCTGATCCTGGTTGGCGCCATCGGCGGAGAGCTGTTCTACGCCTTCGGCCTGTTCACTCTGCCGGGCCTGGCCTGAAACCCGTAGGTCAGCCTTTCCAGGCTGACAAACCCCGTCAGGCTAGAAAGCCTGACCTACTTGTTGAACCAGCTCCTACAGAGAGGACGGGAGGGTATGATGATGCAACCCCTCGCACAGACCGCGTCGAGCCTCGGCGCCGCCTTGCCGGACGGCATCCCTGCCACGGAGCCAGCCGCCGCGTCTCGTGAGCTGTCGTTGCTCGGCCTCGTCGAGGTGCTGTTGAAGGAGCCGCGCCGGCTCGATGACCTCAACCGCGAGGAGGCCCGGCAGGCGGAGCTGATGCCGCGTTTCCTGGCCATCAGCCTGGCCAGCTTCGCGCTGTTCGGCGTGGCCCTGTCGCTGATCCTGCACTTCACTCCGCCGGCGGCGTATCCGCACCGGCTGCTCCCGGTCCCCCGGGTCAACCTCGGCGACAGCTCTGGCCTGGCCCTGGTGCTGGCCTACAGCCTCGGCATGGTGGCCGCGAGCGGCCTCTGCCTGCCGAGCTTCTACTTCTTCGCCCTGCTAGCGGGAGTGAAGATGCGGCTATCGCAGATCGTCAGCCAGGTGATGTGCAGTAAGGCGACGACCGCGGTAGTGCTGGTCGGCATCCTGCCGATCTACGTCGCCGTCGTGCTGGGCATGGTCGTCTTCGAGGCGGACGCGTCGCTCCTGGAAACGTGTCTGTACCTGGGCCTGGCGCTGCCGTTCGTGGCCGGCCTGGCGGGGGTGCGGGCTCTGTACCGCGGCGTCTCGGCGATGTCCGAGACGATGCCTCCGGAGCGGCGCTGCCGTCGGGCCTGCTTCCTCCGGCGGCTGACGGTGTCCTGGGCCGCCTGCTACACCGCCGTCTCGCCCGTGCTGATCTATCGCCTCTGGGAAACCCTTGCCCCGGCGCTGGCATGACACCTGGCGAGACGCTCTGCCTGCTCCTTGGGAGACGAAGCCATGAGCCTGGGTACGTCCGTGATCCTCTACCTGCTGATCGGCGTTGGGGTGGCCGTCGCGGTGGCGGCGCGGGGCGGCAGGCGGGGAGAGCTGACCTTTCGCGTGCTGGCGGCCGTCCCGTTCTGGCCGCTCTTCGTCCCTCTGTTGCTTTCCGGGGGTGAGGTCGCCTCGGCAGCGGAAGCCGGGGCGACGCCATCGCCCCAGGACCAACTGAGCGCGGCGATTGCACAGGCCGACGCCGAGCTGGAGGGTGCCCTGGGCAGCCTCGGCGGCTGGGCCGAGCATGTGTTGTCGCGCGAGCGGGGGCGGATCGAGGAACTGCGCACCGCGTGGAAGGCGCAAGCGGAACGCATCCGCGAGATGGACCGGCTTCTGTCGTGGCCCGACCCGGAGTTGCTGTCACCGTCCCCCTCACCCTTACCCTCTCCCCCCGGGGGAGAGGGTAAGGGTGAGGGGGGAGAAGCCACGCCTGCCGCCGATCGTCTGCGGCAGCTCGAAGAGGCGCGCCGACAGAACCGCGAGCGGCTGCGGCAGCTGCGGGCGGAAGGTTACGACGATCTGCTGAGCAACCTGGCTCGCGTGCGGGAGCTGGCCTCGCTGATTCACCTGGCGAAGTTTACCGGCGCGCCGGCGGCGCGGGCCGAGGAGCTGGTCGCAAGCATCGCCGCCGCGGTCGAGGGCGTCTCCGACCTTGGCTGGCAGGTCAACCGCGACGGTCGGCCCTCAGGGGTCAGGGGTCAGGGGTCAGAGGTCAGGGAAGAAGGGCCGCCGGTCTCTTTGCTGACCCCTGCCCCCTGACCCCTGTTCGGTTGCCGTGGCCCGCACAGTTCCTCCGCTGTAGAGTAACCTTGTCTGCTCGGGCGGCCCGATCGACCCTTCGCCGGCCGGCCCCTCGCGTCTCCGTCACCGTTGCTCCTGTGAGGAGGGTTTCTCATGCTGTCTGTCTCTGCCGCCCTGTTGCTGGCGGCCATCTCTGCGGCCCCGACGGAAAAGTCCCGGGCCGGACCGGCGCCGGAGCTGGCACCACCGATCAAGCTCACCGCGGGAAGCAAGCCGATCGATGTCGACGTCGGCCACGCCGCCCCGTGTGTCGCTGACCTCAAGGGAGACGGGAAGCCCTGCCTGCTCGTCGGCCAGTTCGGCGAAGGCAAGCTGCGCGTCTACCCCAACCTCGGCACCCCAGCTGAGCCCCGGTTCGACCAGTTCGAGTGGTTCCGGGCCGGAGGCAAGCTCGGCACCGTCCCCGCGTCTTGATGCGTCGGCTTTACTCCACAGTTTGTGGACTTCGACGGCGACGGCAACCCCGACCTCCTCTCTGGCTCCTACGCTCCCGGCGACCTGTACCTTTTCCGCGGCGAAGGCAAGGGCCGCTTCAAGTCCGGGGAAATCATCAAGGACAAGGACGGCAAGCCGGTCCGCGTCGGCTACGCCTCGACGGTGTTCGCCTACGACTGGCGTGGCACCGGGAAGCTTGACCTGCTATGCGGTTGCATCGAGGGCTTCGTCTGGCTCGTCCCCAACGAGGGTACGCGCGCCAAGCCGGCCTACGGCAAGCCGGTGAAGCTCGAGGCCGGTGGCAGCCCAATCCAGGTGGGGCACGGCGACTCGCACGCGATCGCGGCCGACTGGGACGGGACCGGCACGCCCGGCCTGGTGGTTGGCTGCGGGGACGGTAGTGTGCTGTGGTACAAGAACGTCGGCAGCAAGGCCGAGCCGAAGCTCGCCGCTGCCCGGATGCTAGTGCCTGCCCCTACCCAGGCAGACTTCAACGACAAGACGCCGCCGAAGGAGACGCGCCCCGGCATGCGGGCCAAGGTCTGGGTCTGCGACTTCAACGGCGACGGCCGGCCCGACTTGCTCGTCGGCGACTTCGCCATGACCTACGGTGAGGCGCCGAAGCTGACCGACAAGGACAAAGCCGAGCAGAAAGAGCTGCAGGCAAAGCTGGAGAAGCTGCGGAAGGAAATGAGGCCGTACCAGGAAGAGCTCCAGAAAGTCTACGAGGAAACCCAGAAGATCACCGACCCGGTCCAGAAGGAGAAGGAGAGGACCCAGGGGTATCAGAAGGTCGTCGAGCGCCACAAGAAGCCGATTGAGGAGCAGAGCAAGCTCCACCAGGCACTGCGCAAGTTCGAGCGGCCGTACCACTTCCACGGCCACGTCTGGCTGTACCTGCGCCAGCCCGCAACCGCGACCTCGGCCCGGTAGCAGAAACCTCCGCGCACACTGTCCGCGGCTTGGTTTGAGACATTGCTTCCCCGCCGCGGTGCGGTTCCCCTTCTCTGGGATGGCTCGGGCCAAGCCGGGCCATCCCAACGGCTCACGTCCCTCGCTCAGGGGGCTCACGCCGCGTTGTTGAAACACCCTGTAAGGCGACCGGCAGGACTTGGTGTCCCCGTAGGACGGATTTCCAATCCGTCCGGACGGATTGGAAATCCGTCCTACGGTCCTACGGGGAGATCATTTCCTGCCGTTCGCCTTAGAACGGCCATTTCCAGCCGAGTGCCTCCGGCTTGTCGATACCGTGCTCGT
>JACOUH010000388.1 GCA_016177925.1 Planctomycetota bacterium | reverse complement strand
TGCAGACGGAGGGGCGACAGGCCATCGCCATCCAGACCCGCGGCGAGGCCCGCGAGGTGGCCCGCGTGACCGGCAACTTCGCCCGGATTGGCCAGGGACGCAAGGCGGACGCCGACCGCGCCGCCGCCGAGCTGGACCAGCGCAATGCCGATGTGCTGCAGGCCGAGGCCGCGGTCCTGGCCGCCTCCGCCCGCCTGTGCGAGCTGCTCGACCTGGACCCGTCGGTGCGGTTGCACGCCGTCGATGGCTGGGTCGTGCCGGCGCCGCTCGTCCCCGAGCCGATCCCGCTGGCCGAGCTGATCGCCATCGGCCTGACGCAGCGCCCTGAACTCGCGGCGGGGCAAGTGGAGATCCGGGCGGCCCTGCTACGGCTGCGCGAGGCGAAGCTTCTGCCGTTCTCGCCCAACCTCGTCGTCGGCTTCAGCGCGGGCGCCTTCGGCGGGGGCAGCAACCTGGTGGCCCAGGGCATCCCGCAGCCCGACGGCACCGTCCTCCGCCAGCCCCGCTTCGACAGCTTCGACGCCCGCACCGACTTCGACGCCGTCGTCTACTGGTCGCTGCGCAACCTCGGGCTGGGCAACGTGGCACGGGTGCGCCTGGCTCGGAGCAATCTGCGCAGCAGCAACCTCGAGCAGCTCGAGACGCTCAACCGCGTCCGCGCCGAGGTGGCCGCCGCGCACGCCCGCGTCCACGCCCGCTTCGCCCAGATCGAGACGGGCGAGCGGGCGGTCCGGTCGAGCCAGGAAGGCTTCCGGGAGGACCTGGAGCGGACCCGCGGCGGCGAGGGGCTGCCGATCGAGGTGCTCGACAGCCTGCGCCTGCTGGGCCGCAGCCGCTACGCCTACCTCGACGCCATCCTGGAGTACAACCGGGCGCAATTTGAGCTGTACGTCGCCCTCGGCCAGCCCCCGGCGAAGTTCCTCGCCCGGCCGATCCCGGCAAGCCTGGTCCCGCCCTCCCCGCCCCCGGACCCGGCGCTCATTTGTCCCCCGGCGGGGCCGCGGTAGGCTGGTCGCCTTTTCAGCACGGGATTCTCGGTTTCCGGGGCGGGGTGAGGAGGGTCGAGGAGCGATGGGCCCGAAGCGCGAGCGGGGGACAAGGCGCCCGTGGCGGGCGGGCTACTTGCGCGGGCGGGTGGCCCTGCTGATGTTCGCCTGCCTCGCTGGCCCGGTCGGCTGTCAGTCGGCACACCGCCTTTGCGGGAGGGCGCCTCCCGTACCGACGGCCGAGGAGAGTGTCGGCCCCGGTTCGGGTGGCCCCTCCGAGCAGGGCGGACCGCAGGAGGACGCGGCCGACGCCGGGGGCTCCCCGGACGCCGTGACGGTGGTGAAGATCGGCGCCCCGCGGCACCCGGGAGACCGCGCCTCCGCGCCTCCCCTCCCGGCAGCGACCCCGGTCCTGCCTCCCACCTCAGAAGAGTGGGTGGACCTCGGCACGGCCCTGGCAGTGGCAGGCGTGGAGAACCCGACCATCGGCCGCGCGGTCGAGGCCGTCCGCGCCGCGCAAGCGGCCCTGCTCAGGGCGCGGGCACTGCTCCTGCCCACCCTGAACGCCGGCTCGAGCTTCGACCTGCACCGCGGCAACCTGCTGTCGGCGCGCGGCATCGTGCGGGACCTCCACCGCGAGTCTGTCTACGCCGGCAGCGGCGCTAGCGCCGTCGGCGCCGGCACCGTGACCATCCCAGGCGTGCGGCTGTTCGCCCACCTCGCCGACGCCGTCTTCGAGCCGGGCGTCGCCCGCCGGGAAGTCGAGGGGCGGCGCTTCGACAGCGAGGCGACGCGCAACGCGATCCTGCTCGACGTCGCCGTCCGCTACCTGGCGCTGGCCGGCGCGGAGGCCCGCCTACAGGCGATCCGCCGGTCCGAGCGCGACCTCGCCGAGGTGGTGCGGCTGACCGCCAACTTCGCCCGGATCGGCCAGGGCCGTAAGGGGGACGCCGACCGTGCCCTCTCCGAGGGGCTGCTGCTCCGTGCCGAGGAGCAGCGGGCAGAAGGCGAAGTCGCGGAGGCGTCTGCCAACCTGGCCCGGCTGCTCAACCTCGACCCATCGACCCGGCTGCGGGCCGCCGAGGAGGCGGTCCCGCTGCTGCAACTCGTCGACCCCGGCGTCCCGCTCGAGAGGCTGCTCGAGGTCGCGCGCAATAACCGCCCGGAGGTTCGGGCGCGGTCCGCCGACGTGGCGGCCGCCGAGACGCGCCTGCGCCAGGAGCGGGTGCGGCCCTTCGTCCCGGTGCTCTCGGTCGGCTACAGCGCCGGCGGCTTCGGCGGCGGGAGCAACCAGGTCGCGCCTCGTTTCGGGAACTTCGACCCCCGCACCGACCTCGACGTCTTTGCCTACTGGTCGCTGGCCAACCTGGGCCTGGGCAACCTGGCGGTCCAGCGCGAGTGCCGCGCCGAGGTCGGCCAGGCCGAGGCGAAGCGGGCCCGCGCGCTCAACGCGATCAACCGCGAGGTGGCCGATGCCTACGCCGTGGTAGCGGCCCGCCGGCGTGAGGTAGACGTCGCCCTGCGGCGCGTGCGGACGATGGGGGAAGGGTTTCGCCTCGACCTGACCCGCGCCACGAACCTGGTCAACCGGGCGCGCCCCATCGAGGTGCTCAACAGCCTCAACCTCTTGCGAGCCGCCCGCGAGGACCTGGCGCGGGCGGTCGTCGGCTACGACCAGGCCCAGTTCCAGCTCTTCGTGTCCCTGGGACAGCCGCCTCCGCCGGCACCGGGGCAGACGGCCATGCCATCGGAGGTCCCTTTCGGTGGTGGCTGCTGGGCAAAGTCCTCTCGCTGACGATGCTCGGCAAAGGTGTGGCATCTGGTCGGCCTTCCTCTTCCCTTCATGCGGGCGCTGCCTGCGGCCGATAACCCTCTTTCAGAAGACCTCCGTGTGCGGCGGATTCCGCACAGCCCCACCTCCTCCCGGGTGGGGCTTTCTTTGCGCCCCCCCGGGGCTGGCGACGAGGTGACACTAGCCCATTGCCACCGCCCGCCCTAACGAACCCCGCGGCGGGAAACGAGACAATCGCCTGAAAAAATGCCGATGGAATTTTGACAACCTTGCCCGCGTGTCTCATAGTCTGTGTAGGGCGCCCCTCTTCCTGCGCCCGCTCCTTTCCCCTCTCGGTCGAATCCGTCGCAGTCGGTCCGTGAAGGACCGGCAAGTGGTCTGCTGGGTTCCTCGATAACGGCAAACCCGTCGAAAGGCGGGGACGCAAAGCCATGGGCCCTTCCCGATTCCGCAAAGTCGGTGGGTCGCCAGGTTGCCGAAAGGTTAGTCCACCCAGGAGCCTGCCGGGCCCCACGTCTGTGCCCGGGTCGCAGTTCGCCCCGCTTGTCGGCCGTCACGGTTTCCTTGTTTCCGTGGCGGTCCTTTTGTGAGGACTAAGCGAAAGGATGGTTGTCTCATGCTGTCGAATCTGAAACGCGGCGTCGTCAAGTTCCTGAAGGCGGAAGATGGCCCGACGGCGGTCGAGTACGCGGTCATGCTGGCCCTGATCATCGTCGTCTGCATCGCCGCCATCAGCGCCCTGGGCTCCAACGCCTCCAACACCTTCTCCTACGTCGGCAACACCGTCAACACGACCTCCAGCTGACGCGCTGGCGACGGAGGATGCCCAGAAGCCCCGCGTGAGGGAACAAGACCCCTCGCGCGGGGCTTTGCGTTTCTCTGCGCCTGGGCGGGGCGTGGGCCCCAGCTGCAAGCGGCCCCCTGGCTGGCTCATCTTGAGCTTTGCGTCCCATCAAGGGAGCCGGCCTCGCCGTGCTGGACGTATTCGGCCTGACCGCGACGTGGTGGTTTTTCCACCAGCGTGAGGAAAGTAGCCTCCCGCCGAGCAGCCGCGCTGGGGATGCACGGGCAGATCCTTTGGGACTTTCTCAAGAGCGGTGGACAGTTCCCTGAACAGCGCGGACACTTTGCGGCGCAAAGCTCGCTGCGGGTGCGTGAGGTAACTTCTTGTGAAGTAATCACTTGCGCCACGGACCCTGGCTGCACGCGCCGGCCCAAACTGTCCGCCCCTGTCCGGCCCACCTGAGAAAGGCCCCCGATCCAGACTCTGGCGTTTGCCGGTGCCTGGACGGTAAGGTGGGACGTCGCGTCCACCGCCGAGACCGCCATCGGGGTGACAGAGCCGATCCCAGACTCTCTACGTTTGGGCGGATGCGCGCGGGAGGCGGGCAAGTCGGTAAAGAAGTGAGGGCGCAACCAGCTAACCCCCGTGCCTTTCTCGTCCAGCCGGGCGAGTTGGACGTCCCGCGAACTTGAGGAAAAAGCTACCGCGCGTCGCCGCGGCGGCGCGCAAGTTCGGGGGTCGGATTCGTTTCTTTAGTGGGGCCGCTGTCATTCGCGGTCCGGCCGCTCTGCACACCCCTTTGGGGGCGGCGGAAGGGCGGGCACATCATGGAATGGAGGGCTGGCGCGGCGACGTTCCGCGTTGCCCGGTCACCTTTTGGGAAAGAGTGGGGCGGCGGCGGGAGGCGCCGCTCGCCCCCACTACGAGAGAGGAGCAACCATGAGAGCATTCATACTGGCCGCTGTCCTTGGAGTTGCCGGGTTGGGGTTCACGGGCGCCGGGAAGGTGGAGGCGCACCCGCCGGGCAGGTTCTACGCTGGCTACGGCAACGGGTCGCACGACTACGTACCGCACGGGCACCGGACGAACACCTTCTTCGGGCCGACGTACTGGTACGGCAACGGGCTGCACGACTACCTGCCGCACAACCACAGCATCTCGCCGTGGGGTGGCGTCCGCAGTTACAGCATCACCCCGTTCGGGCCGACCAAGAGCTACAACGGCTTCCCGTACTCCGGCGGCTATTCCGGCGGCGGCTATTCCGGCGGCTACACCCCGTACTATGGCGGCTATTCCGGCGGCTACGCCCCGTACTACGGCGGCTATTACGGCGGCTGGGGCAGGTAAACCAGCAGGCCGAATCGTTCCGTACAGCACCGCCGGGGCTTTTCCCCGGCGGTTGTTTTTTAGGGCCCGGCAGACGGTCTCGTCGAGAATGGACTCGACCACCTGCAGTTCCGCCAGCATACGCACTGCTCAAGTCAAATGGAGCTGGCCATTAACGCCGCTCCTTCGGTTTCTTGATCACGGCCTTGCTCTTCTGGCTCGACCGCTCGATCTCTTCCAGAATGAGGAGCTTCGGCTGGTCATTCGGCAGTCGCTTGATCCCCCCCAACCAAGCGGACGATGAGCTTCGTCTGCTTGGTCGAGTCCTTGTCGGCGCAGAACTGCAGGACCGCTGTGGCCGCCGGCAGCGTTCCGGTCGCCGCTGGAGCGAGAACGTTCCCTTGCCGCGTCCGGTTCCGTAGGGACAGGCGGCTCGCCTGTCCCCACCTTCGAGCGGGGCAGGCGAGCCGCCCGCCCCTATGTGGGCAAGCGCTGTCCGTCTTGACCCTCCAATGCAGGGTTCCTTAGACTGATAGACTGGTGAGCACGAACGTGTCGATTGGATGCGATGGGCAGACCGCGAAGGGTGGGACGCCGATGAGCACCGAAACTTCTTCCTCCAACATGGAAGCCTCGTTCTGGGAAAAACTGGGCGAGCGCCTGTCCGGCCTGTCCGAATTCTTCAGCCGCTTCTTGCTGCGGATGTTCGGTTCCAGTAATGAGCGCTTCATCCGCAAGCTCGGCTACCTCTCCGCCAAGAAGCCCGGTGAGACACCGCAGATCACCCCCGGCTCGCACCTCGCCCAGGTCAACGAGTTGGAAGAGAAAATGCGCGGTCTCTCCGACGAGGAGCTGGCGGCGCTGACACCCGTCTTCCGCGAACGCTTGCAGCAGGGCGCCTCCCTCGACGACCTGCTGCCCGAGGCCTTCGCCGCCTGCCGCGAGGCCGCTCACCGCACCAAGAACATGCGGCACTATGACGTGCAGATCCTCGGCGGCATCGTCCTGCACCGCGGTAATATCGCCGAGATGGTCACCGGCGAGGGCAAGACGCTGGTCGCCACGCTGCCCGCCTACCTCAATGGTCTGACCGGCAAGGGCGTCCACATTGTCACTGTCAACGACTACCTCGCCCGCCGCGACTGCGAGTGGATGCTGCCCATCTACCGCGCTCTCGGCCTGACCGCCGGCTACATCCAGAGCGAGATGGACCCGGCCGAGCGACGCCGCGCCTACGAGTGCGACATCACCTACGGCACCAACAGCGAGTTCGGCTTCGACTACCTGCGCGACAACATGAAGCCGGCCCGCTGGGACGATCCCAACTTCTCGCCCTACGCGCGGCAGTGCCAGAAGGAACTGAACTACGCCATCATCGACGAGGTCGACAACATCCTGATCGACGAGGCTCGCACGCCGCTGATCATTTCGGGCGCTGCCTTCACCGACATCCGCCGCTACTCGCGCGCCAACGAGATTGCCACGACCCTGACCGAGTTGCAGAAGAAGGGAGAAGGGCCGTACTTCGAGGTCAAGGAGAAGGAGCACACCTGCCACCTGACCGACGAGGGCATCCACAAGGCCGAGGAACTGGCCGGCGTCGAGAGCTTCTACACCGCCGGCAACATGGAGTGGCCGCACCTGATCGACAACGCCCTGCGCGGCCACCATCTCTATAAAAAGGACAAACAATATGCGGTGATGCGCCATCCCGAAACCGGCGAGATGAGCATCATCATCATCGACGAGTTCACCGGCCGGCTCATGATCGGCCGGCAGTGGTCCGACGGTCTGCACCAGGCCGTCGAGGCCAAGCACGCCCGCGAAGGGGTCAAGATCAAGGAAGAGACGCAGACGCTGGCCACGATCACGCTGCAGAACTTCTTCCGACTGTACAAGAAGATCGCCGGCATGACCGGCACGGCGATGACCGAGGCCAACGAGTTCTGGAAGATCTACAAACTCGATGTCCTCGCCATCCCGACTAACAAGCCGCTGATCCGCCTCGGCGCGCCCGACCTGATCTACCGCACCGAGAAGGAAAAATGGAAGGCGATCGTCGAGGAGATCGTCGAGGTCCACGAGGGCGGCCGGCCGATCCTGGTCGGCACGACCGACGTCGAGAAGTCGGAGCTGCTCAGCGCGATGCTCAAGCGTCGCGGCGTCGACCATGAGCTGCTCAATGCCAAGCCGGAATACGCCGCTCGCGAGGCCGACATCGTCGCCCAGGCCGGCCGCATCGGCGCGGTGACCATCGCGACCAACATGGCTGGCCGCGGCACCGACATCATCCTTGGCGGCAACCCCGAGACGATGGCGTGGGCGATGCTCAAGCACAAGTACGCCTCGCGCCTCGACGTGCCCGAGGAGGAGTGGAAGACGCTCGTCAACCAGATCGAGACCAAGGAGAAGATGAAGGAGGAGGGCCGGGAAGTTGCAGGAATGGGCGGGCTGCACATTGTCGGCACCGAGCGCCACGAGGCCCGCCGCATCGACAACCAGCTCCGCGGCCGGGCGGGTCGCCAGGGCGATCCCGGTTCGTCGCGTTTCTACGTATCGCTTCAGGACGACCTGATGCGCATCTTTGGCGGCGAGTGGGTCAGCAACCTGCTCGGCCGGCTCGGCATGGAAGAGGACCAGGCGATCGAGAGTCGCATGGTCAGCAAGCGCATCGAGGCCGCCCAAAAGAAGATCGAGGAACGCAACTTCGACATCCGCAAGCACCTCCTCGAGTACGACGAGGTCATGGACACGCAGCGCAAGCGCGTCTATGGCTACCGCCAGGAGATCCTCGAAGACGCCAACTGCAAGTTGCGCATCCTGTCTATGATCGAGCAGCAAATCGACGCGGCGCTGCAGCGCTTCCTCGATGCCTCGTACGGGCCGGCGACGTTCGCCGAGTTTGCGTCGGGCCGCCTGGGCGTGGAGTTCGAGCCGTCCGACTTCGCGCGCAGCTCTTACGACGAGGCGGTGATCTTCGCCTTCAACAAGGCGAACCAGGGGATTCCCAGCCATGTCCTGGACATGCTCGACGAGAACCTTGGCGATGAGGACGCCAAGCAGTGGAACTGGCAGGCACTGGCCGGGCAGGTCAAGGCGCGCTGGGGCCTGGACTTCGGCGACCGCAAGCTGAAGCAGATCGGCAAGGAGGCCCTGTCGGAGTTCCTGATCGCCGAGGCGGAGAAGGCAGTCGGAGAGGTCGACCTGTCCGAGGGCAAGCAGTACCTCGAGGGCGACTGGGGCCTGCGTTCGCTGTGCGACTGGGCCAAGCGCAAGTTCCAGATCAAGCTCGACCCGAAGGAACTGGCCGCGCTCGAGAAGGACCAGTTGCGCAAGCTGCTGCTGGACAAGGTCGACGAACTGTACGCTCAGAAGGAGGTCGAGTTCCCGGTACAGGCCGGCATGGCGACCTTCATGGCGGAGCGACAGGTCGCGGCGGGGCAGCAGCGGTACGACCGCGAGGGGTTGTACAACTGGGCTCGTGTTCGCTTCCCACAGGCGATCGACGAATTGAACGAGGAGGAGTTCCGCACGCAGTCGCGGTCCCGGCTGTACGAGCGTCTGCTGGGAATCAGCCGCAAGAGCTATCCGCCGGTGCGGCAGCACGAGATCGACGCTCAGCTCGAGGAATCGTTCGCGCACGCCGACCGGGCGGAGGCGGAGGACGCGCGCGAGCTGGCGGCATGGGCGAAGTCGCGGCTCGATCTGGACGTGAAGGTGGAGCGGCTGGTCGGCGCGACGAAGCAGCAGGTCCGCGACGAGCTGTGGAGCGCGTTCGACGTCCGCTACCGTCCCGAGATGCGCGGCATGGAGCGGAACCTGCTGTTGCAGCACCTGGACACGGCCTGGAAGAACCACCTGTACGCGATGGACCATCTGCGTGAGGCGATGCGCATGATGTGGGTGGGTCAGATCGATGCCAAGACGGAGTACAAGCGGCAGGGCATGAAGGAGTTCGAGGCCATGTGGGAGGGCGTCCACGATCGGGTGACCGACACGGTCTTCCGCATGGAGGAGGCGGAGGGCTTCCAGGAATCAATCTGGCAGATCGGGGCGACGATCCACGAGTCGGCGCCGCGCGTGACGGCGCCGGACACGAGTCAGCAAGCGATCGCGAACAGCGGCGAGGGCAAGAAGCCAGAGCCGATCCGCAATCGCAAGGAGAAGGTCGGCCGCAACGATCCGTGCCCGTGCGGCAGCGGGAAGAAGTACAAGAACTGTCACATGCGCCAGGTCGCCAGCTAAGCGATCTACCTTTCCGCGCGAGGGATTTAAGCTACTATGGAAATCCGTAGATTGACACCTGCTCCGGTATGTGCCTTCGCGCTGGTCGGCGTTCTCTCGTTTCTCGGATGCACGAAACCACCGCCCCAGCAGCCTCAAGAACCAGAGCAGCCGAAACAGCCTGAAACTCGCAAGTCGGTCGACCTGGCCACTGCTCGAAGTCGGTTCGTCACCAAACTGAAGCAGCGAGGGCCGGCCCCGCAACAGTACCAGGCGATCAAGCCGCCCGCTGGTGTGCGTGTCGTTGAGTATGAGTCCGCGGGCCTCAAGCTGAAGGGGTGGCTCTCTGCTGAGCCCCGCGATGGGAAGCAACATCCAGCCGTTGTGTTCCTCCACGGCGGCTGGGCGTTCGACCTCCCCGATTGGCGGGACGCTGCCCCCTTCGCCGACGCAGGGTTCGTACTTTTCATGCCGATGCTCCGGGCGGAAAATGGCAACCCTGGTGCCTACGAGGGCTTTTTCGGCGAGGTGGATGATGCGATTGCCGCGGGGCGTTTCATAGCATCGCTGCCCTCCGTGGACTCGACCAGAATCTTCGTCGCCGGCCACAGCGTTG
Source organism: Planctomycetota bacterium (assembly GCA_016177925.1). Taxonomy (GTDB): domain Bacteria; phylum Planctomycetota; class Planctomycetia; order Gemmatales; family Gemmataceae; genus JACOUH01. Next base: position 9,819 of record JACOUH010000388.1, on the reverse strand, counting down.
GCGCGGTCCTCACAGTGCTGGTGGCCATGATGCCATCCCCGTATAAGGCCGGGGCCGCTCTCAGTGGATACCTGGACATGGAGGCGTGGGTGCGGGTTGACCAGTCGGAGCGCGTGGTGTTCGACATCAGCGATCCCGAGGAGGTCCGACTCCGGAACCCTTTGGCTTTCGTGCCGAGCCTCCGAATCCCCCTAACCCTGTACTCCGAGCCGACTATGCGGTCTGTGAACGAGCCCTTAGCAGACCGAGCGAGGGAACTGAGAAAGGATTGCAAGCTGGTGATTGTGCCGGGGGACCATATGACGATGGTCGCCCCCTCAGTCCAGAAAGCGATCGAGCAGTTCCGTGCCTTCGTGGGGAAGTAAGCTGAGCGCCTTGCTCGGGGTAGCATCCGGCGGGTGGCATGCTTTCGCGGCCCCTCTGTCGCCGGAAGTAGCCATAGACAGAGGGGCCGCGAAAGCATGGCACACCCAGCGATGTCACCGACTGTTGAGTCTTTGGGAATCGACCGTCTCTCCCGCGAGCAGCGGATCGCCCTCGTCATGGAGATCTGGGATACCATTGCGGCCGAATTCTCTCCGCCGCTGCTGACAGAGGCGCAGCGCCGGGAACTCGAGCGACGGGTCGCCGAGGATGACGCCAGCCCCGACGATGTTGTGCCGTGGGAACAGGTCAAGGCGCGGACCCTCTCCCGGTTGCAGCCCTGAGCCTGCCTATCCTCTCCGGGTGGGAAAGGATTCCCATGCGTTCGGTCCTCGAACTCGTCTACCTTTGAGGTGGTTTGGGGGTGATCCTGTGTTGTATCGCATTCCGTTGGTATTCATGCCGCAGCCCGAGGGGGGCTACACGGTTACTTCTCCCGCACTGCCGGAGCTGATCACCGAAGGCGACTCGCTCGAAGAAGCCCACGCCAACGTGCGCGATGCGTTCGAGGCAGTCCGGGAACTGTACACCGAGCAGGGGCGCCCCTTGCCGACAGGGGTTGTGCTGCCCGGTGCTGGTGAAGTCGTCTGGTCCGAGACGTTGGTGGAAAGCGCGTGATCTATCGGGAAGCCGCCCGGAAGCTGTCGGCGTTGGGGTGCCGTGAGATACCGCGCAAGGGCCCCGGGTCGCACCGAAAGTGGTACAACCCGGCGACCGACCGCTCAACCGTCCTGCCAGATTGGGGCGGGCGCGATCTCAAGATCGGCACGTTGCGCGGGGTGGTTCGCCAGCTCGGCATCGACTGGGCGGCCTTCCAGAACGCGTGAGGGCCTCTACGAGGACAAGTGGCAACTCGTGGCCAAGCCGCGCCGGAACCGCCTGACCGGCCGCCGCGACTGACGAAAGGCTGACAGGTGTGCGGAACCTTTATCCGGCAGAGGGATGATTTCGCAGCGTTGTTGAAGAGGAGGGAACGACAATGACAGATGCAACGACGAAAAACCCTTTGCGTGTCTCGACAATCGGCACAGCCGGGCCGTTTATCAGGCTCGCTTTCACTCAGCTGGATGAAGTCCGGCAACTTCTCGACCGTCACGGCATTCGCTATTGGGTTCGTGAAAACGCGATCTCACTGGACGGAGGTCCGGAGATGATCGTCGTGAAGCTAGGTCGCGAGGGCAATGCGGCAGCCGTCCAGGCCATTCTGGACAGCGTCGACTGACCAAGCGAGGGTTCGATGGCCCTGGCTGATGAGATCCGAGCGCTGCGAGACCGTGTCCTAGTCGACCTCAACGCCGCCCACGATTACTACACGGACTCGACGACGGCTTGGGACATCGTTGATGATGTCGTGGCGGCGGGCCGCACGTTCTCCGTCCGGAACGTGACCACTGGCACTGTCACGACGCAGGCCGATCTGAGAAGCAAAGCACCGGGGTATGTGGCGGAGCAACTCTCCGAGGCGACTTTTCAGCAGTTCCTCTCGATCTTCGAGAGCTTCTTCTTCGATCTGCTCCGCCTCTGGCTGCTGGCGTATCCGCAGAACCTGATCGGGAAGAAGGTCGACTTCAAGGCGGTCCTGGACGCACCGGACAAGGACGCGATTACGCTGCTGGTCGTCAACAGGGAGCTGAACGAGATCTTATACGATCGACCCGCGGGCTGGTTCGCGTACCTGGAGGACAGGGCCAAGCTTGGCTGTCCCACGACCGACGAGATTGAGCGGATTGCGGAGGCCAAAGCTTCGCGCGATCTCCTGGTCCACAACCGCGGCGTCGTGACGAAGACCTATGAGGCGAAGGCCGGGAAGCTCGCGCGCTACCAGGCCGGGCAGAGACTGGACATCCCCGAGCCTTACCACCGGGACACCTGGGAACTCCTCCGAAAGGTAATTGCCGACATCGCCAACGCAGCCATCGCGAAGTTTCCATGACCTCCTGATTGACCCGGCAGTCAGGGCCTCTTCGATAGGGAAAGGATTCCCATGCGTTACGTCCTCGATCCCGTTTACCTGCTTGTCCTTCTGCTGCTTTCCCCCTGGCTGATCTACCAGGTCCTCACCAAGCCGAAGTACCGTCGCGGACTGCTCGACAAGCTCCTCGGTCGGGCACCCACTCTCCCGTCATCCTCGCGGCGGGCGTGGTTTCACGGCGTCAGCGTCGGCGAAATCCACCTGTTGCGCCAGGTGATCGCGGCGTTCCGGCAGCGGCATCCTGACTGGGACTGCGTCGTCTCGACGACCACCGAAACCGGGTTGCAGGAGGCACAGAAGCACTTCGCCGACCTGCCCGTGTTCTTCTTCCCGCTCGATTTCTCGTGGGCAGTGCGGAGGGCGCTGCAGCGCGTCGACCCGGAGCTGATCGTCCTCGCCGAGGGCGAGTTGTGGCCCAACTTCCTGATGGCGGCGAAGGACCACGGGGCGACGGTCGTTGTTGTCAACGGGCGACTCAGCCCGCGCAGCGCCCAGCGCTACCGCCGGCTGCGGCGGCTGACCGGCCCGCTGTGGCGACGCATCGACCTGTTCGCCGTGCAGACGCGTGAGTACGCCGAAGCCTTCGAGGCGGCGGCTGTCCCGCCGGACCGAATCCGTGTGACGGAGTCGGTCAAGTACGACGGCGTCCAGACCGACCGCGACCACGACCGCGTCGCCTCGATGCGGCGCCTACTAAACGTCGGGCCAAGCGATCGCGTCTGGGTCTGCGGCAGCACGCAGGCGCCAGAGGAGGAGATCGCCCTGGACATCTACCGGCGGCTCCGCGACGAGGTTTTCGGGCTGCGCCTGGTGCTCGTGCCGCGGCAGCGCGAGCGCTTTGAGGAGGTGGCGGGGCTGCTGCGTCGCAGCGGGCTGCCCTTCGTCCGCCGTAGCACGCTCAACGGTCCCGTCGCGGACCGGGACGGCGTCGTGCTGGTCGACACCATCGGCGAGCTGTCGGCGGTGTGGGGGTTGGCCGAGGTAGCGTTCGTTGGCGGCAGCCTCGACGGCAAACGCGGCGGACAGAACATGATCGAGCCGGCTGCCTACGGGGCAGCGGTCGTGTTCGGTCCGCACGTGTGGAACTTCCGTGACACGGCAACGCGGCTGGTCGAGTCGGGGGCGGCGGTCCAGGTCGCCGACGCTGCCGAGCTAGAGCGCGAGGTGCGTTCGCTGCTGGCGGACGGCGAGCGGCAGCGACGCCTGGGCGAGGCGGCGCGGCAGTTCGTTCTCGCCCAGCAGGGGGCCACGGCGCGTACAATGACGGCGATCGACGCCGTGTTGAAGACGGCTGCCCGCAAGCACGCTGCCTGATTGAAGATCATCTCGCGGAGCGAGATGACTACGATGGCGCCTTCGGAGATCGCCGATGACTTCCCCTGTGCTGAGCTGCGCCGACGTGCGAGCGCTGGAGCAGCGGGCCATCCACGAGTTGGGACTGCCGAGCCTCGTCCTGATGGAGAACGCCGGCCGCAACCTCGCCGAACTGCTTGTCTCCTTTGGCGTGAAGAGTAGGGTCGTCGTCTGCTGCGGTAAGGGCAACAACGGCGGCGACGGCATGGTCCTCGCCCGGCACCTCGACAACCGACGCATCGACGTCCATGTCCTGCTGTTCGGCCGCCCGGAAGAACTGACCCCCGACGCCGCCCTCAACTGGCAGGTGTTGCTGCGATCCGGCGTGAGTGTGGAGATGCATCCCGGTCAGTCGCCGGACCTCGGCCGTATGCGCGACGATCTGGCGACCGCTGAGTGGGTGGTTGACGCCCTGTTTGGCACGGGGTTGCGCGGACCGTTGCGTGCGCCGTTCGATGCCGTCGTCAGGCTGATCAACGAATCGTCGGCACGAGTGCTGGCAGTCGACATTCCTTCAGGGCTCGACGGCGATACAGGACGCCCACTCGGAGCGACCGTGCGGGCCGGACACACGGGCACCTTCCTCGCCCTGAAAGCCGGCTTCGTTCAACCCCAGTCACGTGAGTGGACGGGCGAGGTTCACCTCCTTGATATCGGCCTGCCGCGCCGTTACCTGCCGGCCTGAAGACGGCAGCTCGCTTCTACCCAACGCGGGGAGTGTTGACACAAGCCCCAAGCGCCAGCGCGGGGAACTCGGATCCCGTCGCTGGCGCTCCGGGCTTGTGTCAGATTGGCCCGCGTCCACTATATCGCTGTCGCACCCCTCGCAGGATGCGAAAGAGGAGAAAGCCGATCAGGTCATGCAGGAAGTGAGCGACCATCGTCACCCCGAGGACTCCGGTAAAGCCCAGGGCGATGCTGAACAACCCGCCCTGCCATATCGACCAGAGGGTGAACGGCCACAGTTCCCGGCGGATGTGGTGCAGCAGCCCGAACACGACCGCTGAGCCGCCGAGGTAGGCCGGGTGCATGCTCAGCCCGCGAAAGACGAGTTCTTCGCCGGCGCCCGCCATCAGCGCCCCGGCGAACATCGCGGCGTAAGTCTGTCCGGAAAAGACGTCTCCCAGCTCACGATGCAGACGGCAATACTTCTCGCCAAACAACAGCAGCAGCGCCCCGTGGATCAGCGCGTCGCTGCACAGTACCAGGCCGACAACCAGGACGCCGAGCCGGACCGTCTCGAACGATGGCTCTATCGGCGGCGGGTCGTGTACTACGGCCCGAAGGCCCACGCCGAGCAGGGCACACACGAGCAGCCCCGCCAGCGCACCGATCACGTTCCGTTTGGCGAGAAAGAGCATCTTGAAGAGGGGAATGAAATGAGCCCGACGCGCCAGCGAGGTTGACGTCAACCTCGCTGGCGCGTCGGGCTCACAAAATGGAGATCAGGGGAACAGGACCTCCAGGGTTGCGATGGCGGCGCCCTCGGCGAGAGTGCCCGTGAGGCTCAGCTCCGGCGGATACAGCAGCAGCGGCACTGGGTCGCCCGGCAGGCACTTGCCCGCGCTGCACTCGAAGTGACGGCACGGCTGCGTGCCCAGGTGGTACGGCAGGAGCAGGCAGTCCTTGAAGAAAACGCCCGTCGAGAGGAACGGTGCCACGATGCCGAAGTCCCAGCCGTAACGCTCCTGATTGATCTGCTCGAACAGGAGCCGCCGGTGGCACAGGTAGCTCGGCTCCACGAACATCTTCGACAGCGGCCACGAACGGCCGTAGTACGGCTGCCGGGACAGGATCGGCTCCTCCGGGAAGGTGATCCGCTCCGGCGGCGTCTTCTCGCGCGCCTCCTGCTTCATCCGATTGAACAGCGTGTCCTCCGAGTCCAGGCGGAACAACTCCTCCGGCCCCGGCAGGTCCAGGCGGACACGGAACGTCGCGGAGACTTCCTCACTCGGGCGCGTCCCAGGTCTTGGCTGCGGCTGGGTCTGCGTCACCGCCTGGGCCGCGGCGGCGGTCGGCATGCCCAGCGCGACCGGCCTCGTCCCGTCCGACGACGGCACGGGCAGGACGGCCGAAGCCGGCACCGCTACCGGGGAGCCCGCCGACGACAGGCTCATCGACCGCGGCGGCATCGGCACACGGGCCGGTTCCTGGGCCGCACACAGGTTCGCGGACAGCCAGCACACCGCCAGCAGCAGGCGAACGTGGGGCAGGCTTCTAGCCTGCCGAAGCAAAGGCAGGCTTCTAGCCTGCCGAAGCAAAGGCAGGCAAGATGCCTGCCCCACGCTCCTAGCCGGCATCCGTGCTCCAGTCCCCCGCTCGCGAACTGTAGTTGGGCGCTTCCTGCGTAATGGCGATGTCATGAGGATGGCTCTCCTGCACCGTCGCCGCGCTCACCATGATGAAGCGGCTGCGTGTGCGCAGTTCCTCGATGTTCCGGGTCCCGCAGTACCCCATGCCGGCCCGCAACCCGCCCACCAACTGATACACGAACGGCGCCAGCGGTCCCTTGTACGGAACACGCCCCTCGACGCCCTCCGGCACCAGCTTGTCGCCGGCGCTCTCGCCCTGGCGATAGCGGTCCTTCGAGCCGGCCACCATGGCCCCCAACGAACCCATGCCGCGGTAGACCTTGAAGCTGCGCCCCTTGTAGATGATCGTCTGTCCCGGGCTCTCCGCCAGGCCCGCCAGCAGGCTGCCCAGCATCACGCTGTGCGCCCCCGCCGCGATCGCCTTGGTGACGTCGCCCGAGTAGCGGATGCCGCCATCGGCAATCACCGGCAACCGGCCGCCCAGTCCCTTGACCGCGTGGTAAACCGCCGTGATCTGCGGTACGCCGACGCCCGAGATGACCCGCGTGGTGCAGATCGAGCCGGGGCCGATGCCCACCTTGACGGCGTCGGCGCCCGCGTCGGCCAGCGCCCGCGCGCCCTCCGCGGTGGCCACGTTGCCGGCAATCACCTCGATGTCGAACTGGCGCTTGATCTCGATGACCGTCTCGAGCACGTTGTGAGAATGGCCGTGGGCCGAGTCCACCACCAACACATCGACGCCCGCCTGGATCAGCGACGCCGCGCGCTCGAAGTCGAACACGCCGACGGCTGCCCCCACGCGCAGCCGGCCCCGCTGGTCCTTGCACGCGGTAGGGAAGCGGGCCAACTTGTCGATGTCCTTGATGGTGATCAAGCCCTTCAGTTTAACGTTATCGTCCACCAGCAGAAGTTTCTCGACCTTATTTTCCATCAAAATCCGTTCGGCCGCTGCCAACGTCGTATGTTCCGGCGCCGTCACCAGGTTGGTGCGCGTCATGACCTCGGCAATCGGCTGGTCGTTGTCCTGCAGGAAGCGCAGGTCGCGGCGCGTCAGGATGCCCTTGAGATGGCCGTTGATCGTGATCGGCACGCCGGAGATCTTGTTCTGCTCCATGATGCGGCGGGCGGTGCGGACCGTCTCGTCGGGCGGCAGTGTGATCGGATCGGTGATGATGCCGTTCTCGCTGCGCTTGACCTTGTCCACCTCGCGCGTCTGGTCGGGCACGGACAGGTTCTTGTGAATGATGCCGATGCCGCCTTCCTGGGCCAGGGCGATCGCCAGTTCGCTCTCGGTGACGGTGTCCATCGGCGAGGAGAGGACGGGGATGTTCAGGCGGATCTTGGTCGTCAGTTGCGTGCGGACGTCCACCTCGCGCGGGACGACTTCGGTGTAGCCGGGCTCCAGGAGGACGTCGTCAAAGGTGATGCCCTGGTAGGCTATACGCTCCTGCATTGGCGGCGCTCCTTGGGGAGGAGAAGGTGGATTAGATAATTCTAGGAAGCGGGCAGACAGACGGCGAATCCCCCGCCGCGCGGTCCGTCCCCCTCCTTTCTCCTACCCCAATTCCGCGAAGGAACGCAAGGCCATCTCGCACGCAACCGATAAAGGGCGGGCCCCCTGAGCGGCGGACTGACGGCCCGCCAGTCTGCGTTTCACCGGCGGGCTGATGTCCCGCCGCTCAGGTGAACAATTCTTTGACCGTCTCAGCCTGGTCGAATTGAGCGGTGAATCAAGGGGGAATTCGGAGGATAGGAGAGGAGAAAACTGTCAGGGGAGGAGGAGGACTTGACAAGAGAGCGCCTGTCCGGCAATCGTTGCCGGACAGGCGAATCGCTCAAAGACCCGCTGCCTCGTTCATCCTGTTGCCGCGACCGGGAGAATGTCCCAGGGAGCGGCGCCAGAGCAATCGAGCCGGGTCGGTCAGCGGGGCAGCGCGGAATTTTGCGGAGGGTTGGCGTCGGTCCCCTTCAGGGGCAACAACTCCTGACGGTAGATCGGCACATCGCGCGGCGCCTCGATGCCCAGCCGGATCTTGCCGCGGTCGATGTCGACGACCGTGATACAAATGTTATCGCCGATATAGATCTTTTCGCCGAGTTTTCTGCTCAGGACCAGCATGTCGCTACTCTCCTTCGAGCGAGGCAGTGGTGGGTTTCCTAAGCAATTCTACGCCACAATTCCAGCCGTTGGTGATCTCGGGCGACGAGTTTTCCCTGCCCGAGGTCTTCCTGAGTCAACGCATCCGCTAGGGCCCCCCTTCCCGTCAGGCCCGTTGGGACGGGAGAAAGGCTCACAACGGCCAAAGGGGACAGGGCCGGACGACTGGGGAAACCGTTCCATTCAGGGAGTCTCTTCCGGCGGAGCCTCCCGTCTCGCAGCCGAGTCCTGGATGGAGCGCAGGCAATCGGGACAGATGCCGTGCGTGAAGCGCACCGCGGCGTGTTCGCTGAGGTAGTCCTCGACGGCCTGCCAGTAGTTCTGGTCGTTGCGGACCTTGCGACACCAGGCGCAGATCGGGAGCAACCCCTGCAGGCGACGCTCGCGGGCCAGCGCTGCCTCCAACTCGCGGACCCGCTCTGCCAGCCGGCCCTGCAGCTCGACGAGGCGACGGGCCGCTCGCACTCGCGCCCGCAGTTCCTCGGGATCGATGGGCTTGGGCAGATACTCGTCGGCACCAGCGTCGAGCCCGGCCACGATGTCGTCGCGCGAGCGGCGGCCGGTCAGCAGGATCAGGTAAGGGGGCTCCGCGATCTCCTCGCGCACCCGGCGGCAGAGGTCCAGCCCGTCGAGCTTCGGCATCACCCAGTCGAGCAGGGCCAGCCGTGGGGCGTCGGCGCCGCCCAGGCCCTCCCAGGCCGCCTCGCCATCCGCGACCGGGAGGACCTCGTAACCCCACCCGGTCAGCAGCCGTGTGAGGGCCCGCAGCGTCGGTTCGTCGTCGTCGGCGACAAGGACGCGGCATGGCCCGCCTGCCGGGGCGGAGACCGGAAGATCGTTTTCCTGTTCCGATGACACGACTTTGCCCCCTGGACACCTGGGGGGTGTGAATGCGACGCTGCGAGAGGGCCTCGCCTCTCTCCGGCCGGGCCTCCCCAAAGGCCCTGCTCCAAACCCCCGCCTTCCCCACTCATAGTCACCAGTAGGGACACTTCAACGAACTTACCCGAGGCCACGCTCGAGAAAAGCTTGCCGTCGGGTGGGGAGCGCAACGAGAATCCGCGTCGGGGTCTCCTGCGTCCGCCAGCGTCGGGGAGGGATGCGGCGGGGACAACGGACGGGGACAGAGATCCGTTCTCCGCCCCGCCCGTGAAAGGTGGTAAGAGTATTGTACGTCACGGGGGGCCGCTCCGCCAGCCTTTTCTTGCGTACGGCTGACATGACAGGGCCTTGTCACTGGGGCGGCGCGACGAAGGCGCCCGCGTCGTGCCGGCTAGAATGGAGAAGGAACGGCTCGGACGCCCGAGTGCTTTTCACTGCGACCATCCCTAGCACCAAACGGTAGTTGGGGGCTTTGGTGTGAAGAAGGACCGGCAACGGGGGTGGCATGCTTTCGCGGCCCGCGCTGGTTTCGCCCCGACGTTGACCCTGGGGGCCGCGAAAGCATGGCACACACCGCAGCGTTCGATTGGTTACAGTGAAGCCTCCAACTACCGTATTACCTCGGCATGGAAGTTCCGCACACTAACCCGAAGCGTTAGCGAGGTCGATCCTCGCTAACGCTTCGGGTTAGTGTGAGCAGCTTACCTGCCGAGGTAATA
>JACOUH010000077.1 GCA_016177925.1 Planctomycetota bacterium | reverse complement strand
CGTCCACTGTGCATCAGTCAGGTCGCTCGGGTAGGCGCGGCGCATGAGACGTTACTCCTCCACATAGTCCTAGTGTATGGGATGCAACTCCTTCCGTACCTTTAGGTTATGGAATGATGGCTTTCCAGACAACCTCTAAGCGATGCGCTGGCGGTTCGAGGCGACAAAAACTAAGCGAGGCGCTGGCGGAAAAAGATTAACGATGCGCTGGCGGTTCGCAGCCAGACATTCCGCTTCAGTATTCGCGTCGTTACTCACCGAACTTCTGTGTTGTGACCTCCCTCCTTTCCAGTCCCTGCTACTGCAAACGCCGAACGTTTACTCACGGTCACCCGCAAGCCTCCCTTGGGCCGGATCACGACGTCCGGCACCGGCTCGACTTCGCGTTGACCGGGCGCAAGGGCCACTCGGAACCGCTGCAAGATCGTGGATACGACGAGTGTCATCTCCATGATCGCAAAAGTATTTCCGATGCAGACGTGCGGTCCGGCGCCGAATGGGAAATATGCGTAGGGCGGAATCTGCTCCGCTCGATCGTCCGCGAACCGTTCCGGGTCGAACTGTTCGGGGTTCTCGAAGAAGCGCGGGTCCCGATGGGTCACGAAGGGAAAAACTGATATCCAACACCCCTTGGCAATCTTGTACCCACCGAGCGCCACGTCGCTGACCGCTTCACGGGTCGTTAGGATCCGCGCATCGGTAACTTGAACAATTACTATGTGCTCAGTTTCCGCGGTTTGATGGTGTAGTTCCAATTGCCGTGGAAGTCGTGAGGCTTCAGTTGGACAGCCGCCAATTGCTCATCGCTGACCTTGATGCCGGTCTCGTACCGCTCGGTGTCCAACGCCGCGCGGACGATCAGCCCGGCCCGTGTCGTCGTGCTGCCGATCAGGCTCACGATTGCCTGTCGGCTCACCAACGGCTTGCCCCGCCAGTTCTGCGTGATGTGACCGAACAGCCGGTGCTCCACCTTGTTCCACTGGCTCGTCCCCGGCGGGAAGTGCAGCACCCGCAGTCGCAGGCCCAAGGCATCCGCCAGCCCTTGCAACGCCACCTTCCACAGCCGCGACCGGGAACTGTTCCTGCCCCCGCCATCCGCGGTGATCGCCAGTTCCCGGGCACGGGGGAAGCGTTCCGCTCCCATCTCCTCCCACCAGCGGCGGATACTCCGCGTGGCGAAGTAGGCCGTGTCGTGGTCGATGCCGACGCTCACCCACCCTTGGTTGGTGGTGCTGTCGTAGACCCCATAGGGGATGGCCTTGCCCAACTCCTTGTCCTGGAAGTCGTGGACGCGGACCCGCTCCGGCTCGCCTTGGGGTTGCCACTCCCGGCCGCCGTTCTTGCAATCCCCGACGAGTTCCTTCTTCTTGGTGTCTACCGACACGACAGGCTGATGACGCTGTTGCAGGGCCGCGGCCTGCGCATTGATATACTCGAACTGGGCGTTGCGGTCGGGGTGCGCGGCCCCCTCCTGCGTCTTGCGGTTGGCCTGCAGACGGTAGCCGGCGTCGATGAGCAGGGCGGCCACCGAGCGCGGGCAGAGGGGGTGGCCTTGCCGAGTCAACTCCTCGGCTAGCCGCCGGGTGCTCTTGCAGGTCCAGCGGAGCGGCGAGTCCGGGTCGCCGCGGGTCACGGGATCGACCAGTGCCTCCAAGGCGGGGAGCAGGCCAGGGGTCTGGGTAAGGCTCTTGCCGCCACCGCCGGGGCGACGGATGCGTGAGGGGACCGTGGCATCGGGTCGCTCGGCCCGGTCGCGCAAGTCGTGGAGGCCGGCCGTGATGGTAGTGCGCGACAGACCCGTAGCGTTGGCGACGGCGGAGACGCCGCCCCAACCGAGTGCGGCCGCTTCCGCAGCGGCCCATTGACGTCGCATGCGCTCATCCATCAGAGGCCCCAGCGCGTCAAACTTGCGGCGGATTCGTTCGATGGTGGATGCGTCTTGCATGCCATCGGTATCACAAATCCGTATAAGGAAGGCAAGTTGAAACTGTTCAAGTTACCGATGCGCGGCTCCTAACCGCCCGGCGGCAACGCCAAGAGCTAACGAAGCCTGCTCATGCACGTCCGCCTCGACAGAGTCCGGGACCTTGATGACGCTGATCGTCCGCTTCTCGGCGTCGACGCGCGTCGTCGCCCACGGGAGCGCCTCGATGTGACGGCGCAACTCCACCTGGCCGGCTGGTGGAACTGGTTCCTTCCGTGTCCGGGGCCTTGGGCGGAGGCGGTTGACCGGTATGACCTCCTGGCGACGCACGAAGCATCGCGTCAGCCCCCCAGCCGATCAGGCTCCCCATCAGCAGTGCTGCGACTGCCACTTGCGCTACCACTTTGAGTTTGCTCACGAACATGGTTCTCAGCACTCCATCCGCGAGTTTGGTGACCTCGGCCGGGGGAGCAACGGCTGCCGGTACTCCCCCGGTGGCCGGCGCCAACACCTTGACCGTGGACGCTACCAACGAAGCCGGCACGTAACCCGATGCCGTACCACCAGAGAGCAGGAGGGGACCAGACCCGCTGAGAAAGTGCAGTCGCGACGAGCCAGCCGGGTCCGGAGCAAGGCCCGGCCCCGCCCCAATCGGCGGTCGAGCGTTGCCAGAGAGTAGCCCAATTGTCGGGCCGCCTCGTCGCGGGTCCTGTTTTGGAGGTAGCACAGAACGAGCGGGGCCCGATACTGGGAGGGCAGGCGGGTCAACTCCTCATCGAGGATCGTGAACAGCTCCCGCACCGTCATCTCGGCGAGCGGGTCGGGCGGCTGTTGGGTGGGGACCACCCTCTCGCGGACCCGCCGTCTCGCGGCCTCGACCTCGCGCTGGAAGTGGAGCCCGTCTCCCGGCTTCACCTTCAGCGGGTAGCTCGGCGACTTGGCCAGGCCGAGCAACTCGTAACGCCCCTGCTTGTCGGTGACGGCTTTGGCCCAGTGGTTGTCTCTGTCCCAATCGATTGCCACAGACACGCCCGCCAGCGGCTTGCCGGTCGCCTTGTCGCGGACCACGCCGCGGATCGGCCGGGAGGCAACACCCAGGTAGTCGAACGAGGCCCCGTGGATGCGCTCGTAGGCGCCTGCGATCGTTTGGCCCGCGCGGGTCATCACCTTCAGACTCGCGGAGCCGATAGCGGGCCCTTCGAGGCGCAAGGAGACGACGCGCTCGCGGCCGACCCCGATCAGACGGAAGCGGCCGTCGGCGCCGGTGGTGAGCACCGCGGTTTGCCCAGGCAGCGGCCCGGCCCAAGACTTGGCGAACCCGTAGGGTCTGAAGTCGCCCCTGCGAACCTTGCGAACCGCTTCAAGATAGCCCCCGAGGTTTCCTTCGGCGGCAGACACGCCTGTCAGCGTGAGCTTGGCTCCGGCAACCGGCCTGCCGTCGGGATCGAGGATGCGCCCGCGGACCGGCACGTCCTTGACCAACCGCAGGGTCAACTCGCCGGTCTTGCCATCCGCGCCAACCGCGGCCCAATCGCAGCCGTGGCCCTTGGCGACCGCCATGACCTGGATCCCGGGGTTGTCCCAAACGCTCTTGTCCAACTCGGACCTGGTGAACGTAAACTGGAAGCGCCCATTCGCGCCGGTGGTGGCGCGCACGGGGTAGGCCAACTCCCTGGGGCTGCGGTAAGTCAGGTACAACTTTGCCCCCGCGACTGGCTTGCCGTCTGGGTCGAAGACGCGGCCGCTCACTCCGACGGCCTCGCCTTCTGCCGGGGCACCCTGCGGCCGGACTTTCCCGCGTTCCTTGGGCGTGACCTGGGGCTTCAATGTCTCTCTTGGCTGCTGCTGGGCCTGCTGGGCTGCGACCCCAGGACGAGTCATGGCCCCCATGCAGGCTGCCACGACTCCGGCCACCAGCAGCAGTGCGGTGGAGATCTTCACTTTCGTCCGTAACATGATTGGGGTTGTTCCTTCTACGAGCGCGAGGACGTTTGCCGCGATCACCCCGGCTGTTCGTATCGGGCTGGTTGCGAGATGGACTGTTGCGGACACGAGCGACGGTGGCACTGCGGCCATGGCACCGTTCCTCGATAACGCGGCCGCGCTGAGCACCGCCGTCAGTGCGACCCCCCGTTTGATAAGCCGTGATTGAAGTTGTCGGCGGGCTCGGGTCAGTCGGCACCGAACCGTGCCTTCTTTCAGACCCAGCTGTTTCGCCACGTGGGCACAGCTCTTGTTTTCAAGACAGCAGAGGACGAAAGGCTCGCGGTAGACCTCGGGCAGGCGCTGGAGCTCCTCGTCGAGCAGAGCCTGGACTTCCTGCCAGGCCACGGTCCACTCTGGATTGCTTGATTGCTTGGGACTTGCCCGGTTCTCGTGTTTACGCCACCTGGCTGCGGCCCTTCGAGCGTTGGTGGCCATTCGATACGCGACTCCATGAAGCCAACTTGCCAAGGACTCTTTGTTGCGAATGGAATCAGCCTGGCGGGCCAGAACCAGGAACGTGGCCTGGAAGGCATCCTCGGCGTCTTGGACGTGCTGGAGTACCCGGCGGCATACGACCAGGACCAACCGCCCATGTCGTTTCACGAGCGCGGTGAAGGCGTCCTGGTCGTTTTGAGCAAGGAAGGCGCGGAGTAACTCGCCGTCTGTCTGGTCCTTGTGCTCATGTCGGTCGGCCACTTGTCGAATCGACCTGAGGACCGTCCCCCATTGTGCGTTGGCCATGGCTTTGGGTCTGAGCGAACAAGCGTGTGCCCCATTCAATAGTGGTCGGACGACGTGAATCGTTGCCACCTTTCTGGCAAGAACGCTCATTCCGACGTGGGTTGAGCCAGGTGCCGCGCTGCCGTGCCGCCGTCGTTCACCAGGACGATGCCCAGGGTACGGAAGGCCTCCACCACGGCCGGGCCCGTCGGCGCGGGGCGGGGGCGGCCCTCCGGGTACAGCCCGTACAACGGCTTGCCCTTCAGGCTGCGCCTCACCTGCCGCTCCCTCAACGCCAGCACCATCAACGCCCACACCAGGACGCACAACAGCCCCGCTCTCCGCTCGGGGTTGTGCAGGAACAGCGGCGCCACCGCCAGCGGGCCCTTGAGGTGGTGGAAACGCCGCTCCGCCTGGCCCTGCTCCCGGTACGCCCGCAGCACCTCCGCCAGGGGCCGCGGCCGCGAGGGCAGGCTGGTCTTCAGGACGTAGACGCCCTCCAGCTGCTGCCACCGCGCCAGGGCCGCGCTGTCCAGCCAGAACCGCAGGGCGAAGGCGCCGGCCTCGCTCTGGGTCAGCTCGTAGCGGAACAGGGCCCCCTCGTCGGAGCGGGCCAGCGCCCCCTCCAGCCGGCGCACGACCGCCTCGCGCGTCTGGAGGCGGTAGCGCCCCAGGTTGCGGGCGACCGCCTCGAACTCCCCCTGGATCTTGTCCACGTGCCGCCCCCTCGGGGCGGCCTCCTGGCGGGCCTTCGACTCGCTCCAGACGAAGAGCAGCCGCTAGCGCAGCCGCACCTTGCGGCCATCGACCCTGCCCTCCAGCAGCTCCGGCACCTCGAAGCCCTTGTAGTGGTCCCGCTCCTGGGGCGCGCGGCCGTCCTGACTCTTGGGCCAGTAGGCGATGGGCCGGAGCTTGTGCCGCAGCCGCAGGAAGCGCTCCTTCAGTTGGGGGGAGAAAGCGCCGCCGCAAAGGAACTGGCCCTTGCGGGCGGCGATGGCCAGCAGGTTGGCCGGCGTATCCAGCTTGGTGTCGGCAAGGTACAGCCGTTCGCCCCTGGGCAAGAGACGGCCAACCCGCACCGAGGGGTGCGGAATGTGAGTATTTAGGTGTCGATGAACACGAAATCGACTCCCGCCGTGCGCAGCATTTCCGGGAAGCGCGGTGACGGTGCCGTCACCGCCGTCGAATACACGCGCTGCCCGGCGTGCAGGGCGTGGCGAATGTCTCGTCCTTTCATTGTGGCATGCTCCTCTACAAGCAACCCCTCCCCCCGGCCCCCTCCCCGAAGCGGAGAGGGGGAGCAGAAGGACGTTCTCCCTCTTCCCTCGTAGGGAAGGGGGCGGGGGGTAGGTTGTCCGAAGCGCTCGTAGAAGTGTACGCGGAGCGGGAGGCAAACGCTATCGGAACGGAAACGGCCCACGGACTTCCTTCCCCCGTTCCCACGATCCGCGCGGGAACGCACGGGCCCGGCGGACGTAGGCGACGGCAAGAGGCGCAATAGCATGAACCGGGATAGGATACCGCGAAAGCCAAACATCCGATGCCGTGAGGGAGCTTGCCATGAATCCACAACGCCATGCGGGCAAAAGGGCCCTGATCACGGGCGGGGGGAGTGGCTTTGGGCGGGCCACTGCCCTGCGGTTTGCCCGGGAGGGGGCGCGGACCATTGTCCTCGTGGACCATTTCCAGGACCGGCTCGACAAGGTTGCCGGCGAGGTCCGCGCGCTGGGTGCCGAGCCGGTGCCGAGCTGGGCCGAACTCTCTCGTGTGGAAGACTGCCAGCGGGTCATTGCCACGGCCACGGAACACGGTCGCCTGGACGTGGTCATCTCGAACGCGGCGGCCTGGACTGAGGAGCCCTTTCTGCAGATGAAGCTCGAGTCCTGGCACAAGGTGATCGCGGTCAATTTGACCGCCTCCTTCGTGATCGGGCAGGCGGCGGCCCGGGCGATGGCCCAGGCCGGCGGCGGGGTCATCCTGTTCACCGCCTCGGTCGTTTCCCTCGGCGGGGCCCCGCACTTCGCCCACTACAACGCCACCAAGGCGGCCGTCGCCAACCTGGTGCAAACCATGGCGCTGGAGCTGGCCCCCTACCGCATCCGGGTCAACTGCGTCAGCCCGGGGCCGGCGGACACACAGCAGTCGGTGGACATCGTCGGCGAAGAGCTGATGAAGAAGTTCCGGGAGAGCTTCCCCGTGGTGCCGCTGGGCCGCCTGGCCGCGCCGGAAGACATCGCGGCGGCCTTTTCCTACCTCGCTTCGGACGAAGCTGCTTACGTGACGGGCCACAACCTGGTGGTCGATGGGGGCCTCACCGCCCACGCCTACACAGTGCCGAAGGAATGAGGGCTTACCATCTTGCCCTATCGCCCTTGTAAGACCTTGTGGTATGCTGTTACTGGATTTCGTGCGCCCAAGGTGGGAGGTCGCAGTGAAAACCCAGGAAATCAAAGACGAACGGATCGTGCTGGGAGAGAATGATCCGCCCCCCGACTTGTCGCGCGAGGACGCCGCCTTTGAGCGCGAGCGCCCACGTCTGGTGCGCGAACATCTCGGCAAGATCGCTGTGATCCACCTGGACGAGGTCGTCGGCACCTTCGCCACGCTCGCGGAAGCCCAGCAGGAGGCCTATCGTCAGTTCGGCAGCAATGCACGGCTTATCTTTCGGCCGATTACGGAAAGCGACGAGGAAGAGTACGTTTCCAACGTGGACATCAACCATCCATCGGTGCAGCGCATTGGACTGTCCCCATGAAGGAATATGGGAAAATACACGGCAACGGTCCAGGATCACCTTATCCTTCCGGCCCGCGCTTGCCTCACGCCGGGGCAAGAAAGAGACTCGCGCTCAAGGGGACAAGTGCCGTCCGAGCCAGTGGCGATCCGCCTCTTGATTGACACCGGCTCGAAGCGGACTGCACTGATCCCTGGCATCATTCGTCACTTGCAGCCGGACACGGCCGGCTCGGCTCGCGTCGTTTCCTCCCTTGGAGTCGCGCGAGCCGCCCTCTTCTGGATACGCCTGGAGTTTCCCGAAGCGGGCCTGGCAGCATTTCCCGAAGTCCTGGTCGCGCGTTTGCCGCTGCCCGTCAGGCTGAGCCAGTTCCATGGCCTTCTGGGGCGCGACCTGCTGCGCCGCCTGGAGTCGTTCGAGTACGAAGGCCGCCGCGGCGTCTGCACAATCTGGGACAGGGCGGGACACTTCGCGTGGCTGCGGCGCTGGCTGTAGCTGGCCAAGCGGGTGACCGGGTTCCCCCTTTTCAATACAGGAGGCTCTTGGGCAGGCCGATCCGGTTGAAGCCGTCCACCGCCGCATCGACGTGCCGCTTCCCGTTGCGCAACGAGACGGTGAGGTGCCCCGGCAGGAGGGCCTCGAACTCCAGCTTCTGAATCCGCTCCATCGAGGCGGCGTATTGCTGGACGCTGGCATCGGGAACGTTCTGCAGCACGATGGCCCCACCCCAGAAGACCTGATCCGATGCAAACAGACACACCCGATCGCCGCCCCGCAACACCAGGCAGTAGTGCCCCATACAGTGGCCCGGAGTCGCGACCGCCTCCAGTTGAAGGCTCCCGATCCGGAAGCAGGCGCTGTCCTGGAATTCCTCATCCACCGGGCACGGCTCCAGCTCGTACTCCCTCGGGTAGAAGCCGAAGCGCTTCGCCCAGTTCAGCCCGATCTGGTCGGCATCGGCGGCACGGATCGCAGGGGCTGCTTCTTTCCCGGCAAGGAGACCGGCTCCGGTAGCGCTCCTCATGCGGGCCGACCCACCCGCGTGATCGGCATGGTAGTGGGTGAGGAAGATCTTGGTGATCCTTCCCACGTCCAGCGCGTCTTCCCGGATGTTGTTGAGGATTTGCTCGGTGCCCGGCCCGAAGCCCGCATCGATCAGGGCCAACTCCTTGCCGCCGTTAATGACGTAGACGTGCGAATCGAGGCGGTGAGAGAGGTTGAAGCCGTAATCCCCTCCGCCAACCACGTAAACCTCTTTGGTCAGCCTCATGGCGACTCCCCCGTTGGTGTGACTCGTGCGAGTGGAACAGGGTGCGAAGCCGGGTTGTAAGGGCTTTGCGAGAAAACCCCTCCCCCTAGCCCCCTCCCCGAAGCGGAGAGGGAGGGGGGGAGGGGTTGGGTCTCGTTGTCCTAAGGGTCCTGGGCACAGCGAAACCCGATGTACAGATTACGGGTGTCGGGCGCAAATGCATTGCGGTCGGCACAGCGGAGATGGAACGAGACGTTCGCCCAGGACCCCCCCTTGACCACCCGGGATTGCTTGTCTGATTTGGGAGCACCCCCCGGTTTGTCACCGAACGGGGCGTACCGGTCCGCACACCATTCCCAGGCGTTGCCGGCCATGTCATGAACGCCGAAGGGGCTCACCCCCTTTTCAAACGAGCCGACCGCCGTGGTGAGCGGGAAGGACGACGGGTCCTTCCCTTTGTACCAGGCGTGCCAGAGCGGGTCGCTCACCAGCTCCTTGCCGGCGTGATAGGAAGCGCTGTTGGCACGGGACCGGTCCCATTCATTCCCCCAGGGGAAGATGCGTGCCGGCTGGCCTTTCGCAGGGGCCGGGCCTCGGGCGGCGTACTCCCATTCGGCCTCGGTCGGCAAGCGCGTGCCCGCCCAGCGGCAGTAGGCCCGGGCGTCCTCCCAACTTACCCCAACAACCGGGTGCTGGCCCTTGCCCGGCGGGTAGTCCTTGCTTTTCCAGTAGGACGGGGGGGCCTGTCTCGTGGCGTCCACGAACTGCTTGTACTGGGCGTTGGTCACCTCGTACTTGTAGATCAGGAATTGTTTGACGGCCTGGCGGTGGCGCGGGACCTCGTCCAGGGCGTGTTTCTTCCAATCTTTTTGATAACCAAAGCGGCGGAACTGATCGTCGATCTCCTTCTCGTCAGTTCCCAGGACCCCCACGCCAGCGGGGAGGAGGATCAACGTGGCCCCGTCCTTCGGGTTCTTCTGAATAGCGGCGTCCCGTTTCTGGTCTTCCGCCCCAAGCAGAAAGACCGCCGGCAGCGCTACCAATCCAAGGAGGGCAGTTATCGCGCGGTGCATGGTTCGGCCTCCGGCATGGACATCCCCTGTGGCCTCGGCTTCGACTCCAACGGCTGAGATTACCCCCTTGAAGGAACGTTTTCAACGATCATTCGCTCCTTAGCACACCTCAACCGGCCGGCCCGTCGGGCCCGATTCTAGTGCGGCCTGCACGACGCAGAGCAGATCGCCCGGCCGGCGCGGGCATCGAGGATCGTCGCGCCGCCGGTGTCGATGGCCTGCGCGAAATTCTCCATCAGGAGATAGTCCATGTCGATGGCGACGCGGCGGTGGCGGAACTCCTGCGCGGGCTGTCCCCGCTTGCATCAGCGATGGAGGGCCTTGCGTGCTCCGGCACGCCCGCTCGGCCATCGCCGGATACAATGCGGATACATCGTCCGTGCCTTTCCGGCTGGCAGGAAAGGCCTCGCTGACGGCCGGCGTTTGGTCGTCGCCGACGAGGACGGCCTGATCCGCTTCCTGGACGTCGCCCGGTTGCTGCCGCCAAGCCCCTGAGGGAGGTGCCGCCGATGGACGGGTTGACCCCGCGGCTCGACCAGATCTCGACGATCTGGCCGGCCATCAGCGACCCGGTGAAGTTCGTGTTGCGCTATGCCACGGCGGTGCGCAAATATCTGGATGCCCTGCTCAAGGACCCGCACGACGCCGAGGATGTGGCCCAGGAGTTTCTGCTGCACGTCTTCGAGCGCGGCTTCGTGAACGCCGTGCCCGAACGGGGCCGCTTCCGCGACTACCTGAAGCGGGCGGTCCGCAACACCGCGATCAGTTACTGGCGACGCAAGCACAGCCGTTCGCACGAGGTCCTCCCCGATGTCCTCCCGGCCGACGTGGACGACCCCCACCAGGCCGCTGAGGCGGCCTGGCTGGCCGAGTGGAGGCGCTGCGTCCTGAACAAGGCCTGGCTCTCGCTGGAAGCCTACCAAATTCGCTCGCCCGGCAACCTGTTCCACACCGTGCTGCGCCTGTCCGTGGACCACCCTGACGAAAGTTCCGACGCCCTCGCCGCCCGTGCCTCTCGATGCATCGGCCGTCCCCTGCGCGCCGATGCTTTTCGCAAACAACTCAGCCGGGCGCGTCGCCATTTCGCCGGGTTGTTGCTGCACCAGGTCCTCCAGGAGCTGGAGTCGCCGACTCCGGAAGAGGTCCGGGCCGAGTTCGATGAGTTCGGCCTGATGCCGTACGTCGCCGACTTCCTGCCGCCCGAATGGCAGGGCGATGGGCCGTCGCTTCGCTGAGCACTTCTGTTTTTTCGCGCTCGCCGGTCACAAACGCTTCCTCCGGACGCTTTGTTCAACGACAAGGCCGCCGACACCCTGAAGGGCGAGGCCGGGCTGGACGGGTTCTTCGTCACCCTCGGCGAGGTCAACGACCGCGACCCGACTAACGCGGCGCTGGTCCCCGTTCCCTGAACGGAGCGGCCGGCCAAGCGGTCCATTTCTCGGGACCGCCACCGTCAGGGGGCGACGGCCCGCGTCCCTCCCGGACGGGTGGAAGAAGAAAATTGTCACTCCCCGGTCACAAACCATCCCCCTCTGCGAATTGATAGTGACCGGAAGAGAGACAGCTTCGGCAGCCCAAACACGCTTGCCGGAGGTAGGCGAGGGGGAGGGCCGGTCCGCGTATCCCGGAGCTCCAGGTTTCGCTAGTCCTTCGGCGGGCGTACCGTCCCAGCGATTCAACGGGTTCCGCATCAAGGGGAAGAAGTCATGACCTGGTTCAACTGGTTCCGCCGTCAGCCCACTCACCGCCGGCAGCCGCGCCGTTTCAAGCCCGTCCTGGAGGCCCTGGAGGACCGGGCCCTCCTGTCTGTGTACACGGTGACGAACACCGGGAACTCCGGCCTCGGCACCCTGAGACAGGCGATCCTCGACGCGAACAACCATGCTGGCATGGATGAAATCCACTTCAACATCTCGGGCTCCGGTCCGCATACCATTCAGCTCTCCTCCGCCCTCGGCTCCATCACCGACCCGGTGATCATCGACGGCTACACCCAGCCCGGGGCAAGGGAGAATACCCTGTCCACCGGCAGCGACGCCGTGCTGCAGATCGAACTGACCACCAACGCGGCGGTGCCCAACGGGCTGATCCTTGCGGGGACAGACAGCGTGGTCAAGGGGCTGGCCATCAACGGCTTCCAGAACAGTGGGATCTTCAGCACGGGGGCCCGGAACCAGATCCGGGGTAACTTCATCGGCACGAACCTGGCGGGGGATGCCGCAAGGGGCAACGGGGTAGCGGGCGTGTACATCATCAACACCTCTTCCAACATCGTGGGGGGCACGGACCCCAAGGACCGCAATGTCATCTCCGGCAACGGGACGGACGGCGTCATTATCGGCCACGATGTCGCAACCTCCAACACCCCGCCCGCACAGTCCAACCAGGTCCTGAACAATTACATAGGGACCAACGCCCAGGGCACGGCCGCCCTGGGGAACGTCTTCGCCGGCGTGGACGTTATCAACGCCGTTGACAGCACCGTGGGGGGAACGACTGCCTCAGCCCGCAATGTCATCTCCGGCAACTTCGTCGGCGTGCAGATCTACGGCGCGTCCCAGGGAACCCTCGTCGAGGGCAACTACATCGGCCTCGACGCCAGCGGCGGGATCACCGCCCCACCCCCCAGCCTGGGCAACGCTGGGGCCGGCGTGATCATCCGCTCTTTCGCGTCCGATAACACCGTGGGCGGCCTGGCCACCGGGGCCCGCAACGTGATCTCCGGCAACGGCGACGGCGTCTTGATCCAGGAGGGAGCGCAAACCAACATCGTCGAGGGCAACTCCATCGGGACCGACGCCAGCGGCACCCAGGCACGGGGCAACGTCGGCTCCGGCGTGAAGCTCCTTGACGTCAGGAACAACACCGTGGGCGGCACGGATTCCGGGGCCGGCAACGTCATCTCCGGGAATGGCCAGGAAGGTGTGCGGGTCGCCGGAAATGGGGCGACGGGCAACCGGATCCAGCACAATTCCCTCTTCGCCAACGGTGGGCTGGGGATCAATCTGGTGGGTGGGATCGAGGACCCCAACCTGGTGACCGCGAACGATCCCATGGATGCGGACACGGGACCCAACAACCTGTAGAACACGCCGGAGTTGACCGAGGTCACCACCACCAGCACCGGCACGACGATCCGCGGGACCCTCCGCAGTGTGTGGGGGCTGTACACGTTGGAGTTCTTCGCCAGCGACTCTGCCGACCCGTCCGGCTTCGGCGAGGGCAAGTTCTTCCTCGGCTCGATGGACGTGTCGACCGACACGACTGGCGTCAAGGACTTCACCTTCTCGACCACACTCCCCGCCGGGTTCCCCATCGTCACCGCCACGGCAACCAACCAGTCGTCCATGGACACGTCGGAATTCTCTCGGGCGGTCCACACCAACACCGTCCCAACGGCCAGCAACGTGTCCGTGCAGCTACCCGACGACGGGGAGGCGGTCGTCACGCTTCGCGGCTCCGACCCCACGGAAACGCCCGCCCAGGACCTCGTCTACACCATCACCGCCCTGCCCACCAAGGGGGTGCTGCTCAAGGCCGACGGCAGCACCGTGACCCTCGGCGCGACCTTCACCGGGGCCCCGGCCTTGAAGTACCAGCTCCGCTTCCTCTTCGGCAACGCCACCGACTCGTTCCAGTACACCGTCACCGACAATGGCTATCCCGCCGGGAGCGGGACCAACCCGCTGACGAGCGCTCCGGCCACCGTGACGCTCCAGCCCCCGGCGAACTCGACCGGCATCGCCCGCATCGGTGGCACCAACGGCAACGACATCATTTCCGTCTCCGATCCCAGCGGCAAGTTGCTGGTAACGGTCAACGGCTCGGGCGACCTGACCGGGGGAGGGATCGCCCTGTCGGCGGTGACACAGGTGCGGGCCTTCGGCCGGGCCGGGGCCGACACGCTCATGAACTTCACCGCCCTGCCCTCGTTCCTCTCCGGCGGTGCCGGCAACGACGTGTTGCTGGGCGGCAAGGGCAACGACTCCCTCGATGGCGGCACCGGCCGCGACCTGCTGGTCGGTGGGGCGGGAGACGACTTCCTCTTCGGTGGCGCCGACAGTAGCTCGTCATTGCCCGGCAGCGGCGGCGACGACATCCTGATCGGCGGCCGGCTGAGCTACTTCAATGCGGCGGCCGGGCAGGTCGACCTGGTGGCACTGGACAGGATCATGGCAGAGTGGGGTTCGACGGCGGACTACCTCACGCGGATCGCCCACCTGAGCGGGGCCCTGGGAGGGGGCCTGAACACGGCGAAGACGGTCACGTACCTGCTGAACAGCTCGACGATCCAGGACGACGCGGAGTTTACGACGAGCTCCACCGTGCCGACACGGGGACTGGATCAACTGACCGGGGGCACGGGACTGGACTGGTTCCTCTACGGCCTGGGGGACAAAGTGGAGGACAAGGACCCGGCCGAAACCTCGCAACGCATCTGAGCAGGCGCAGGCGAGGTGGGGGATTCAGAGTCTGTTTCAGAATCCGGGAATTCGGGAGGGCGAGGCTCCTGCCGAGCCGGCTCGGCAGGAGCCTCGCCCTCCCCTCGGCTCGGCAGGAGCCTCGCCCTCCCCTTCTGGAACAGACTCTGAATGCGAGGGTGGTGGGCCGCCACCTGGCCGAACCCTTCACTTTTTTCGCGCACGCCGGTCACAAACTCTTCCGCCAGACGAATTGATGGTGAGCCCACTCAATTGAAAGCGTGGTCTGGAGACCCCGCAGCAACAAGGGTCGTGACGACCCCCCGACGAATCATCCCGGAGGACCTCTCATGCGTCTGTTTGAACGATGGCGGCAGTTGCGTAAGTGGATCTGCTGATGTCGCCCCCGTTCGCAGAGCGCGGAGGAGCTGTCCCAGGAAGGGTGACTTGACGACCTTCCACAAGGCCGAGAGGAGCAGCGTGCTCTGTTGGCGGAGGAAAGGCTCCCAAACCCAGGGCGGGAGTTCGCGACCGGCAAGATGCTCCTGCAAGGTCCCCACCGTCTCCGCCAGCCTTAGCGAGGAGGTGGGCCGGGCCCCCCCCTCCCCTCTGGGGGTTGGGGGGTGGCCCGGCCCACCCCCCTCGGCAAGACGAACGCGTCCCCGTACGGAAACGCCCGCTCGAAGCTCTCACGCAGGAGGCCACGGAGCCAGCAGCGCGGCATCAGGGGGTCGCCCGCTGCCCGAAAGGGGCACGCCGGTCAATCGGGGGAAATCAGTCCCCGGGCGACAATGGAGAGGGAGGGGAAGGGCCCCCTCCCTTACCCACTGGTCGCTACGACTCGGGGACCGTGATGCCCAGTTCTTGCATGCGACGCAGCAGGCGCGGCCGCGAGATGGAAAGCAGTTCCGCGGCGCGGCTCCTGTTGCCGCGCGCGCGGCGCAGCGACATCTCGATCAGGCGCCGCTCCAGTTGCTCGATGAGATGATCGTAAGGCAGGGGCCGCTCGGGCGGGCCCGCTCCGCGGGAGGGCCCCGAGCTGGCGCAGGGGCCCCCAGCCGGCGTCGCGGCGAGGCGGACCGCCTGACGGACGTAGGCCGGCAGGTCTGTCGCGTCGATGACCTCGCCCTGGCCGTGCTGCCGCGCCGACTGAAGGACCGCGTACAATTCACGCAGGTTGCCGGGCCAGCCGTAGGCGAACACGACCTCCCAGGCGTCGGCGGTCAGGGCGTGGAGCGGCCGTCCGCCGTCGCCACTCAACCGCTGCAAGAAGCGGTCGACCAGGTGCGGCAGATCGTCGCGTCGCTGCGCCAGCGAGGGCAGATCGATGCGAAACGTCGCCAGGAAGTGGTAGAACTCGTCGAGCAAGCGCCCTTGCTTCCCCTCTTCGGCCGGGTCCGCCGCGAAGCCGGCGAACAGCCGCGGCGGGCGGGCCGCGTCCTCAACGTCGCCCGGTGCTGCCAGTCGCTCGCAGAGACGGGCCTGGAGTTCGCGCGGCAGGCGCTGCGGCTCTCCGAGATAGACGCCCTCCAACGGGGCGCGAGCCGCGGCACCACTCTCACCCAGCAGCAGGGCGGCGACGGCCGAGGCCGGCAGACGTGTGCAGTCGAGCGCGGCGAACGCCCCCTCCCGGTCGGGCCCGCGACTGTGGATCAGCCGGGCGAGTGTTTCCTTGCCGGTCCCCGGCGCGCCGACGAGGAGCACCGGCACGCGCACCCGACTCGCCAGGCGCACCTGCTCGGCAAGCCGGCGCACGATCGGCAGGCGGCTGGCGAGGAAGACGCCGCCGAGCCGGTCGAGGTGTCGTTGACGCAGCGCGACGACGGGTTCGGGCAGAGGGGGGGCAGACGGCGCAAGGGGGACGGACAGCGGGACGATGCGGCCGAGGACGCCGCGGAAGCCCTGTTCGTCGAGCAGTGGCAGGAAGTCGACGTCCCACCAGCCGGGCGGACGCCCCTCGCGACCGGGGACAAGTCGGCGGTGACGGCCGGGCGTGCCCTCGAGGACCTCCGGCGGCGGCGTCAGGACGTGGGCAAGAATCGCTTTCCACGACTGGTTCGGCCGCGCCGGCTGCGGCCGATGGCAGTACAGACGACGGGCCGCGGCCGTCCCGATGCCGGTCAGTTTCTCCCAGGCGGCGTTGACGAACAGGAGGTAACACTGCCGATTGAGCACGAAGAGCGGGTCGGTCGAGCGCTGGAAGAAGGCACGCCAGCGGAAGTCCTCGTCGCTCATGGCTCTTATTCTGGCTCCCCTCTCCCCCGAGGGGAGAGGGAGGAAGCGGTCAGATGATCGTGGCGACCAGGAACAGAACGAAAATGACGATGACGAGGAAGCGGGTCAGGAGCACACCCCAGCGGAGGGCCTCGCGCAGGATCAGGCCCCACTGGTCGTAGCGGGTGGCGCTGTAGACCAGGCTGACCAGGACGATCACGAGCGGCAGGTGCCAGTAGAATTCCAGCCCCTGGAGGTCCGCGAGGAGAACCAGGGGGGACGCCGCGGTGAGCATGTCACTCCTTGGGGCCGTCTTCGGGCCCGGTCACGACAAACGCCGGGCCGGCCAGCGCGTCGTAGATGATCATGACGTTGAGGACGCCGGCAATGACGGTAAAGACCCAGCCAAGGTCCCAGCGCTTGTCGCCCTCGCGCTGCAGTTCGTTGAGAGTCTTGCCCTTGTAATCTATCAAGGCGACGTTCGGCTTGAGGGCTTCGTTACCCGGTCGCTCCCGTCCCTCCTTGCGGAATCGCTTGCGCACCGCGGGGTCGTCGGCGTCGTCAGCCGTTTCCCTCTCGGAGCGGGTCTCGTAGGGGTAGCGCTGGTAGGTGCCGAACAGTGGGCCCGACTCGGCGTCGGGGTCGTAGGCCATGTACTGCAGGACAGCCGGCCAGGCGGCGACACCAACCCAGAACTGGCCGAGGAACTGCGGGCGGTTGTACAGGTCGGCGGCCAGGGGCGGCAGGTTGAGGTTGTTGGGCTCGCCCGAGGTATCCGGCAGGTAGACGTTGCTCCAGTTGCCAAGGTATTGCCCGTAGAAGAACAGCGACATGACGCAGACGAAGAAGAGGATGCCCTTGCCGACGCGGCCCTGCGTGATCTGGCCGAGCCCGGGCACGAGATAGCTGAGGAAAGCGGGTAGCGGCGTATACTCGCGGTGGACCGGGGACACTTTCGCACTGGTCGCCTGGGATGGCATTCTTCCGCCTCGCTGCCTTTCGGAGGACCAGCCCGATTGGAGCCCGAAGCGCGAGCAAGGGTTTGTGATCGCCGGTTGCAGACGCACCGGGCTGGTGTAGTGATTATTGTAGCAGGGGACGCTTACCAGGTCCAACCGAACCAGCCGTTGAGGAAGAGCCCGCCGGCAGCGGCAAGCATCAGTAGCCCGGTCCAGCCGAGAGCGGCCCGTCCGCTCGCTCCGCGCAGCCAGCGTCCCAAGGGGCCCAGCGGCACCGTGCAGCCGTCGAACGCGCGGTTGCACCAGATCAGCGGTAGCAGCCACAGGGGCGGCGGCGGGACGAACAGGGCCGGCGAGGCCGGCGCCGGTGTCGCCGGCACAGCGGACGGCTTCGCAGGAACAGGGTCGGCATCTGGCAGGGGAAACGTCTTTGTCTGAGGCGGCTGCGGCAGGGGGTGGTCGGGCGAGCGTTCGGGGAGGGGCGGCCCGGGAGGCGTGAAGCCGCGGCCGGCCTGCGCGGCGAAGGCCTCGTCGGTGGCGGTCACCGGCGGCAGCGGCGCTGAGTAAGGCGGCGGACTCGGATCGAGCATCGCCTCGGCAATGGTGATCAACGGCACCTGATCGGGCGGGCGCGGCGGTCTGTCGGCGGAATCGCCCTCCTCGGCATAGCTGACCGGCAGGGAGAGCATCCGTTCGAGCAGGGCGTCGAGTTCCTCGAAGAGGGCCCGGGAACTATCTTCCTCCGGGTCGGGCGGTTCGGCTCCGCTCTCGGATGCGGACACAGCGTCCGTATCCGGGGACCGCAAAAGGTTGTCGGGGCTGGGGGCCTGAGTCGACATGGCCGGCACCTTCTCCGGGGGCTTACACAAGACGCCGGACGACGGGCGTCCGGCGGGGCGAACCGCACACGGCGCGAGGTATAACAGGCATGGCGGATCGATTCCACGTCAACTCTCCGCTGGGCGTCGGCCCGGTCGAGCTGGACGGTCCCGAGGCGCACCACCTGGCGACGGTCTGCCGGCTTCGCCCCGGCGACGTCGTTTGCCTGTTCAACGGCGACGGCCGCGAGTACCCCGCCGAGGTGACGCAGGTGGCGAAGCGAGTCGTTTCGCTGAACGTGCTGCGCGTCGAGGCACCCGAGCGCGAGCTGGCCTTTCGGCTGGAGGTAGCGGCGCCGGTGCCGAAGGGCGACCGGGCGCAGTTCCTGGTCGAGAAGCTGACCGAGCTGGGCGTGACGACATTCGTGCCGCTGAAGACAGCGCGGAGTGTGGTCGAGCCGCGCGAGGCGAAGCGGGAGAAGCTGGAGCGCTACGTGATCGAGGCGTCGAAGCAGTGCGGTCGCAACGTGCTGATGCAGATCGAGCCGCTGGCAGAGTGGGCCTCGTACTGCTGCCGCGACACGCTGCCGCCACGTCGACTGCTAGCCCATCCGGGCGGCGCGGGGCGGTTGGGGGTGGGTGGCGAAGTTGACGCGGCGCTGGCGGTCGGACCGGAGGGCGGGTTCACAGACGAGGAGGTGGGGGCGGCTCGGTCGGCGGGGTGGCAGGTGATCGGGCTGGGGCCGCGCATCCTGCGTATCGAGACGGCGGCGGTTGTGCTGGCGGGCCGGCTCAGCGTCAATGGCTACCCGTAAAGAGAGAAGTGGTCTGTGTGTGCCATGCTTTCGCGGCCCTCTCCGTCCCGACCTCGAACGGTGACTGGGTGGGCCGCGAAAGCATGCCCCCCGCCGTATAATAGCCAGCGGGGACTATTTGTTGGAGGATACATCGATGGAGACAGCTACGATGGGGCGTGTCCTGACCGAAGCCACGATCGAGAGCCTGAAAGACCTTTGGAACGCCGAACAGGGACTGCGGCCGGCCGACCAGGTCCGCCGTGTCACCGTCACGGACGCTCTGGTCGACACCGGCGCAACGCTGTTGTCGCTGCCATCGCGACTGATCCAGCAACTCGGCCTGGCCCAGACATCTACCCGGCGGGTGAGCAGCAGCATCGGCGCCGGTGAAGCTGCCATGTACGAGGCGGTGCGGCTGACCATCCAGGGCCGCAGCTGCACGATGGACGTCCTCGAGGTTCCCGACAGCGGGCCGGTCCTGATTGGCCAGTTGCCGCTCGTGCATCTCGACCTTGTCGTTGACTTGCGCAACCGGGCGCTGATCGGCAACCCGGCCCACGGGGGCGAGCATATCTACGAGCTGTATTGAGCAATTCTGCTCAGCGGGAACGGTCACTCTTCAGGTTGCCCAGGAACGCGATCAGATCGACAAACTCGTCCACGCGGAGCGGTTTCTCCAGGCCCTCCGGCATCACGCTCACCGCCTGCGGCTGCTGTTCCTCGATGCTGGACTTGCGCAACAGGTGCTTGTTGCCCTGGGCGTCGGCAAAGGTGAGGGTGTCGTCCGCCTCGGCGACGCGGACGCCCGTCAGCACGCGGCCGCCCTTGAGGGTAACGGCAAACGTCTGGAAGCCCGGGGCGATGGTCCGGCTCGGCTGCAAGATGGATTCGATCAGGTGAATGCGAGGGAATCGACTGCCGACGCCACTCAACTCCGGGCCGATCCGC
The DNA here is from genome assembly GCA_016177925.1 of Planctomycetota bacterium. Taxonomy (GTDB): domain Bacteria; phylum Planctomycetota; class Planctomycetia; order Gemmatales; family Gemmataceae; genus JACOUH01. Next base: position 14,066 of record JACOUH010000077.1, on the reverse strand, counting down.
TCGCCCTGGTCGCCGATGCGGTGACACTTGACGCACTGCGTCTTCGAGGCATCAAAGAACAGCTTCCGGCCACGCTCCGGATTCCCCGGCCGCGTGAGGGCCGCTCGCGTCAGTGCCTCGTGCTCGGCGGTCGAGCCCTTGCGGCGGAAACGGGCGTGGAACTCGGAACCGCCTTTCGTCGCTCCCAATTGGATGATAACGCGATTGAGACCCTTGTCGAGCACTGCGTCGAAGTGCTCGGAGTCGGGGCGGAAGGGACGCGCCTCGTCGCGCCGGTAAGCGAGCTTCCCGTTCACCCAGATACGCAGACCAGCGCTGCTGGCGGCGAGGAACTGTACCCCGGCCCGCTCGGGAACGCGAAAGTCGCTGTACGCCAGCCACACGCCGTCCTCCGTCGCCGAGCCCGGACGGAGGCGCGACTCGGTGCCGCTCCCGAAAAGCGTCCGCCAGGGCGGCGTCTCGCCTTTGGGCGCCTCCGAGGGTTTCGACGAGAGCCGCTCGGCCAGGTGCGCTGCTGCGGTCGGCGACAGCGGCCCGGCGATGTGCCATCGGGCCAGCACACCGCTGGCACCCTGGAGGTCGGCGCCGGCACGCTCCAGCTCGACCCGTGCAGCCCCCGGCCGGCCGGCCCAGTCCGTCAGCAATCGCAAGACCAGGGGCAGCACCGCGGCGGACGGGTCGCGTTGAGCGAGGTCGACTACCGCCTCCGCCTGTGCCGGTCCGCCCAGGTCGGCGATGCACAGGAGGGCGGCGTGCCGGGTGGTTTCGTCACCGAGGGCGGCAACGGCCAGTGGCACGACACGAGGCTCCTTCAGCAGACGTAGCGATTCCAGGCTGGCTCGCCGGGTGTCCGCGTCGGCGTCCCGTGCCAATCTCAGCAGTACGCCCGCGGCCAACCGCACATTCAGCCGGCCCGCCGCAGCTGCCGCGGCCCGGCGCACGCCTGCGTCCCTGTCTACCAGGAGTCGTCGCACCGGCTCCGCAGCTTCCGGCACTTGCAGAGCGGCCAGCGCCTCGACGGCGGCTGATCGCACGGTCGCCTCGGACGAAGTGAGCTTGTCCAGCAGCAGGCGCGACGTCTTGACCCGCGGCCGCTTGCTGAGCAAGCGCAGTGATTCCGCGAGGACCGGGCCGTCCTCCAGCGAGCGGGCGAGGGTCAGCAGCCTTTGCTCGCTGGTCTCGTCGAGCCCGGCGTCGAACAGGGCCAGCGCCGCGAGCCGGCCTGCCACGGGCTTCCTTTTCTCGCCGATTGCGGACTCCAGCAGCTCGCGCGTCATCCCCGCCGGGTGTTCACGCAGCGCATCGACGAGGACGGCCAGGCGCTCCGCGTTCTCCTCTTCGCGCAGCCAGCGGCCGAGCGTCGCCAGCCGCGCCGGGATCTTCTCGCGCTGCATCCGCCGCAGCACGGCGAGTCGCACCACCGGGTCGTGGTCACCCAGGACGCCATCGAGGGCTTTTTCGATGGCTGAAGTGCGCTCCCACGCAACCATGTTCGCGGGACGCGGCGGCGGACGATAACCCCAGTAGACCCACTCGCTGGAGCGCTTGCAGACACGCGTCAGGGCGTCCGCGTACTGTCGTCGCCGACCTGGGTCGCGCTCGGTGCGGAGTCGCTCGATCAGCCCGTCGACGACCTCGGCTACGAACTGGTCCGCGAGCGCTCGCACGGCAAGTGCCCGCAGCGGATCGGCATCCGGCTGGTCGGCCAGTTTCAGTACCGCCGGCCAGTTGTCCGAGCGTCGCAGGGTCTGCATTGCCGCGTGCGCCAGGGTAGCGTCGGGCTTTTTCAGTACCTCGTGCAGCCAGGCGGGAGCGCCGCCCCAGCGGAGGCGTCCGATTGCGACAACGACCTCCAACAGCACGCGCGGGTCCTTCCCGTTGGCGGAAGCCGCCAGTTGTTCGGCCAGTTTCGCGTCGCCCCGCGGTGCATCCAGCCGGTGGCGACTCAGCACGGGATCGACCAGGTCGGCCACCGCCCGCACCGCCTGCGCTTGAACGCCCGGGTCGGGATCGCGCTGGATAATGTCGAGCAGCCCCTCGACCGCACCCTTCTCACTGACGTGAGCCAGGGCCCAGACCGCGTGCAGTCGACCGGGGACGCCGAGCTTCTTCTTGGACAACACCTCGCGCAGGGCCTTCGTTCCCTCGCGACCGCGGCGTTCGATCGCATCCTGGGCCTCGACGCGCTCGTGATAACTGTCGGAGTCGAGGTGGCTGATCCATCGTTCCAACTCGCCCGCGCCGGAGGCGGAACGAGACGGCGTTGGCCGAGTGCCGGAGTGGGTGATGCGATAGATGCGTCCGCGGCCGCGTTTGGGCCGCTGGTCGTCGGCCCAGTCGGAGACGAACAGAGCACCGTCGCGATCAACGACAAGGTCCGTTGGCTTGAAGCCGTAGGGATCATTGTCCGCGCCGGCGGCGAACTCCTGTTCCTTCAATGGAGCGAAGCCGCTGCCGCTGCGGCGCGGCCGGTAACAGACGACAGAGCGGCCCCACTCGCAGAAGAACAGATTACCGCGGTACTCGGCGGGAAACTGCCGCTCCAGGTAGCAGACGCCGCCGGCCGAGGAGCCGAGGCCGAGATCCGCGAGTGGCGGGAGGGCCTCGTCGGGCCGCTCGTAGTAGAGGTACGGATAGCCGTGGTCGGCGCCGAAGAAGCTGTGGCAGACGCGCACCTTGTAGTCGCCGCCGTCGTTCTCGTTGTCGCGCACGAAGACGTTCAGCCCCGCATCGAGGGCAACGTCGTAAATGTTGCGCAAGCCGGTCGCGAAGACGTGCAGGTCGCGGCCGTCCGGCCGGCAGCGTAGGATGCCGCCGCCGTAGAGGACGAGATGGTCGCCCTCGGGCCGCTTGACGTCGCAGCCATGATCGCCCAGCGCCAGGTAGAGCCACCCATCATGACCGCGGACAACGCCATTGGCGCAGTGCAGGCGCACGGGATTCTTCTCGGGCGTCAGGCCCAGTCCGGTCAGCAGGTTACGGCGCTCGTCCGCCTTGCCATCGCCGTTGGTGTCGCGCAGAGCGGTCAGGAACGGGGCGTGCATCACCCAGACGGTGCCGCCGTGATAAGCGAGCCCCTGGATGGAGTTGAAGCCGTCGGCGTAGACGATCGCCTTGTCGGCATAGCCGTCGCCGTCGGTGTCCTCGATCAGGCGGATCTCGCTGCGGCGGACGATGTCGGTGCCGAGGCCGGTCATGTAGTCGACGGCGACGAAGAGGGTCCCGGGCCGTGGCCCGCCAGCGATGACGGAGGGGTACTCGATCAGCGGATCGCAGACGAACAGTGTCGCCTTGAAGCCAGGCGCCAGCTTCAGCGGTGGAAAGCGCTTCTCGGTCGCCGGCCCGGTGCGCGACGGCTCGCCGGCCCCCCCGGAGAGGATACAAGCCAGGGCGACACAGCAGGCCCAGACGGACAGGATGCAGCGCATGGCGGATCTCATACGAACTCCGTTGGTCAGAATCCTGCGGCGCGGTTGGCATCAGGCGGTCTCCTTTGCCCGCTTCTTCCAATGCCAGTAGCGCCCCCCTGGACTAGAATTCTGGTCCACGTTACACTGAAGTGCATGACCTGGGAAGTCACCCTCCAAGAATCGGTGGTGAAAGATCTCCGGTGGTTTGGCCGGAAGGTCGGACGTTTGCTGCTGGTCGAGGCGGAAGCGCTGCTCTGTGCCGACCCGCTGGCGGAAACCCGAAACCTGAAAACGCTGCGACCCAATGCCGTGGCCCAGCGCGAGCTTCGCCTGCAGGGCAAGTATCGCGTGCTGTTCAACGTGGACGAGGAGGCCCAGACCGTTACCATCCTCCTCGTCGGGGAAAAACAGGGGAACAAGTTGATCGTCCAGGGAGAGGAGTTTACCGCTCACCATGAAAGTGATCCCACTGAGTGAGGCCAAGGCACGTCTGAGCCACTACGGGCGGCTCTGTCACAAGGAACCGATCATCGTCACGGTCAACGGCGTCCCTGCCTTCCAGCTGGTCCCGCTGGACGAGGATGATGACCTGATCGACCAGCTGCTCGAGCACAATCCCGCCTTCGAGGAGCTGCTGAAGGCGCGGCTGCGCGAGCGGAACCTGTCGAGCAAGGAAGCCGCACGACGCCTCTGAAGCAGCGTGAGGGACGTCCGAAGGGCCCGGGAATCGCCCAAGCATCTGATTTCCGCCCGCGTTTTTGTGACCAGTCCACGGCAGGCCAAAGGCAGTCTATCCAGTCATCCGTCCCCCTCAAGGCCGAGGACTTCCCGTTCCTTGCGGATGAACGGCAGTTCCCTGGAACAGTTGACGATATGGGTGATACCCCCTACCTGCAAGCGTTCCCCGTTAGGCGCATCGCCGGAATCTGCTCTGGCACACCGGGATGCCCTTCGCTATAAGCCCCCTCCTCTGGCTAACGCAAGCACAACATCCTCGCGCAGGCTTCCGGCGAAATGATTCCTTCTACCTCCTCCAGGAGCGGGGAAAAAGGTTATGCGAAAGCTGTTCTGGTCCTGCGCGGCGGTGGCCGTTGCTGCCGCCGGCACGGTTTACCTGGCCGCCAAGCACGTCGACCAGCACCCTTACGCGGTGATGGGGCAGACGGTGCGGTCGTTGTGCGGCACAGAGCACGAGTCGAGCGCCACCAGCCCTGCCGCCGAAAACGCGGTCCCGGCCGAGCCGACCCCCACCGAACTGTCGTCCACCGGGGCGGTCGAGCCGCCCCGCAGAGAGGTCGTCGCCGTCGCCGATCCCTCCCTGCCAGGCCACATCACCGTCGGTGAGGGTGACAGCGGCAGCCCGATGCAGTGCGCCGACTCCTCCGCCCCCTCGACGGGCGATGCCACCACCTTGTCCGGCTACTCGTCCAGTCCCGCGTGCCCGCTCGTCATGCCCTATTGCTGCGACGACAGTCGTGCCCCGCAGCACATGCCCTACGCCGATGAGGAGAGCTGTGAGCAGAGTGACGAGCAGAGTTGCGTTGACGTGTCGAAGGGCCTGTTCCAGATCCTGATGGACCTCTTCGGCGGCCAGGTCTCGGCCGAACCGATGACGGCCGGCAGCGAGCCGATGGGTTGCACGCTGCCGGAGGGGTTCCCCTCCGGCAAGTGCCAGGAGGACGAGCACTACCACCAGCAGTACCCCTCCTGCCCCTACACTGGCCGCAGCTACCCCCAGGATGAGACGCCCAGCCCGGCCGTCCCCGATGCGCCCGAGGAGAAGAAAGTAGAGAAGTGCGGTCCGAAGAAGGACAAGACGGAGGAGATGCCGCCGACCCAGAAGAGTTCCACCAGCGAGGAGCCGAAGAACGACCAGGCGTCGGAATTCCACCTCGATACGATGGAATTCCGCCCCAGCGACGCGGGCCTACACCGCTTTATCCCCGGAGCGCTGTGAGCTACCCTCCCTGGTTGGGCGCCGGCAACTCTTCCGCTTGCGGCTTCGCGTTCGCTTGTCCTGACAGGACAAGCGAACGCGAAGCTGCAAGCGGAAAGCCACCCAACCATCTAACTACCCGACTTTTTCGGGAGGAGCTTGCTGACCAGCTTCCTCCACTCTTCATATCCCTCGCTGATCTGCTCGCTGGTCCCGGCCGGGTTATAGTTGATCTTGCTTCCTTCCTCGCGGAAGATGCTCATCAGCTGCTCGTATGCCAGCTCCCGCACCTCGAGCCGGTTGTGCTTCAGGTACGCGAGAAGAGCATCATACGTCTCGCGCTGCCGAATATCCTGCTCGGTGAGGCCGTCGAGCAGTTCGAGGACGCTCTCGGCCTCGTCGGCGCGGAACTTCTTGTCGGTCAGAATGCCGGTCCGCTTTTTGGGGTCGTAGAGCTTGCCAGCCTGTTCCTTGCCGCGACCAATCCAGATCCGCAGGGCTTCGGCCGACTCGACACGGACCTCGGGATGCATCGGGTCGCCCAGTCCGTCGATCAGCGCGCCAACCGCGTCGAGGGCCCCCAGGCAGCGGATGGCAAGGATGCGGTGCTCGGACTTGTTGGATTGCAGACTCTCCTGCAGCCCAACTTCGACGGCCCGGCCCGGCTTGGCCAGCTGATTGGCCAGTTCCTCGCGGGCAGCAACCAGCACCTGGTGCTCGCGGGGGAGGGAGCGATCGGGATTCCAGAAGGGGGCAGCGGCCGGATCGGCGAACGGTCCCTGCCGCTTGAGCTTGTTGTTCCAGAACAGCAGGGCCGGGCCGGGCAGGGCCTGCATGGCGAAGGTGTCGGATTCGAGTTTGACCTTCCCCTTTCCCTTGACGAAGAACAACACGACCACCGCGACCGGCTCCTCGCCGCTGCTGCGGAACTTCATGTTCGGACCGTAGCCCGAGAAGAACTCGAGGCCGGCGACGGTTTCGGGCTCCTCGAGAGTGACGTCCCAGACCTCCTCACGCCAGAAGCGGACCCGGATGATGGCAGGCCCCTTCTCCTTGCGGTTGGTCAGGTAAATCCGGCCGCGCTGCAGCGTCAGGTCCGCGTCCACACCCCTTGGTGCCTGGTGCAAGGTCACCGCGCTCTCCCGCAGGGGCAACTTCTTGGGCATGGGAATCTCGGGCAGGGTGCCCCACAGCAGCAGACCGACCCCACTGCTGAGACGCAACTCGCTCCGGTAGCCGGGCAGGCTGACCAGCGCCTCGCCACTCTGGACGGTGCTATCGACCGGGACGCGCTCCCACTCGGCGTCCTTGCCCTGGCGGGCCAGCACCGCACCTGTCGAGACGAAGCGGCCCGCCTCCTTGCGCTCGTCGTTCGGCTTGTCGATCGGTGGCGGCAGGGTAACGGTGCCCTTGTCCGGCTCCTTCGGCTTGTCCTTGACCGGGTCTTTCGGCTTGTCCTTGTCCTGCTTGTTGTCCTTGTCCTTTGAAGAGCCCTGATCGGGCTGCTTGGTCTTGTCCCCCGTCTTGTCCTTGTCCTTCTGCCGGTCGGCATCCCTGTCCTTGGGAGACTCGTCGCTGGGGTTGCCGTTCGCGGCAATGCGGGTGCCGCCCCCCGAGTTGGACAGCGTCCTCCACAGGACGCCGCCCAGCACGGCAAGCAGGAGAACGGCGGCGAGCGGCACCGCCCAGCGCAGCCACGGTGCCTTGCGGAACAAGGGCAGACCGAGCAAGAGCGTCTCGTCGGCGTCCGGTTCGGTGGTGGCGGGCTGGCCGTTCGGTGAGGTCGCCGCGGGGACCGGCTTGCGCGCCGGTTTGGGCTTGCGGCCCTGAACGAGGTCGTACATGCGGCGACGGGCGGTTGGCGGAATGAGGGCCGGCTCGCCGAGCACCAGCGTGAGGATCTGGTGGCAGGCGGAAACCTCGGCGAGATGGACGTCGGACTCCAGGCAGATCTTTTCCAAATCGGCGATCTGTTCCGCCGACAGCTCGCTGTCGAGGTATTCGGCGACGGTGTTGGCGTCGAAGCGCTCACCGGCGCCGCCGTCGGTCGGCGTCGTCAGGCGGCGGCGGCGGGTGACCTGCCTGATACGGGCGATCAGCTCCTGGGCGGCGTCGCTCTCGGCCACCTTCTGCCCGATCCGCTTGATCTCCGCCGGCTCCAGCTGGTCGTCGAGGTACGCCAGTAATGTACGCAAGGTCAGTCGCACGTCAGAAACCCTCTCAAGGGGGCGAGGAAGGACCACGCTCTTCCTGTAATAGTGGCGCCCGGGCGTTCGTTTCGTGCATCACTTTTCCCGAACCCTCCAGCGGAAGAAAGAGTTACTCCGTCGAACTCCGCCGGACTATAATACCCCTTCACCCACACGCCGCTGACCGCGCACCGCTGAAGGAGATCGGAGCATGACGATCGTTGCTCCCCCGCCGAACCAGACCCTGGCGCTGGACGACCCCTCGTTGTACTTCAACCGCGAGTTGAGCTGGCTCGAGTTCAACCGCCGCGTCCTCGAAGAGGCACAGGATCCCCAGGTCCCGCTCCTGGAACGGCTCAAATTCCTCGCCATCTTCGACTCGAACCTCGACGAGTTCTACATGGTCCGTGTCGGCGGTTTGCTGCAGAAGGTGCAGGCCGGCATCCCCTACGGCTCCGGCGCCGACCGCACGCCGCCGGCCGAACAACTCGACCGGATCAGCCAGATGGTGCGGCAGATGAACGCCGACAAACATCGCTGCTTCATGGAGGACGTCCTGCCCTCCCTGGAGCGCGAGGGCATCGTCATCAAGAGCCCCAAGGACCTCAGCGAGTCCGAGCGCAAGCACGTCCGCCGCATCTTCCTGAAAGAGATCTTCCCGGTGCTGACGCCGCTGGCGAAAGACCCTGGGCATCCGTTCCCCCACCTGGCCAACAAGTCGCTCAATCTCTGTGTCAGGCTGCGTCGCCCCGCCCATCCTGAGAAACTCTACGCCGTGGTCCAGGTCCCGGCCGTGCTAGAGCGGTTCGTCAAGTTGTCCGTGGAGAAGGGACATGCCTTCGTCCCCCTCGAGGGCGTCATCCGCATGCACCTGACCGACCTCTTCCCCGGCATGCAGCTCGAGCATGACACCGTCTTCCGTGTCACCCGCAACAGCGATTTCGAGATCGACGACGACGAGGTCGAGGACCTGCTCAAGACCATCGAGGAAGAGGTGCGCAGGCGCCGCCGCGGCACAGCGGTGCGGCTGGAGATCGAGTCGGACGTCTCGCCGGAGGTCGAGGACTTTCTCACGAGGGAGCTCGATCTCGAGCCCATCGACGTCAACCGCAATCCCTCGCTGCTCGACCTGACCAGCATGTTTCACATCTACAATCTGCCCGGCTACCCCCATCTGCGCGATCCGCAGTTCGTGCCGCAGCTAGTGCCCGAATTCACCCAGGCCTCCAGTATCTGGGCGTCCATCCGCGGCCGTGACATCCTCGTCCACCATCCGTATGAGTCGTTCGCGCACGTTGTCGACTTCATCGAGGCCGCAGCCAACGACGAGCGGGTGCTCGCCATCAAGCAGACACTCTATCGGACCTCGATCGACTCGCCGATCGTGAAGGCATTACAGCGGGCGGCGGACAACGGCAAGCAGGTGACGGCGGTCATCGAGATCAAGGCCCGGCTCGACGAGGAGCGCAACATCGTCTGGGCGCGTCAGCTGGAGAAGTCAGGTGTTCACGTGGTCTTCGGCTTCGTCGGCCTCAAGACGCACTGCAAGGTCGCCCTGGTGGTGCGCCGCGAGGACGCCGGCATCCGCCGCTACGTCCATCTCGGCACCGGCAACTACAACCCACAGACAGCGCGGGTGTACACGGACCTGGGTTACTTCACCTGCAATCCCGACTTTTGCGAGGACGTATCGGCGCTCTTCAACTACCTGACCGGCTACTGCGAGCTGCCGCAGTGGCGCAAGCTGGTGGTCGCGCCGAGCCGCATGCAGTCGTTCATGATCGAGCGGATTCAGCAGGAGATGGCTAACCAGCAAGCCGGCAAGCCAGGGCGCGTCATGGCCAAGATCAACGGCCTGCTCGAGCCGGCAATGGTGCAGGCGCTGTATCGTGCCAGCCAGGCGGGGGTGAAGATCCACATCCTCTGCCGCGGCATTTGCGCGTTGCGGCCGGGTTTACCGGGGATCAGCGAGAACATCCGCGTCACCAGTGTCGTCGATCGGTTCCTGGAGCACAGCCGCATCTTCTATTTCGAGAACGGCGGCGATCCGCAGGTCCTCATCGGTAGCGCCGACTGGATGGACCGCAACCTGAGTCGTCGTGTCGAGGTGGTCTGGCCGATCGAGCAGCCCGATCTAAAGCAGCGTCTGATCGACCTCCTCAACACCGGCCTGGCGGACAACGTCAAGGCCCGCGAGCTGCTACCCGATGGCAGCTACCGTCGTGTTTCCGCGACGGCGGCCCGCCCCCAGGACGACGGTGCTGCCGCGCCGGAGCCGCCGCGCATCCGCAGTCAGGAACGCTTCCTCGAACTGGCGGCGCAGAACGCCACGCGGATGCCCGCCGAGATCCTGCCGCCGCCCGACGGCTTCTACGAGCCCGCCTCGCCTGTGACGTCGCGTCGCCGCTCCCGCAAGAAGCAGACATCATGACCCGGTGGTTGGGTGGGAAAGGATGCGCCGCTTGCGGCGTAGCGTTCGCTTCACCAGACAGGACAAGCGAACGCGAAGCCGCAAGCGGCGCACCCTCCCACCGACCAACCACCTGCGGGAGGAAGCTTCGTGAGCACACAGCCGCACGTCGTCATCGTGGGCGGGGGCTTCGGCGGGCTGTCCGCGGCGCGGGCGCTGCGCAAAGCGCCCGTGCGCGTGACGCTCGTTGACCGGCGCAACTTCCATCTCTTCCAGCCACTGCTCTACCAAGTCGCCACCGGGCAACTGTCGCCGGCCAACATCGCCGCCCCGCTCCGCGCCGTCGTCAGCAAACAGAAGAACACGCGCGTCCTCCTCGCCGATGTCGTCGGGATCGATGCCAACACCCGCCGTGTCCTGTTCTCGGACGGAACCCTCGACTACGACGTGCTCGTCCTCGCCACAGGGGCGCGCCATCACTATTTCGGAAAGCCCGAGTGGGAGCAGCTGGCGCCGGGACTGAAGACCATCGAGGATGCCACCGAGATCCGCCGCCGCATCCTGACGACGTTCGAGCGCGCCGAGCGCGAGACCGACCCGGACCGCATCCGCTCCCTGCTGACGTTCGTCATCGTCGGCGGCGGAGCGACAGGTGTCGAGATGGCCGGCGCCGTCGCCGAGTTGGCCCGGCACACGCTGCGCAACGACTTCCGCAACATCGACCCGCGCAAGGCCCGCATCATCCTCCTGGAGGGAACCGATCGCGTGCTGCCCGGTTTCCACCCCAAGCTCTCCGCCAAGGCGGAAAAAGCCCTCGCGCAGCTCGGGGCGGCCGTGCGGACGCATGCGCTGGTCACCGACATCCAGCCGGGGCTCGTGATGGTGAATCTCGGACCGAAAGGAGCGCAGAAGACGGAGAAGCTCGACGCGCACACCGTCCTGTGGGCGGCCGGCGTCCAGGGGTCTTCGCTGGGCAAGTCGCTGGCGGAGTCAGCAGGCGGCCAGACCGACCGGGTAGGCCGCGTCGTCGTGCAGCCCGACTTGACGGTGCCCGGACACCCGGAACTGTTCGTAATTGGCGACCTGGCCAGCTGTAGCGGCCCCGACGGCAAGCCGCTGCCCGGCGTCGCCCCGGTTGCCATGCAACAGGGTCGCTACGTCGCCCAACTCATCCAGATGCGGCTGAAGGGCCGGCCCATGCCGCCGTTCGTCTACAAGAACAAGGGCAACATGGCGACAATCGGCCGCGCCCGCGCCGTCGCTGAGGTCGGCTGGTTGCGCCTCAACGGCTACCTGGCGTGGCTGGCCTGGCTGTTCATCCACCTGATGTACATCGTTGGCTTTCAGAACCGCCTGCTGGTGCTGATGCAGTGGGCGTGGAGCTACGTCACGCGCGGCCGCTCCTCACGACTCATCACCGAGCGCGAGGCAACCCGCTGACGGGTGAGGCGCTTGTAATTTCTGCCTGTAACGTTGTAAATTGTGCCACTCGCCCCTCTTGCCGGTTGATCTTTCCACGCGGGGGGGCGCCTGCTATGGTGCCGCCCGACTCGCTGACAAACTCCTCCCGGCCGCAACCGGAGAGGTGTACTCCCTTCTGACGACCCATGGCCCTTCACCCGTTTCCATCCGGACAGGACGTCCCGGATGACGCCCCGCGCCTGCCGGGCGGCAAGGAAAGGATTCCCATGCGCACTGGAACCGCCACGCTGTTGGCGCTGGCCGTGCCTGCCGTCGTCTGGCTGGTTGCCGTCCCCTCGCGCAGCAGGGCGGGCCCCTGAGGGCCGGCGGGCTGCGGCCCCATCGGCGGTTCGCCGATCGTGTACGTTCCCCCTGACTGGGGGACCTCTCCCCCCGCGTCGACCCTGGCTCCCCGGCCCCAGACCGTCCCCGCCCGCACCGTGCCACGGCAGGCCCCCCCCGCCGCGACGTGGGCCCAGGGGCCTGCCCCGCGCGTCCCGGTCGTCCGCGGTCAGAACGCCGACCAGCCGGAGACGGCCCCGCCGCAATCGGCCGTCACAGCGGCCGCGGCGTACACTCCACCGCCGGTGCCGGTGAGCATCCCATCGCCGCGGGCCTTCGGGGTCGCCGACGTCCCCGAGCAGCAGGCCGGCGGTAATGCGACCGGGACCGACTGGACGACGGTGCGTCAGCGTATGAAGGAAGTCGGCATTGTCGCCTTCAAGGTGCTGGAACTGCCGCAGGGCGGCTGGCGCTTCGTCTGCGACGTCCGCACCACCCAGCCCGGCCGCCTCCGCCGGATCGAGACAGGGCCGGCGGCGACGGAAGCCGAGGCAATCACCCTGGCTCTCGCCGAGGCCGGACGACCGGACGCCAACGACCGCTGACGCCCTCCGTCCGCCGCGGCAAACGGGACGACCTGCCAACCCAGACGTACACTACTCGCAGGCACGAAGGGGGTGTCATGAAACCCAACAACCTTCAGAACATCGTGGATGCTGTCGTCCGGCGAGCGCAGAAGCAAGGATTCGTCCTGGCGCGGGAGGTGCGCGAAGAACTGGTGAAGGCCGGCCTTTCGGGGGCCCGCTGGAAGGACGTGGTGGCCCTGGCCGGGCCGGCGCTGCGCTACCGCAGCGGCCGCTACTACCACGCTGCCAGCGTCAGTGAGCGCGTCCTGCGCGATCAGGAACAGCAGCAAGCGGTGCGGCGGGCCGTGCGCCAGATCGTCCGGGCTCACCGAGCGGCAGCGCGGGAGGTCGAGCGCCGTGAGGACAGCCGCGTCGACTTCATCCAGCCGGTAAAGGTGCGGACGGAAGACGGTCGCGAGTTCGCGTTGCTCAGCCGCGACCTGTCCGCGACCGGCATCCGTCTGCTCGGGACACGCAGCTTGCTCGGCCAGAAGGTGCGCGTCCTCATTTCTCTGCCCGGCGGCGCGACCGCCGGCCAGGGGCAGGCGTGGTTGTTCCTGGTGCGCATTTTGTGGACGTGTGCGATCGGTGACGATCTTTTCGAGAACGGCGGCACGTTCATGGAGGTCGCAGTCCCCTCGTAGGGACAGCCGGCTCGGCTGTCCCACCCCGACCGACAGGTGAGCCGCCTGTTGCGACGAACGGGAAAACCGGACCGAGATGACCGCTCACCACCGGGGCGGCAGGGAGAGATCCGCAGGCTGCGGGGGAAGCGGACGGGCACCCGTCTGGATCGGCGTCGTGCGGATCACCGGCACCGACGGAAACGCCTCGCCCGGCGGCGGAACAACGACGCGCTGGCGCGACGGCGGGGTCATCGGCAGACCAATCGAGGCCGCCGGACGAGCGAGCGCAGGCTTCGGGGATGTCGGGACCGGAGCGGGGGCGTCGGTCGGAAGCGAAGGGGCCAGCGGCGGCTCCTTGGTCTGCGGCGCCGGGTTGACGTCTTTCTTCGGTGTCCGATAGCCGCTCCAGTGATATTGAAGGAGCGAACTACGCGCCTGCAGACGAACGCGCATGGAGGTGTCCTTGGCGAGCGCCTGCTCCAGCGCCTGGCCGACGGCCAGCGAAACCGGCCGCAGCTTGCCAAGGGTCTGGGCCGCCTCGACACGCACCGATGGCTTGGAGTCGCTCGCCAGGACATCGATCAGCACTGGCACGATGTCGGGATACGCCTGCGGGTCGTACTTGCGGAGTTCCTCGGCCGCTTGGGATCGCTTGTGCTCGTCGGGCGACGTCTTGACGACGCCGAGCAGTTCCGGCACGCGCTGGTTGGGGTCGACGGGGGTTGGCTTCTTCTTGCCAAAGAAGATGCCCGCCTGAACGGGGGTCGCCAGGGCGGCGGCGGTCGTCACGAGGGCGAGGATGCGCTGCCACTTCATCAGGTGGCCTCCCGGATGTTCGTGAGGGCTCGTCTCTTGGGCCCTCTTGACTCTCGGGGGCCGGCACTCCTTGCCGGCCTTTCCCGCTTGTCGTCCGCGGGATACTCCTTTCCCGCTCGGAGAGTTTCGCGATGCTCTCAACCTTGCCCGCCTGACACAATCCATCGACCACGGGCGGTCCGCGTCCGGGGGCAAACTCCCCGGAAAAGCCGTCGCCCAGCCGGCCCAGCCCGTCATGGCCGTCAGGGTTTCCCGCACCCGGAAGGAAGACGGGCTCGTTCTGCGGAGATTCACCGACGCGAGGGCTGTC
>JACOUH010000076.1 GCA_016177925.1 Planctomycetota bacterium | reverse complement strand
CCGTAGGACGGATTTCCAATCCGTCCGGACGGATTGGAAATCCGTCCTACGGGGACACCAAGTCCTGCCGCTCGCCTTAGCGCGTCATTCCGCCGATCAGGGCGAACAGCAGGTACAGCGCCAGGCCGATCATGCCGCCGACAAAGGTGCCGTTCAGGCGAATCCAGTTCAGGTCCTCGCCGACCTTCTTCTCGATCAGCTCGACCAGACTCTCGTCCGACAAACGGTTCAGCTGCTCTTCGACCAGCATGCCGATGATCGGGTGGTGTCGCTCCACCAGTGTCTCGGCGAGGTGACGACACCAGGCGTTGACCTGCTCGCGCGCCTTCTCGTCCTCCGCCACCCCGTGCAGCCAGCCGTCCAGTCGACCCAGCACCCAGCCCAGCAGCGGCGACTCCGGGACGTCCAGTTCGCGCAGCGCCTGAGCGTGGACGGACGCAACCACCGGCTCCAGCAGCGCTGGCAGCGTCCCCTCGTTGGATGTCTCGGCCAGGAAGTTGCCCACCCCGCTCAAAAAGTCCGGGTCCTCGCGCAGCCGGCGCTCGACGTTCGCCATGCCCTCCGCAAGGACACGCTTGAGCTGCGCCTTCTCGGTACCCTGCTCGGCGGCGAAGCGACGGATCTCGTTTTGCAACAACGAGGTGGCGTTGTGCAGGTCGACGCCTCCGAAGACTTCGGCGACCTGATAGGTGAAGTTCTTGAACCAGCCCTGGTCGCGATAGGCGCTGCCGGCCTGCTCAAGGTGGCGGTAGATGATGGTGTGACTCTCGACCGAGCTGGCCCACTCGCCCAGGCGCTTCAGCATCGCCTCGAGGAGCGGTTCCAGCCAGCCCTCCTCGCGGGCTCGCCGCAGCAACCGGGCTGCGAAGGTCTGTATCTCGTCGGCCTCGATGGCCCGCCCGGCGGCCCGCGCCAGGAAGCCGGCGACCTGCTCCGGCAGGATGTCCGTCAGGACGTTCCGCGCCACCGTCCGCAGCAGGTCTTGCAATCGCTCCTTGTGCGAGTGGACAAAGGGTAGAATGGCGTCGGCGACAAAGTCGAAGGCGTTGATGCGCGCGACCAGCATCGGCCGCGGCAGCCACTCGTTTTCGACCAGGCCGCGGATCTCGGCGACGATGCGGCGACGGTTGCGCGGGATCAAGGCGCTGTGCGGGAAGGGGATGCCGAAGGGGTGGGCGAACAGGGCGCGGACGGCGAACCAGTCGGCCAGCCCGCCGACCAGGGCCGCCTCGCCGCAGGCCAGCAGCATGCCGCCCAAGAGCGGCGCCGCGCCGCTGTCGCGCAGCAGCAGCCCGGCGATCGCCACGGCCAGGGCCGCCAGCAGCGACAGCTTCGCCCATCGACCGACACGATTCGACGCGGACATGGTCCCCTTTTTCGGAGAATATCCTGCTGCAAGGCTCGCAGCGCTACTTTACACTAAAGAGAGATCGACGGCGCATCCCGAACAAGCTTGCGAGGCCCTCCTCCATGCCTGCCGGCTTCCCCTGCCCGAACCCGACGTGCTCGCATGTCTTCCCCCCGGACGCGATCAAGGGGGCGGCGTCCCTGAAATGCCCGCGTTGTGGGACCGTCTTTGACTTCCGCCCCCAAACATCGGTCCCGGCGCCCTCTGCCAAGCCCGCGCCCGCACGGCCGGCCCCGCCAGCCGCACGCCCCGCCCCTGCTCCCCAGGCAAAGGCTGTGCCACCCGGGGGACCCGCTGTCGCGGGTCGCCCCGCTCCGCCACTGACACGGCCCGCTTCTCCTCCGGCTGTGGTTCCCCGCGCTGTCCCCGTCGCATCCCAGGCTCCCCCGCCGGCTGTACCCATCGCTGTTCCGGTTGCCCCCACCGTCCCGGCCATCGCCATCGCCACGCCGGTGGCGCCCGTCGCGGGGCCCACCGAACCGGCACACAACCCGGCCCTGGATTTCGCCACCGAGCCCGACGTCCCCATCTTGCCCCGGTCGCGTAAGCGGCGACGGCCCGGCAACCCCTGGCGCCTGCCGATCGCGCTGCTGGTGGCTGTCCTCGTCGTGGGGGGAGCGGCCGTCGGTATCGCTGTGCTCGTGGGGCGGGACGCCAGCAGCGGCAAGAACGAAACCGACGACAGCCAGAAGTACGTCAAGCACAACTTCCGCTTCAAGGCACCCGCGGCGCCCTGGGAGTCGGACGACGAACTTCGCAAGACGATGGAGGTCGCCCTCGCCTATCGCCGCAAAGGGCCCGTCAACTGCATGGCCCTCGACATCCAGGACTACGGGGTGCGTTTCCCCGGCAAGGGAGTGCTGATCGACGAGGCCCTCGGCCACCTCCGCAAGTATTTCCCCGAACTGGCCTGGGCGCCCAAGGCGCCGGCGACGACGGACAAGCTGGAGAAATGCGAGCTGCTCGCCAGCCAGCCGGCACTGGGCATCGAGTTCGAGGGCAGCCACAATGAGGTGGACTACGCCGGCGAGTGCCTGATCGTCGAGTACCGCGGCTGGGTCTACTGGTTCTACACCTTCGCCCCGCAGAACACGCCGCAAGCCCGCAACGAGTGGCCCGACCTCCGCGCCGGCTTCGGTCTGCTCGACGAGCGCGCCGGCTGGCAGGAGAAGGAACCGGACCGCCAGCGCGTCCAGGGCAACGGCTACGCGCTCGCTTATGCGAAGGGGATCTGGCAGCAGAGGCAAAACCCGGAACTCTGGGACGCCAGGGCGGACCTCGTCCTCGAAGGGCGCGACCCCAAGGATAACCGCGAAGGCGAGGCCAGCAAGGCCGGCAAGGTCGCCCTCGTCCAGGTCGTCCTGTTGCCCAGGGAGAAAAACTTGACGTCCGCAGCGGCCGCGGTGCGCGATCACCTCCTGGCCCGTTACGCGAAGGACTACGGCATCGACAAGAAGGACGTTCAGCTCACGGTCGATCTCGACAAAAAGGGAGCGAAAAAGGAGGGAAACACCCGCGTCGGCAAAGCGACGGGCCATGTGAGCAAGAATCGCCTGCAGCCGGCCGGCGGCACGGCGGACCGCTTCGTCCTGCTGGCGACCGTGCCGCAGGGCGACCAGGTCGTGGCGATCTACGCCGACTGCGACTGGAAGCGGCATGACTTCTGGGAGCAGGAGTTCAATGCCCTGCTTGAGAAGTTCGAGTCCCTCCAATGAGCGGCACTGGCGTAGGACGGATTTCCAATCCGTCCGGGCTTTACACCCGGACGGATTGGAAATCCGTCCCACGGCCATCGTCATGGCGCGGGCGGCATCGTCGCGGGTGCGGGCGTCCCTGCCGGGACGGCTGGCGTTGTTGCGGGCGTGGCGCCGGCGGACGGGACGACAACAGGACGCGGTTCGCCGATGCCCTGTCCTTGCTGACGCAGGATCGAGCCGCGCTGCAGCACGTCGCCGGGCGGCACCGTCTGCAACGGCTGCATCGGGTAGCTGTACCGGCGAATGTCTCGTATCTTGAAGGGGACCACGTTTTCGGCGATAAAATCGAAGGGGGGAATCTCCCACCACGGCGGGCGGACAGGCTGCAGCACGTGGAGCGTCTGGTAGCCGTCCTTGATGAGGGTGAAGCGATACTTGCCATAGTAGACGAAGGAGTCGTCGACGGGCGCGAAGCCAACGGACTGGCCGTTGCGCAACACCTGGGCGCTGACCGGCGTCCCATCGGCGGCCGAAACCGCCTCGACAACGAAGCGGCGCTCGACGCACCCGGTCAGGGATGCGCAGGCCAGGACACCGAAGAGCCAACTCGCTCGCTTCATGGATGGCACCCGCCGGGCCGAAGCCGTAGGACGGATTTCCAATCCGTCCGGACTTCACACGCACGGACGGATTGGAAATCCGTCCTACAGAACACACGTGGGGGAGACAATGAGGCCCTTCCCATAGCGACGCCCCGGTCCGGGGTCAAGGGCACGTTCCCGCCGGCGTGCGGGAAATGCGGGAAACCCTTTGCAAGCCTGTCGGCGGCGTGTACCATGACTGCGCAAGATGGGCAGACCAAGTCCGGGGAACTTCTGGTGAGCAGCTTCGACCAGATTGAGCAGGCCAGCCTGACCGACGTCGGCGTCCGCCGCAGCCATAACCAGGACAACTTCGCCGTCCACCTCGCCACCGACCTCGAACAGTGGCACAAGAACGGCCACTTGTTCCTCGTCGCCGATGGCATGGGCGGCCACGCTGTCGGCGAGAAGGCCAGCGAACTGGCCAAGGACGTCGTCCCGCACACCTACCACAAGCACGCCCAGGACGGCCCGCCGGCGGCCCTCCGCAAGGCGTTCCTGGAGGCCAACGCCACCATCCACACCTGCGGGGAGCAGAACCGCGAGTTCCTCGGCATGGGCACGACCGGCACCGCCCTGGTCCTGCGTCCCGAGGGGGCCTGGGTCGGCCACGTCGGCGACAGCCGCGCCTACCGCATCCGCAACGGCACCATCGAGCAGCTTACCTACGATCACAGCTACGTCTGGGAGATTGCCCGTCTCAAGCACATCGACCCGGCCGACGTGCAGGACTTCCCGACCAACGTGATCCACCGTTGCCTGGGGCCGCAGCCACTGGTGCAGGTGGACATCGAGGGCCCGCACGGGGTGCTGCCGGGCGACGTCTACCTGCTCTGTTCCGACGGCCTGAGCGGGCAGGTCACCGACCCTGAGATGGGCGTGGTCGCCAGCCTGTTGCCACCCAAGGAGGCATGCCAGTTCCTCGTCGACCTGGCGAACCTGCGGGGCGGGCCGGACAACATTACCGTGATCATCGTGCGCGTGGGGGGTCAGCCGTCGGAGTCCATTCCCTTGCCGCCGCGCCGCCCGTCCCGCCCCCCCCTGTGGGCGCGCGTACCCTGGCCGTTGCTGTCGCTGGTGGGTGGGTCAATCCTGGCGGCGCTGGCCATCGCCCTGCGCGTCGTTTGGCCCAGCGGCGGGATTCTGTCGGTGCTGCTGCTCCTGTTGGCGCTGGTCCCGATCGGTGCCGGCGTCGTCGGCCTCGTACTGCACTCGAAGAAACAGACCCACCGCATCGAGGAGGAGCCGCATGAGCCGCATGTCTATGTGCAGAAGTCCTGCGAGATTGACCGCGGCCTGCTGGACAAGGTGGCACGGGCCGAGCAGACGCTGAAGCAGCGGGTCGAGGAAAAACAGTGGGAGATCGACCTGCCCGCCTACGAGGAGCATCACGAGCTGGGGGAGCGTCGCCGCCAGGAAGGCGACCTGGCCGGCGCCTTCCGCGAATACTGTCGCGCCATGCGGCCTCTCAATGTCGCCTTGCAGAAATACCGCTCCAAGGAAGAGATGTTCCAGCCCGTCTGGGACAAGGCCTGAGCCGCGAACGTCGAACGTCGAACGAAGAACGTCGAGCACCCAATGGTTTTGTCTTCTGTTCGACGTTCGACGTTCTTCGTTCGACGTTCCTGCTTCCCCTCTCTCACCGGCGGGCCTATAATCATTTCTTGTGACCCGATTGCAGTGAAAGGGCCTTCATGCCATTGGATTGGTCTCCGTTTGTCGAACTGGCCCGGCGTCATCAGCGCTTCCTGCTGACGACGCACATTCGCCCCGATGGCGACGGCCTCGGCTCCATGCTCGCCCTGGCCGACACGCTACAGGCGTTGGGTAAAGAGGCACGGCTGACCATCGCCAGCGTCATCCCACCGCGCTACCGCTTCCTCGACCCGGACGGTCGCATCGAGCGCTTCGCCCCCGACGCGGACCATCGCCGGGTCGATGTCGTCGTTATCCTCGACACCGGCACCTGGAACCAACTCGGCGACTGCGGCGGCTTCTTGCGCCAGTTCACCGGCCCCAAGGTCGTCGTCGACCATCACCCGACGCAGGACGACCTCGGAGCCCTCCGTCTGGTTGATACCAGGGCCGAGGCGACCGGCCGCCTCGTCTTCGAGGCGATCACCGCCCTGGATCTGGTCCCCTCGCCCGCGGCGGCCCGCGCCCTGTTCGTGGCCGTGGCGATGGACACCGGCTGGTTCCGCCACAGCAACACGACGCCAGCGACGTTCGCCCTGGCCGCCGAGTTGGTGCGCCACGGCGCCAATCCGACGCGGCTGTACGAGGCGCTGTTCGAGCAGAATAGTCTCCCCCGGATGCGGCTGACTGGCCTGGTGCTGGAGCGCCTGCAGCTGGTCGAGAGCGGTCGCGTCGATTACACCGAGGTTCGCCGCGACGACTACGCCGCGACCGGCGCCCTGCCACAGGACACGGAGGACCTGATCAACTACACGCTCAGCGTGGCCGGCGTCGAGGTGGGGCTGTTCTTCATGGAGCAGCCCAACGGCGGCGTGAAGGTGAGCTTCCGCTCGCGCGAGCGGGTCGATGTGGGCAAGCTCGCCGAGCGCTTCGGCGGCGGCGGCCACCGTCTCGCCTCGGGCGCCGTACTGCAGACCAGCCTGGAGGAGGCGCGCGGTCGCGTCCTGCGTGCTGTCGCCGTCTCCCTGAACAACCCGCCCTGAAATTGACCGTGGGGCAGGCTTCCAGCCTGCCGGGCAGCGGCAGGCTGGAAGCCTGCCCCACGGTCCCCACCCTCCCCCGCCCGTTGGAGTCGACCTCATGAGCGACACCCATCAAGCCCCGCCCCCGCCGCCTCCCGAGCGCCGCAAGTTCCTGAAATGGGTCACGCACGGCCTCAGCGCCCTGTTTGGCGCCGTCCTGGGCGTCCCGGCTGTCCTCTACCTGATCGACCCGCGGAACCGTCCCGCCCGCGCCGGCGACTTCAAGCGCGTCGGCAAGCTGAGCGAACTGGAAAAGAACGTCCCCAAGCAGGTCGTCATCCGCGATGTCCGCCGCGATGCCTGGACGGTCCATCCCAACGACGTCATCGGCCGTGTCTGGCTGATCCGTCGCGACGACGACAAGATCGATGCCTTCACGACAACCTGTCCGCACCTCGGTTGCTCGATCGACTACAACGCCGAGCAGCAGCTCTTCGTCTGCCCCTGCCACAACGGCACCTTCGATTTGAAGGGCGAACGGCAGGAGCAGGCCCTCGGCGGCGGCACCAACCCGGCCCCGCGAAACATGGACGCCCTCAAGGTGAAGCTGGACGCCGATCCGGTTGACCCCAAGGGCCGCCTCATCGAGGTGAAGTACGAGAAGTTTTACCAGGGGGAAGAGGACAAAAAACCCAAGAAGTGAGCCCCCCCGCCCCTGACCGCCCTCCCACCCCGCCGGTCCCTGCTCCGCCCGGGACTATCACGCACATTGAAGGAATTCCCCCGTGTTCGCGCGACTTTGTACCTGGCTGGACCACCGCACTGGTTACCGCCGCTTCCTCGCCGTGATGCTGATCGAGCATATCCCCGGCGGGGCCAAGTGGAGGTACGTCTGGGGCAGTTGCCTGGCGTTCGTCTTCCTGGTGCAGCTGATCACCGGCGTGCTGCTGATGACCGCCTACAGCCCCGGCGACAGCACCGCCTGGGGGAGTGTCTATTACATCCAGTACCAGATGGAATTCGGCTGGTTCATCCGTGGGTTGCACCATTTCGGATCGCAGACGATGGTAGTGCTCCTCGGCCTGCACATGCTGCAAGTAGTCATCGCCGGGGCGCATCTGCCGCCGCGCGAGGTTAACTGGTGGTTGGGCCTGGTATTGCTCGGCCTGGTACTGGCGCTGAGCCTGACCGGCTACCTGCTGCCGTGGGACCAGAAAGGCTACTGGGCGACGCAGGTGGCGACCAACATCGCCGGCAACATCCCCGGCGTCGGTCAGTGGCTGCAGAAGATCATCGTCGGCGGCCCCGACTACGGCCACGCCACGCTGACGCGCTTCTTCGCTCTGCACGTCGCCATTTTGCCGGTCTTGGTGATCGTGTTTATCATCCTTCACCTGGTGGTGTTCCGTCGCCACGGCGTGACGGCACCGAAGAAGGCCGAAGGGGAGGGCTGGTTCTGGCCCGACCAGGCTTTCCGCGACCTGCTCGTCTCCCTCCTCATCTTCGCCGTGATGATCGGTCTGGTCCTTTACGGCCAGGGCAACAAGATCGATGACTGGAAGCCGAACGAGGTGAGTGCCTACGACCGCTGGGCGCACGCGGGCCGCGACGGCAAGGGCGCCAACCTCGACGCCCCGGCCAACCCGGCGACCGACTATCCGGCCCGGCCCGAGTGGTATTTCCTGTTCCTGTTCCAGCTCTTGAAGTATTTCGAGGGCAGCCAGGAGATCATCGGCACCGTCCTCATCCCCAACGGCGTCCTCGTGCTTCTGGCGCTACTGCCGTTGCTGGGATACGGTCGAATGCGACCGTTCGGACACGTTTTCGGGGTGATCGTGGTGGGAGCACTGCTCCTGGGGGTCTCGGCACTGACATTCCTTGCCATCCAGGAGGACCGGGCCGACACGGACAAGGCGAACGCATACCGCAAGCAGATGAAAGACGCCGATGCCCTCGCCGAGCGAGCGGTCAATGCCGCGCGCGACGGTATCCCGGCCGAGGGCGCCGGCAGGCTGCTGGCGCGCGACCCGATGACCGAGGGCCGCAAACTGTTCCAGCAGAACTGCGCCGTCTGTCATACGCACGGGGACGACTTCAAGCCGGAGAAGCCGACGCCGTCGGACCCCAAGCCGACAGCGTCGGATCTCAAGGGCTTCGGAACCGAAGAATGGATCTACCGCCTTTTGGTCAATCCTGGAGACAAGGCCTTCTTTGGCCGCACGGGGCTGGAGGCTATGAAAGAGGCCATCGAAACCGGGTTCCCGGATGTGGGAAAGCCTCCTGAGGAGGTGAAGAAACTTGGGGATGCGGAGAAAAAGCAGCGCGAGGAGGACTTGAACGACCTCAAAGTAATCGCCCGCTGGCTGGCATCCCACCCACGGCGAGGCTCGAAGGACGCGAAGGAAGCTTGGTTCAAAGAAGGGCACGCGAAGTTCAGACTCCAGACGAAGGAGAATCAGGCTGGCCGGGGGTGTGCGGAGTGTCATGCCTACGAAGGTGAAGGAGGCCGGAAGGGGCCCGACCTGACCGGCTATGGCGGGTCAGACTGGCTGCGTATCATGATCATGGCGCCCTACAGTCGCAGCCGCTACGGCAAGAACAACGCCATGCCCGCTTTCCGCGACCTGGAAGGAGTAACGGCCGACATGGTCCGCATGGAGATCGACATGTCGCGCCAGGCGATGCTTGACCAGGTCAAACCCACTGAGAGAAGACGGATCGACGAGCGGACAAAGATCGAAAAGGCCCACGGGAGGATCATTCAGCTCAGCGACGTCGAGCGCGAACTCATCATCCGCTGGCTGCTGAAAGACGATCGTGTTGTCTTCGGCGGACAGCCCATTGGCGCTGCACCGAGACGGTGAAGCCACCTCGGTGCAAAGCCGCAAGCGGCAAGGGGGCAGGACAGGAGAGCAATGGCGAAGTGTGAGCAAGGCTACCTGTGCGAGGTCTGCGGCAAGGAGGTCGAGGGCATCACCGAGTCCGACCTCTACTTGCGCTACGTCCTCGGCGAGGTCGACCCGGGATGGCTGCCCGTCTCGCCGGAGCGACATATCCGCTGCAACCCGGCGCTGGCGCAGTATATCGTGGACCCGTCCTTCGAGCCCGTGCCCTGCGAGGGCCCGTTCGCCAAGCAGTCGCTCGACCCTGCCTGGGTGGCCGAAGAGGAAGCGCGCGTGACGCGCGGCTGGCGTCGCCTGCAGGAAATCCCTACTCTCGGAATCTCTTTGATGGAGTATCCACTGCCCGAGGTGCGCCAGCGCCGGCAGGGCGCAGAGCCAGAGCGCTGAGCGCTTTAGCTGGCCTGGACGCGCTCGAACTGCTGGTTGAAGCGCTCGAGGACCTCGTCGGGGCTGAGGTTGAAGACGGCGCGGCCGGTCGCGAGCCAGTAGCCCCGCTCGTGGAAGAAGACCGCCGAGGCGTTGCGCAAGTTGCCGACCGCGGGCAAGCCCTCCATCTCGCTGCCCTCGATCGCCTCGAAACGAACGGTGATGCCGACCAGAACGGCGAGCTGTCCTGTCCGCCGGTCGCGCGCCAGGGCAAATCGATCGTCCCACTCGCACTCCACCCAGCGCAGCCCTCGCGGCCGGCCCGATGATGCGGCGAGGTGGTAGAACTTCGCCTCCAGATGTTCGCGCTGCTGCTGAAACTGACGTCGTGCTTCCTCGACCGACAGCGGCCGCGTGCCCAAGTAGCCCACCAGCAGCATCAGCCCCAGGAAGGCGATCAGCGCCGCGCCGGCGATCAACCAGCCGATCCACATGTTGGTTCCCCCTGCCCGTGCGCCCTGGGCTGGCCTCATTTGCTCCTTCTGTAGTTGTAGGCGGGCGGGTGCCGACAAAAAAAGCCCGCGGGGGGACTCCGCGGGCCGAGGGGAGAAGGGTGACGGTCCACCGAGACAGAGACGCCCTTCAACGGGCAGGCGAGCGACTTGCTCCCCGGCAACGGTCCGCTCGTTTGAATCCCCCGTGAAAATGCCGTGCCGATCGGCGCTCTCGCCTCCTCTCACCGGGTTCGAGACGCGAAACGCTGGGACAAGCAGTCTCCGGAATGTCTCGGCCCCTCGCGCCAGCAGCCAGGCGGGGGAACAGGCGCATCGGCGCGTTAGCGGGGTTAGCGCCGCGGGTTAACCGACCTGAACAGGGTCGCGCTGTGCCACAATGCAACCAGCCCGACGCGCCTGCGAGGAATAGGTATCCCTCGCTGGCGCGTCGGGCTGGTGGGGTTCCGACGCGGACTCAGTCAGCGTGCATGCTCTCGCTCAGCTTCGACAGCGCCTCGCTCTCGATCTGCCGTACACGCTCGCGTGTCAGTCCCAGGCGCTCGCCGATCTCTTTCAGCGTCTTCGGCTCCTCATCATCGAGGCCAAAACGCATCCGCAGCACCGTCGCCTCGCGCTTGTCCATCTTCTCCAGCAGGTCGAGCACGTGGTGCAGGTCGTCCGCTTCGACCATCTCAGTGTCCGGCGTCTTGGTGTTACCGTCCATGATCATCTCGTCGAGCGAGAAGCCGGATTCGGCGTGGTCGGACTGCGGCGCCGAGTTGTAAACGCGGATCGCTTTCTTGATGATGTTCAGCTTCTTCTTCGGCAGGTTCAGACTGCGAGCCACCTCTTCCTGGGTCGGCGGGCGGCCCAGCTCCTCCTGGAGCTTGCTCGTTGCTCGCCGCCACTTCGCCAGCAACTCAACCATGTAGGCCGGGATGCGGATCGTCTTGGCGGTGTTGACCAGGGCCCGCTTGATCGACTGCTTGATCCAGTAACTCGCGTAGGTGCTGAAGCGGGTGTTCATCGATGGGTCGAAGCCCTCGACCGCCCGCAAGAGTCCCAGGTTCCCTTCCTCGATCAGGTCCTGCAGCCCCAGGCCCTTGCCGGTGTAACTGCGTGCAATGTTCACCACCAGGCGCAGGTTGGCCCGGACCATGCGGTCGCGCGCCTCACTATCGCCATCCTCGATGCGGTAGGCCAGTTCCTTCTCTTCCTCAGCACTGAGAAGGGGGGTTTCATTGATCTCGCGGAGGTACGTTTCCAGTGGCGACTGGACCGAATCGCTCCGTAGGCGGCGCGGTCGTGTCATGGGGAGTGTTCCAGCGCGTCTAGGTGATCTAATCCTCAGAAAGCTTACGTCAGGCCGTGCCCGAATGCCACGCTCCAGGAGGAACAAAGATACGTTCCCGGCAGAATCCGTCCGCCCTTCTTCGCCCCCGCCTCAACTTTCTGGCAACCGATGCAGCCCAGATCAGGTATCGTCTCGCCCGCCCCAGGCCCTCCACCCGTCCAGGGCCAAGGTCCCGCTGCCGTGCGGCAGCGGCCTGTCATGCGACGAGCAACCGCTGTTCCCCGTTCGTCAATCCCCCACCGAACAGGGGCGAAAATCGGCGCATCCGTCGTTCCTGCCGCTTAGCCCGAAGCGCGAGCGAGGTTGACCTGTTCCTCGCTTGCGCGTCGGGCGAAGCGGTCACTCGTCCTGCGGCTTGGTTGGGACGTTGAAGAGCTTCCCGCCACCGGCTCCGGTGCCGCCACGCAACTCGCGCTGGGGTCGCTGCGGGCTCGGGGTGGGACCGGCCGGTTCCTCCTCCCCGCCCTCCTCGCTGGGTCCCTCGTGGAGGCGTTTGCGTGACAGGCCAATCTTGCGCTCGGCCGCGTCGACGCGCAGGACGCGGACTTCGATGCTGTCGCCGACCTTGACGATGTCCTCGGGGCTTTCCACCTTGTGGTCGGCCAGCTCCGAGATGTGCAAGAGTCCCTCCAGCCCCTCCTCCAGTTCGACGAAGACCCCGAAGTTGGTCAGCTTGGTCACCTTGCCCGTCTTCAGATCGCCGGGGCGATAGCGGCCCGGGATGTCCCCCTCCCACGGATCGCCTTTGAGCTGCTTCAGACCCAGCGCGATCCGCTTGCGCTCCTGATCGACCGAGAGGACCTGGCAGCGGACCTTGTCGCCCTTCTTGACGACCTCGGAGGGATGAGCGACTTTCTTGATCCAGCTCATGTCGGAGACGTGCAGCAGGCCGTCGATGCCCTCCTCGATCTCGACGAAGGCGCCGTAGTTGGTGAGGTTGCGGACCTCGCCCTCGACGATGGTGCCGGGCGGATACTTCTCGACGACCTTGTCCCAGGGATTGGGCTGGACCTGCTTCATCCACAGGCTGATTTCTTGCTTCTCCTTGTTGATGTTCAGAACCTGCACTTCCACCGCGTCGCCGGGACGGACCATCTCGCTGGGGTGGTTCAGGCGCTTGTTCCAGCTCATCTCGCTGATGTGGACGAGTCCCTCGATGCCCGGTTCGAGGCGGACGAAGGCCCCGTAGCTGGTCAGGTTGACGACCTCACCCTTGTGCCGGCTGTTGACCGGGTACTTCGCCTCGACGCCCTGCCACGGGCTCGGCGTTTTGTGCTTGAGCGACAGGGCTATCTTTTCCTTTTCCTTGTCAACGGAGAGGACGTAGACCTCGAGCTGTTGGTCGATGTGCAGGTGATCGCGCGGGTTGCTGACACGTCCACTCCAGGTGATATCGGAGACGTGCAGCAGGCCGTCGATGCCGCCCAGGTCGACGAAGGCACCGAAGTCGGCGATGTTCTTGACGACGCCCTTGCGAACCTGGCCCGGCTCGATCTCGGCCAGGAGCTTCTTCTTCATGTCCTCGCGCTGGTCTTCGAGGAGCTTGCGGCGTGAGACGACGATGTTGCGGCGGGCCTCGTCGATCTTGAGGATCTTGCACTCGATGGTGCGGCCGATGTAGTCGCCGATGTCGGGCGGGCGGCGGATGTCGACCTGGCTGGCCGGCAGGAAGACGTTGACGCCGATGTTGACGAGCAGGCCGCCCTTGATCTTGCGGGTGACCATGCCGCTGACAACGTCGCCCTCCTTGTGCCGGTTGATGACCGATTCCCATTCCTTCTGACGCTTCGCCTTCCGATACGACAGGACGATGGCACCCGACTCGTCCTCGACGGCCTCGAGGAGGACCTGGACGGGATCGCCGGGCTGCGGCGGCACGACCTTGTCGACTCCCTCGTCGTACCACTCGTTGAGAGGGATGACGCCCTCGGACTTGTAGCCGACGTCGATGACCACGTCGTCGCCGGCCACGTGCATGACGCGGCCGTTGATGATCTTGTTGACCTCGAAGGGCTGCGTCTCCTCGGGGAGCCAGTTGGTGACGGAGCCGCCGCTTTCGGGCTCGGCGAAGACGGCCTGGAGTTCCTGCTGGAGTTCCTCCTCGGGCAGCTCGAACTGCGACAGAAGATTGCGATTGACCATGAAGCGAATGTCCCTGGGTACGACGGGCCGGGACGTCCTGGCACCCCGTGCCTCCATCGCCCCGACTGTGGAGAGAAAAGAGGTTTCCGCCTCTCGGCACGCCCACGCGGGCGCACTCTCTGCGAGAGGGCTAATTGGTTATTATAGAGACGAGTGAGAACGATCACCAGATGACAGCCAGAAAAAGCCCCCGTCCCCTGTAGCCGCGTTCTGGCGAACGCGGGGGGCAGGACGCCCGCGCTCTGGCGAACGCGGCTACGGGTCTTCCTGTCACATTGGCAGAGGGTGTCGCCGGGTGTGGCAGTCCGAGCCGTCCGGGCGTGGGAGGGCAGCGGCCGTCTTGATTTTTCGACGGGCCGATGCTCTACTGAGACAATGAGTTAGAGCGACCAGGCTGATCGTCTGCTGGTGGTGGTACGACGTTTGCAGCGAAACGAGCAGTGAGAACGGTCAGCATTATTCTGCCGCCGGCCAGCCTCGCCAGAGGTGCGCGGGCCGAGAGGTGCGCGGCATGAATAGGACACGCGAAAGCTACAACATCCTGATCACCGACGATGACACCGGTTGCCGGGAGGCGCTGCGTGAGATCGTCGAGCCGCAGGGCTTCCGGACGCTGCTGGCGTCCTCGGGCGAGGAGGCGGTCGATCTGGTGCGCGCGGCGACGGTCCACCTGGCCCTCCTGGACATGCACCTGCCGCGGATGACGGGACTGGAAGCGCTGCGGTTGATGCACCAGATCAATGCGATGCTGCCTTGCATCCTGGTGACCGCCGACGCGACCGCCAGCCTGATCCGCCAGGCCTGCCAGGCCCACGCTTACAGCGTCCTGCACAAGCCGGTCAGCAAGGGGGTCGTGCTGTACACCGTGGGCCGGGCCCTGGTGCGCCACTACGGCGAACTGCTCGGCGGCGAGGCGGCGGACGAGACGAAGGGGTAGACGCCTGTTTCAACAACCCCTCCCCCCGCCCCCTCCCCTGCAAGGAGAGGGGAAGAAAACCCTTCTGCTCCCCCTCTCCGCTTCGGGGAGGGGGCGGGGGGAGGGGTCCCGCACAGTTCTCCCCACGGGGAGCAGATTGAACATCAAGGAGTGGATCGAAAATGAAGGTCGTACCGCTGAACGACAAGATCGTGGTCAAGCGTCTGGAGGCCGAGGAGAAGACGCCCGGCGGCATTGTCCTGCCGGACACCGCCAAGGAGAAGCCGCGCCAGGGCAAGGTGCTGAGTCTTGGCGAAGGCAAACTGATGGACAACGGCAAACGCGCCGCCTTCCAGGTCAAGGAGGGCGACCGCGTGCTGTTTAGCTCCTACGCCGGCAACGAGGTGACGATCGACGGCGAGGAGTACCTCATCATGACCGAGGAGGACATCCTCGCGGTGGTCGACTGACGATCGAGTTCTGCGAAAAAGTCACGGCCTGCGGAGGGGTATCTGCCGCGGGCCGTGACTTTTTCTCTTGCTCCCCTTGCCGCGTCCGCCGGGAATTGCGACGCTTTCTATCAACGACAGCGGCCTCCTCCGGGCGGCGAGCGGGCAACTCATGATCATCACCATTGACGGTCCGGCCGGGGCGGGGAAGAGCAGTGCCACCCGCGCCCTTGCTCTTCGCCTCGACTTTCAGTT
>JACOUH010000075.1 GCA_016177925.1 Planctomycetota bacterium | reverse complement strand
GCACAAGGCATTTGCGGGCATCACGGCCAACGGCATGACGTCGTGCGGCGTGGCCCTGGAGATGATGCGCCGCAAGAAGCAGGTCGTCGAGTCGATCGTGATGGTCACCGACGAGGAGGAGTACGACCCGCCGTACTTCGTGGAGAGCCTGCTGCGTTACAAGCGCGAGCTGCAGGCCGACCCGACCGTGTGCATCGTGCGCGTGCCGGACAGCTCGACGCGTTTGCAGGACCAGTGCAAGCGGGCGGGGTTGGCGGTGACGACGTTCGACTTGAGCGGTGACTACTACTCGCTGCCGAACCTGGTGCCACTGCTGGAGCCGCCCTCGGAACTGGACCTCCTCATGGAGATCATGGACTACCCATTGCCGCAACGGAAGCCGGTGTGACGGGCGTCCGATACCCGCCGACGCGGAACCTGCCTGACGCGCCAACGAGGGACACTGGTTTCCTCGCTGGCGCGTCGGGCTAATCTCCTCGCTGGCGCGTCGGTCCCCGCGGGGGTGTGGTCGCTCAGCTTCGCCCGGTGCGGAGGATGGGAAGTGAAGTGAACTTCTCGCCAAGGATGCCCTCGCTCGGACAGCCGAGCCAGTCGTCGAGGAGCGTGGCGTAGACGCGGCGGAAGTCGATGGCGTGCTTCGGGTCGCCGTCAGCGAGGTCACGCAGGTCCGGATGCGGACCGTGCAGCCCCGCCTTGACGCCCGGTCCGAGCAGGAACACCGGGGCGGCGGTGCCGTGGTCGGTCCCACCGCTGGCGTTCTCCGAAAGACGACGCCCGAACTCCGAAAAGACCAGCACCAGCACGCGGCCGGCGTCCCCCGACTTGCCCAGGTCGTCGACGAAGGAACGCAGCGAGTCGCTCACTTCGCGAAGCAAACCGTCGTGGGTGCCGAGCTGGTTGGCGTGCGTGTCGAAACCGTCGAGTTGTGTGTAATAGAGACGCGTCGTCAGACCCGCCTTGATGAGCTGCGCGATCAGCCGCAGTCGCCTTGCCAGACCGTAGAACTCTGGATAGCCGTCCGAGCCGGCCTTGCTCTTGACGACTTCCTCCAGTCGGGCGCTGCTGGAATACGTAAGCACCTGCGAGCGCTGGACGAACTCGAGGAGGGAGCCGGGACCGCCGCGCGGCCGGGTGCCGACCGTGTCGAGAGCAGTGCGCTGGTCCTTCGTCCCGGCCGACTCGGGGACGCCGAGACGGCGGCGGAACTGCTCCAGGCTCTCCAGCGACGGCACCTGACGTTGCCCGCCTGCGAGGGCCTGCGGCAGCAGGGTGTTGCTGACGTGCAGGGCCGGTGCGTCGCCGCCGGGTGCAGTGGCTCGGGCGCCGAGGTAGCGCGCCAGCCAGCCCGGCGTGTCGGCCTTCGACGCCAGCCGTGCCGTGTGCCAGATCGCCATCGACTCGAAGTGCGAGCGGTTCGGGTTCGGGTAGCCGACGCTCTGTACGATCGCCAGCCGCTGCTGATCGAGCAGCCGCGCGAAGCCGGTCAACGCGGGATGCAAGCCGATGCGGTCGTCGACCTTGTGCAGTCGGGCGCTGGCGAGGTGAAGCCTGGGTCGTCTCTTGCGGTATTCGTCGTCGCGGTGCGGGACGACGGTGTTGAGGCCATCGTTGCCGCCGTCAAGCTGGACGACGACGAGGAGGCGGCCTTTCGTGTCGGGCGTCGCGGCGAGGGCCGCCCCCGACCGGGCGAGGAAGAGCGGTACGGTGCTGCCACAGGCCAGCAGGGAAGTCCCCAGGCCCAGGAAGTCGCGGCGGGTTGGTTGCATGATCGATCTCCTCAAGCGAGTTGGTACTCCGGGCAGTGCAGGATCAGTTGCAGCGCTTTTCGCAGGGCGGCGGGGCTGCCGTCGCGGCCGGTGCGCAGGATCAGGTCACGGTCCTTCGCATCGACGTCTTGCTGCAGCAGCAGGCCAAGCAGGGCCGCGGCGGTCTTGCTCGGTGCAATACCGTGCCGTTTCGCCCAGGCCAGCGGGTCGTAGGACCGAATGCCCTGGTCCTCGTTGCCCCAGACGAGATCGTTGGCCCAGTTGCCGCGCTCCAGAACGGTGGCGCTGTTCAGCCATGTCCGTCCGCCATCCCAGCCCTTGACGCTCGGCGGATGGAACAGGTCCTGCCCTTGCCGCGCACAGGCCGCTGCCAGCGCCAGCAGCCGCACGTCGGCCCGCGGCATCTCCAGCACGCGCAGCAGACCCGCGCTGCACTCGACCGGCCCGGCGACGCGCTGGCGGCGATTCTCCTTGGCATAGAAGTGGTGCGAGCGCAGGATCACACTCACGACATGCCGGATGGCATATTTGCTCTTTCGCAACTCCTTGGCGAGCGGGCCGATCCGCTCCGGCGGTTGCTTCGCCTCGCTCACAAGGAAGCGGTACAGCTTGCGGCACAGGAAGTCGGCACAGGCGGGCTGCTCCAGCGTGATGCGGACAATGTCGGCCGGCTTCCAGCGGCCGGTCTGGTTGAGGAACGTCTTCTCGCCGTCGTCGACCTGCGCGGGATCGAGGCGGAAGACGTCGCCGCGGCGGAAGTCGCGGCCCTCACGCACCCAGCCGGCGAACGCCCGCGCCGCCTCGCGGATGTCCTTCTCCGTGTAGTGGCCGACGCCGAGCGTGAACAACTCGAGGAACTCGCGGCCGAAGTTCTCGTTCGGCTTCTCCTTGCGGCTGGTTGCCCCGTCGAGCCAGACGAGCATCGCCGGGTCGGCAATCATTGCGTTCAGAAGGTCGGCAAACGCTCCGAGAGCGTGGCAGCGGAGCGTCTCGTTCTGCTCCAGCATCAGCGGCACGCTCTGCACCTTGCGGTCGCTGGTGGCAAAGTGACTGTGCCAGAACAGCGTCAGCTTCTCGCGCAACGGATCGGCTCCATACAGGATCTGGTACAACCACCATGCTTTCAGCCGCTCCCCGTCGCCGGAGTCGAGTACGCCGCGCTTCAGGCTCGCGACGACCTGCTCCGGGTCGGCATCGGCCGCGGACGACGACAGGAGCCGATCGACACTGGCCTTCGGGCCGTCCTTGACGTCGCGCAGCAACTCGGCCCGCGTGGCACCGAACCCGGCGCGGCGGTGCAGGTGGGCAACCTTGTCGAGGTCCCACGGGGCTTCCGGCGTGGGGACAAACGGCGCCCACGGGTCTTGCTTGCTCATGACCACTCCTCAGCGGATTCGCGACACGTGTCTTTCCGCCCTCCCCGAAGCGGAGAGAGGGCCGGGGGGTTCGGGAACGGACCCTTACTTGTCCTCGGGAATGACGAGGTCTCCCAGCTTCAGCTCCTTGCCCTCCTCCGCCGTGAAGTCTTTCTCGACGGCGATCTCGTACACGCCGACCTCGCCCTTGAAGACCTTCACGCGATACTTCGCTCCGGGAACAAGGCCCTTGAAGGTCAGCTTGCCCTCGATGTCCGGTGTGATGACGGTGGCGGTCGCGAGGGCCGCCTCTGCACCAAGCACCTTTTTCTGCACCGCCTTCTTCAGCGACGGTCCCGGCTGGACCAGCAGCTCCAGCCCGACCTGTGCCCGCACCGGCTGGCCCTTCGCATCGACCAGGCGCAACTTCGCTGAGCCGCACGGCCGTAGCTTGACTGTGACTGGCTTGCCGCCGAGCCTGCCGGGCACTACCTCGATCACGGCGCCGAGCTTGCCGGTCGACGCGTCGACCGTCCCCTGATGCCCGCGTCCGGCCAAGCGGGCGCCCGGCCGGGGCTGCATGATCGTCAACTCCTCGGCGCCTGCGTCGACAAAAGAGAGTCGGTACGTCCGGTCCGGGTCGCAGCCTGGCAGCTCGAAGGTATCACCGTCGAGCAGCAGCGGAGAATAGTTGCTCTCCGGCGGTACACCGGCGTGCAGCGAGTTGGAGGGAGGCACGAGGTCGCCGGGGGCGAACAGGACCACTCCGCGGACCGGCTTGCCGTCGGGGCCGACGACGCGGCCCTTGAGGGTGACGCCGCGCGTTAGCGTCGCCTTGACGTCCTTGACGCGGTCTTTCAGCGTGACATCGAGGGCGACAACCCCGTGGTGGTAGTGGCGCCGCCCGCCCGACTTGCCGGCGGCAAGCTCCTGCCCGCCGACCACCTGCTTGGTGAAGTCCGCCGTTGGGCCCGCGATCAGCAGCCGGCCCCGTCCTGCCGGCACGACGAGCTGGAAACTGCCGTCGAGCTTGCTGTAGGCCTTGTGATAGCTGCCGACCAGCAGACCGCTGCGCCGGCCGGGGTTGTCTTCCTGCTGCGGGACGTAGTAGACCTCCGCCTGATCGACCGGCTTACCGGATGGCGTTTCGGTGATCGTGCCGCGCACCAGCACGCCGCGCGGCAGCGTGATTGCGGTCTCCTGCCGAACCGCCCCCTTCGGCCAGCGCAGGCCCTGGGCGACGCCAAGGTACGGTTGCCCGGTGGGGGAGAACGCTTGCACGTGTACCGTCTCGCCCGGGTAGAGATTGAGACGGAACCGGCCGCGAGCGTCGGACTTGCCAACCACCGTGTTGCCGGAGCGGTGATAGAAGGACGTCTCGAACATGCGCCGCTCGATGAACGACGAGATGACCAGCCAGCCCCCGGCGGCGGGCTCCTTTGTGTCCTCGAGGATGACGTGGCCCTCGAGGCGCTGGGCCGCGGCCAGCGTCAGCGCCGGCATCTGCTTTTCGCCGACCCGTACGACCAACTCCTGCCGGGCGAAGCGATCATCGTCGATGAGCAGGTCGACCTCCTGACCGTCGCCGAGGCCACGCAGTCTGAAGCGGCCCTTGGCGTCCGTCGTCACCGACTCGGGCCAGGAGGGCCAGTCCTTGCGGGAGAACTTCTCCGGGAAGTCATACGCGGTCTGCCGGGCCTGGGTCGCGGCGAAGAGGTCGCCGGGCTGACGCGGGCCGGCCGACTTCATCACGCGCAGGACACGGGCAGTGACCTTCGCCGCGGGCTGTCCCTGTAAATCGATCAGCTGTCCCGTCTGGACTTGCTCGGCCAGCAGGAACAGTTCCACTTTCCCCACGCCGTGCTCATCGACCTGGTAAACACGCTGCCAGCCGAAGGCGTGCCGTCTGGCACCGGCCAGGACGTGCAGCCAGTGGAATCGATCCAGCGGGGCCTGGACCTTCACGCGCAAGCGCCCCTCGTTATCGGTCTTGCCGCGGTCGACAATCTCATCCTTGTAGCCCTCGTCGCGTCGCGGGGGGAGCCAGAGACCGACCAGGGCCACGTCGGCGCCGGCCAGCGGCTTGCCGTCCGTGCCAAGGATGCGCACGTCGACGACCGTCTCCTTTTGCACCGCTTTTGGCTTCTCCGGCTTGACGACTGGCGCACCTGCCAGGGACGGGGGGGCAGACAGGGCGGGGGGGCGTTGGGCATTGGCCCGGTCACCGAATAGCCCGGCGCCCCCGACCGCGACGAGCCCCGCGACCAGCAGGACCGCGGCGAGTGCCTTCGCCCTCGCCGCAGGCGCCGCTCGCAGCCCAGCGCCGGTCAGCACGGTCGCCGGCGCTTCGACCGCTTTGCCCAGCGCGGTCCGGACCGTGTTGGCAACCAGCATCCGCGGGACCGTCGCCCGTGCTTGCTGCGCCACGCCCGTCGCCAGCAGCACCCCCGGCAGTCCGAGCCCGCGCTGTCCCAGCCGTTCACGGAGGCGGTTGCGCCCCTCCTCCAGCCGCCGTTTCAGCGTCCGCAACGACCAGCCCAGCGCGCGGGCCGCCTCGTCGCGCGTCCGACCTTCCAGGTAACAGAGGACGAGCGGGATGCGAAATCGTTCCGGGAGGCGCTGCAACTCCTCATCGAGCACCGCCAGCAGTTCGCGGCCCGTCACCTCGTCAAGGGGGTCAGCGGGTGGGCGCGTCGGGGCCTGGTGTTCGCGCTGGGAGCGGGTCGCCTCCCGCGCCCTTGCTCGCAGGGCGGTGTGGTAGGCGACGCGATACAGCCAGCCCGCGACGGCGCCGCGTCGACCCACCGAGGAGGCTTGTCGCGCCAGGGTGAGGAATGTTGTCTGAAAGGCGTCCTCCGCGTCGTGGGGATTGCCGAGGACGCGCCGGCAGACGCCCAGGACGAGCGGCCCGTGCCGGCGCACCAGGACCTCGAATGCGGCTGCTTCGTGTCCGCTCCTGAAGCGATCCAGTAACTCGCTATCGAGCGGCTGAGAGCCGCGGTCGGTCGCCAGTTCGCGCAGGTGGTGCAGGACGATGTCTGCCTGGATCGTAGCCATGTTCGTACTCCTCGCTCGGATGTCGCCGTCTCCAGCGTAATAGAGTCCCGAGCGGGGAGGGAAGTGCCAACTTTCTGCCGCTTGCGGCTTCGCGTTCGCGCCGCCTGGCAGGGGATGAATCCCCTGCCGCAAGCGGCGCGTCACTGGGGGCGCTCGATGACCACGTCGGGCAACTTCAGCGATTGGCCCGGCTCGACGCGGATCTCGAGCTTGTTACAGAAGCCCTTGGTCCCCTCGGAGGCCAGCAGGCGGTACGTCGCCCCGGGGATGAGCAGGGGGAACGTGATCCGTCCCTGGGCGTCGGTGCGGACGTGGAAGTACGAGACCATGTTGAGCACGCGGATCGAATCGGCCTGGACTTCCTCGCGTTGAGCAGGTGCGGCACCCGGCGTGACGATCAGCGTGAGGTACATCACGGGCCGCGCGGACAGCTGCCTGTGTTCGGCGAAGGGGCGGCCGGCCTGGTCAATCAGCCTCGTTGTGGCCGACCCGCACGGCGCCAGAAGGACGGTCACCGGCTTTCCAGCCCGACCCGCTCTCGCGGGTGCCCCGCCGGACACTTCCACGACCGCTCCGAGCCCGTTGTCGCCGTCGAGGAAGAAGACGGGGTAGGTCTTCGTGGGGTCGAGGCCCTTCAACTCGAACTGCCCGTCGCGGAACTCCATCCGGCTCTCGTAGAAGGTGATGCCGCCATAGGTGAAGGTACGGCAGACGACCACCCCCTTGCCCGCTGGCTTGCCGTCCGGCTTGACGACCTGCCCGCGCACGGTCACCCCGCGTCGCAGCGTCACCTTGACGTCATGCGGGCCGGTCCCTGGCTTCAGGTCGAGGGCGGCCAGCGCGTCCGGGTAGTAGCGCGTCGAGCCGGGCTTGCCGCTGTCCAGCTCGCCGGCGGTTGTCTCGACCTGGACGAAGTCGCCGGTCGGGCCCTTGAGGAGGACGTGCCCCGGGCCGGGCAGGACCGGCAACCGGAAGGAGCCGTCGGGCTCGCTCAGGACGACCGTCTCTCGGGCGAGGGCCGTCTGCGCCAGGGACGCGAGGGCGGCCTTGTTGTCGGCGCGGGGACGGTATGTCACGACGGCACCGGCGACGGCCGTCCCCGAGGCCGCCTCGGTGACCGTGCCGCGCACCAGCACCCCGCGCGGCAGGGTGGCCTTGACCTCCTCCTTGATCGTGGTCACGCCCCAGACCACGCGCTTGCGGAAGGGAAGGTACGGCTCGCCCTCCGGGCCGTAGATGGTGAGCGTGACGGCGCGGCGCGGATACGGGATCAGGCGAAATCGCCCCCGGCGATCCGTCACCCCGCTGACGATCTCGACGCCCACGTAGCCCTCGTCGACCCCGGTGTCGGCGACAACGCGGGCACCGGCTATCGGCCGTCCGCTGTCCTGACCCGTCACCTCCCCCAGGAGGACGCGCGCAGGAGCGAGAGCGAACGGCGGTGCGTCGGCCTTCGCCGCGCTGGTGTCCAGAGACAGGCGCTGCCGAGCGAAGCGGTCGTCGTGGACTTCCAGGGTGACGCGCAACCCCGGACCGAGGCCGCGCAGGGTGAACCGCCCCTGGTTGTCGGTCGTCAGCGGGGCCGGCCACAGGGACGTCGCGGCGGCCGGTTCGCGCAAGGTGAGACCGTCGACCTTTTGTCCACCCTGGTCAAGCCGGGTGATGCGGAGTTTTGCCCCTTCGACGCCAACTCCTTCCAGAGTGATGACGCGGCCGCGCAGGACCACCTCCCGGCCGAGCCGGACGGTCGTCTCCTGGCGGCGCGAGGCAGGGTTGAGGGCCTGTCCGCCCAGGCCGTGCCCCCGGCCGCTCGCCAGCACTGCCAGGCCGTAGTAACCTCGCCCTTGGCCGCGCGGCCCTGACAGCCGAAACTGGCCCTGGTCATTCGCCCTGCCACGGGCCAACACTTCGGCAGCAGGAGAACCGATCCAGGTGCCCGGCCGATACGTCGGTTGGCCGATGAGAACGACGTCC
Organism: Planctomycetota bacterium; assembly: GCA_016177925.1. GTDB lineage: Bacteria > Planctomycetota > Planctomycetia > Gemmatales > Gemmataceae > JACOUH01. The sequence goes on along the minus strand of JACOUH010000075.1, from coordinate 2,672 downwards.
GCCCCGACCAGCGGCCGGTCCCCGCTGCCGAGCACGCGCCCGCTAACCACGACGTCCGTGCCGGCGCGAGGGCCGGTCTTCTCCTCGGCGCCGGACGATGGTCCCGTTTTCCGGTCCGGCGAGGAGCTTGTTCGTTCGGGTGGTTTCTTGTCGTCCGGGGAGCAAGCGGGATAGGCGACGGCGGCGAGGCCGGCGCCGAGCGCCGACAGGGTCAGCAGCAGGCCCAGGGCAGCGGCCCGCCAGCCGACCCCAGCGTGTACCCCTTTGACGTCGACGAGGCCAGCCACCCTCCCGGGGGCGGCGGACAGCGAGACACGGACCGCTCGCGACACCATCGGACGAGGTAGTGCGGCCGGCGCCGCATGCTGCGCGAGGGCCAAGGCCAGGACCCCCGTGGGGAGTGTCAGCCCGCGGCGAATGAGCCGCTGGCGCAGTAGCGCTCGTGCCTGCGCCAGCCGCCGCGAGACGGTGGCGACGGGACAGTTCAGGTGCCGGGCCGCGGCGCGATAGGTCTGACCTTCCAGGTAACAGAGGAGGAAGGGGAGGCGATACCTCTCCGGCAGACGCCCGACCTCCTCGTCGAGGAGCGGTTGCAACTCCCGCCAGGCGACGGCGGTGATGAAGTCTTCCGGTCGCGATTCACGCACAGCCTGCTCGTGCCGGCGGCGGAGTGCTGCTGCCGCCCTCGCCCGGATGGCGGTCCGGCGGGCGACCGCGTGCAGCCAGCCGCCCAGCGATGCTCGGTTGCTGATGGAGCCCGCCTTGCGTGCCAGGGTGAGGAAGGTGGCCTGGAAGGCGTCCTCGACGTCGTGCTCGTTACCCAGTACGCGCCGGCAGACGCCGAGGACCATCGGCCCGTGCCGGCGTACCAGCAGCGTGAACGCTGGCTCGTCACGCCGGGCGACGAAGCGCCCGAGCAACTCGGCGTCCGGCGGCTCGCTTGAGCCCTCGGGGTTCGTCAGGCTGTGAAGGTGACGAAGGAAACCCGTCAGTTGCGCGCTGCCCATGAGTCGGCCCTCCCGCTGATACTCCTATTATCAGTGCGGGAGCGGGGCCTGGCGCGCCATCTTTTCTTCGGGTCTCAGAGGAGTTCGCGGATCGGTTCTCCCTCGCCCAGGATGGGGATCGGGCGCCCGCTCAGGTCTTTGAAGCTGTAGCGGGGGTCGACTCCCAGGTGCTGGTACAGGGTGGCCAGCAAATCCTTCGGTGTCAGCGGTCGTTCCTTGGGGTGCTCGCCCTTGGCCGTCGTCGAACCGACCACCTGCCCTGTCCGCAGCCCGCCGCCGCTGACCAGGGCGCACAAGGCGTCCGGCCAGTGATCGCGGCCGAGGCAGCCGTTGCTGTGGCTCAGTCGCGGTGTCCGGCCGAACTCGCCCAGGGCGACGATCAGCACCTTTCGATCTAATCCGCGGTCGTAAATATCCTCAATCAAGGCCGACAGGGACTGGTCCAGGAAGGGAGCGCGCCAGCGCATGCCCTTGGCGAGGTCCCAGCCGTTCTGGGCGTTGGCGTGATCGTCCCAGCTGAAGTAGATGGGCCGGCTTAGCTCGGGACTCAGGGCGTCGATGGTCACGACCGCTGTCCCGGCCTCGACGAGTCGGCGGGCGAGCAGGCAACTCTGACCCCACAGGTGCCGGCCGTAGCGGTCGCGCAGCCGCGGGTCTTCCTTGCCCAGGTCGAAAGCCCGTGCCATTGCCGGGCTGGTGAGGGTCTGCAACGCGGCGGTGCGAACCTGGTCGGTGCCCTCCAGCATTCCGTTGCGGTCGATCTCGCGCCGAAGCTGGTCGAAGGCGCCGAGCATTCGCCGGCGGTCGCCGAGTTGGGCCGGCGTGATACCCCCCGCCAGGCCCCGGCCCGGCGGCGCGTAGCCTGGTGCGGACGGGTTGCCAGCGCTAAAGCCCTGATGGCCCAGGCCAAGGTACACGGGGCGAGTCATGAAGGGTTGTCTAGGGATGCCGACGTATTGCGGCAGCCCGTCGGCACGCATTCCTCGCACCTTGCTAGCGACCATCCCGAAGTCGGGGTGCTCGGAGTGGGCCGTCGAGGTCGGGTCTGCGACCGTCGGCGTCTTGCCGGTCAGCACCTCGATGGAACCGTCGTTGTGCGACGCCATCGTGTGATGCAGCGAGCGGACCAGGGCGAGGCGATGACCCAGGCGCGCTTGCAGCGGGAACAGTTCGCAGATGTCGAGCCCGGGCGCCGTCGTGCGGATCGGCCGGAAGGGGCCACGATATTCCGTCGGGGCGTTTGGCTTGAGGTCGTACGTCTCCAGGTGGCTGGGCCCGCCCCACATCCAGAACAGGATCACGGAGGTGTCTGGTGGCACGGCCGAGGCGGCGCCGCGGGCGGCCAGCAGGTCCGGCAGCGTCAGGCCGCCGAGGGCCAGGACGCCTGCGCGGAGGAAGGTGCGGCGGTCAATCGGGCCTGGGCAGAGGCGTTTCTTCATGGTTGCTCCGGTGATGGGGATGAACGACTCCCGTCTGTTCTACGGTCCTGGGACGTCTGTCGCCAGATTGTGGTGGAGTTTATCATTACAGGCTGTTGAAAAACTACTTTGCTGCATTTTCCAGGGGTTTCGGATAATGGAAGACAAAACGGGGCTTCTTCGGGCGTAAACGCTGCCGCATCAGTTGTATGCTGCTAATCTTGAGCATACTCTCACTGGTCTGGGG
>JACOUH010000356.1 GCA_016177925.1 Planctomycetota bacterium | reverse complement strand
CTACCGGGCGACTGGACCGCCAGGAAGGAGTCGTTTCCTTTGATCATCGACACACCGATACAAACGTTGAGCGCAACTTCAAAACTTGCGCTTCGGGCTAATCATCAGCAGCCGATGAGGTAAGCTTGGAGATCGCGGCCGATCCGTTCGCAGCGGGCGCGGCCGTCGGCACTGAACACACCCGCCGGAGACGTCAGCTTCATGGTGATGCTCAACTGGCTCGACCGGGCCGGGTCGCACTTCTCCATATGCAGTTCCAGGACGATCGTCTCGGCCGCCCTGCCGGCTGGGGCGGAGTTTCGCCCGCCCAGCCAACTGAACAATCCACTGCTCTGCTTCTCGGCCCCGCCGAGTCGAACGCGGATCAGGCCCGGGACACTCTCGACGATCTCGCCGCCGAGGTCGTGGACGAAGCCCTTCAGTTTGAGCATCGCCATGCTCTCCGGCATGCTCGCCGTCAGGCTCTGCACGATGGCGTGGCGGTCGGCGTGGCCGTTCATCACCGACACCGAGCGCAGGCGGTCCTCCAGGCTGCGGCTGACTCCGCTGGGGCGGACCCCCTCTGAGGGGCGAGCCACCCCCGAGGGGCGGGCCACCCCGCAGGCGGACGGCCGCGTGGCGGGCAGAATTTTCTTGCCGAGGGCCTCCTCGTAGCGGTGGGCCAGTTCCTCGGCGGATTGCGGGCGGTGCTCGGGGCGCTTGGCCAGGCAGGACTGGACGACGGCTTCGATCGCGGGCGGGACGAGCCCGGCGGCCCCCACCGCGGCGAACGACGGCGGCGCCTCATCGGAGTGGGCGAGCAGCAGCTGGCGCCCCGACTTGTTCTCGAACGGCCGCCGGCCGGTCAACATCTCGAACAGGACAATGCCGAGGCTGTAGAGGTCGCTGCGGCGATCGACGTCGTTGCCGCAGACCTGCTCCGGTGAGATGTACTCGGGGGTGCCCGACGCGGTCGGGTGGCTCAGGTTGATTAGCTCTTCCGGCGAGATGTAGAGCATCGACGACATCTTCGCCAGCCCGAAGTCCATGAGCTTGACCTGCTCATGCGGCGTGTCGGGGTGGACGATCATGAAGTTGCTGGGCTTGAGGTCACGGTGGACGATGTCCTGGTCGTGGGTGGCCTGCAGGACGCTGCACATCTGCCCGAGCAGCCGGCCGGCGCGCTCCGGGGTGAGGCGTTTGTTGCGCTCCAGCAGGTGGAGCAGGTCGGTGCCGCGCAGGTACTCCATGACAAGGAGGGGCGGCTTGCCCTCGCCGTCGGCGTCATAGAACGTGACGGCGTGGGGATGCTGGAATCGGGAGAGAATGAAGATTTCGCGGCGGAAGTGCTCGCGTAGCTTGGGCTGGCCGACCAGGGCGTCCTTGAGCACCTTGACGGCCACCTCGCGCGGCTGGTCGAGTTGCACGGCGAGGTAGACCTTGCTCATGCCGCCCTCGTCGAGCAGGCGCAGCACCTTGTAGCGCTTGAGGAAAACATGGCCGGTCATGCGCGACGCCCCGCGAGCCCTGCGAGTGGGAGATACACGCTGTACAACTCTAGGACGCGAACGGCGCGCACGCCAACGTGAGGGGAGAATTTCCAGCAATGTACGAAGAGGCGAGCGGGGGGCGTGAGCCCCCTGATTCCTGGCGCCATCAGGGGGCTCACGCCCCCCGCTCGCCGGCTTCTGACTCGCGGAACGCCTGCACGGCGGCGTTGTACGCCTCCTGCAGACGACGCGTGACGGGGCCCGGCGTGCCATCGCTGATCGGACGGCCGTCGACCGACACCACCGGCATGATCTCCGACGTCGTGCCACTAACGAACAACTCCACGACCTCGTCGAGCCGGTCGCGGTGCAGCTTTCGCTCCTCGACCGCAACACCCGCCTGCCGCGCCAGCCCAACGAGGAAGCCGCGCGTGATGCCGGGCAGGATCTCGTTGTTGCGCGGTGCCGTGACCAGCCGGCCGTCGCGCACGCCGAACAGGTTCGTGTGCGTCCCCTCGGTCAGCGTGCCGTCGGGCAGGTAGAACAGCGCCTCGATGCAGTCGGCCTCGCAGGCATCCTGCATCGCCAGCACGTTCGCCAGCAAGTTTGTCGATTTGATGTCGCAGCGGTCCCAGCGGATGTCGGGCCGCGTCACGACGCACGCCCCGCGCTGCCGAGCCTCGACGTAGCCATCCTCCCGCGCCTCGGCGTAGAGGAACTCGAGCGGCGTCGCGTTTTTCGGGAAGGGGTGGCTGCGCGGGGCCGCGCCGCGCGTCACCTGAATGTAAATGATTCCCTCGCGAACCTTGCTCTGCGCCAGCGTCTCCAGCATGCGGCCCCGCAAGCGGTCGATGTCGACTCCCGCCAGGCGGATCGAGTCCAGGCTCCGCCGCAGCCGCTGAAAGTGCTCGTCGACAAGCCACGGGCGGCCGCCGTAGACGCGCAGCACTTCATAGATGGCGTCCCCGAACAGGAAACCGCGATCCAGAGCAGAGATGCGCACCTCGTCCAGTGGCATCAGCGTCCCGTTGACGTTGGCCAGCACCTTCTGCGTGTTCACCGTGCTCTCCCCCGCGCGGGTTCGACTTCTGGAAGGGCAGAGGCGGGTTCGCAGTTGCCTCGCAGGTCCGTGCGACCGTCGCCAGGGCTCCTGCTGCGATCGACTGGCAGGCGGATCAGGAAGCGCGTACCGCGACCGACGGCACTTTGCACGTCGATCGTGCCCCCGTGTGCCTCGATGATACGTCGGGTGATCGGTAGGCCGAGGCCCGTCCCCCCCGGTCGTGTCGAGAAGAAGGGACGGAAAATCTGCTCGGCCGTCTCCCCCGGAATGCCGACGCCCGTGTCGATGATGTACAGGCAGACGGTATCGCTCGTGTGGAAGGAGGAATCAGACCGTTTGCTCTCGTTCTCATCCGTCAGCGCCGTTTCGAGGTTCGCCTGGATGGTCAACACGCCACCCGTGGGCATCGCCTGCTGGGCATTGAGGAACAGATTCAAGAGCGCCTCCTTGAACATTTCTCGATTCAGACAGACAGGAGGCAGGTCGGCGGGGAGGAGGGGGCGGATGTTGATGTTGGCCTGCTGGGCCGTCGGCATGAAGAAGTCGATCAGCTCCTCGACGACATCGGTCAGGTCGCACGGCTCGCGGTCGAGGTCGGTGATGCGGGCAAAGCGGAGGAAGTGGTTGGAGACCTCGACGAGGTGTTCGCACTCGGTGCGGAGTTTCTGGGCCTTCGTCAGCGCCCGCTTCTCACGGGGCGTCTCGCCGCCCTGGAGGTCCTCTGCCAACAAGTCGAGGTGGAGCGTCAGGTTGCTGATATGGTTCTTGATGTCGTGGATGAAGCCGCCGGCCAGTTCCGCCAACTCGGTGTAGCGTTCGTTGCTGACCATAACGAGCCCCAGACAAAATGACGAATGACGAAAACCTATCGGTGGCCCCCGCTTGCGGCTTCGCTTGACCTGTCAGGTCAAGCGAACGCGAAGCCGCAAGCGGCGCATCCCGGCTGGTTTGGTCCTTGGTCATTCTCCCTGCGGCTCGCGCTCGCGTTCGGGCGGCCGGCCGCCGGAGCGACGCCCCTCGCCGCCCTCGGAGCGATGGCGGGGTTCGCGGGGCTCTCGGGGTTCGCGCCGTTCGCCGCGCTCTCCGCGCTCGCCCGGCGCGCCCGGACGAGGGCCGCGGCCCGGCGGCCGGGCCGGCGGGCCGCCTTCCTCCGGCGGCGGGCCGCCGCCCTCGCGCTCCGCCTTCTCACGCAGCAGCGCCTTGCGCGACAGCTTGACGCGATCGTGTTCGTCGATGGCGATCACCTTCACCTGAATCCTGTCGCCGAGCTTGACCACATCCTCGACCTTGCCGACGTACTTGTCGTCCAGTTCGCTGATGTGACAGAGACCGTCGCGGCCTGGGGCGATCTCGATGAAGGCCCCGAAATCCTTGATCGAGGTGACCTTGCCCTCGTAGACGCGGCCGACACGGATCTCCTCGGTGAGGGCCTCCACCTTGGCCCGCGCTGCCTCGGCCTTGGCGCCGTCCATGTGCGAGATGAAGACGGTGCCGTCGTCCTCGACGTCGAGCTTCGCCCCTGTCTCCTCCTGGATGGCCTTGATCGTCTTGCCGCCCGGGCCGATCAAGAGACCGATCTTGTCCGGATTGATCTGGATGGTCAACAGCCGCGGAGCGTAGTCGGAGATGGTGCCGCGCGGTTGGCGCAGCGTGCTGAGCATGAACTTGAGGATCTCACGCCGCCCCTGGCGGGCCTGCTCCAGCGTGTTGCGGATGATCTCCTCGCCGATGCCGTCGATCTTCAGGTCGAGCTGGATGCCGGTGATGCCACGGCCGGTCCCGGCGACCTTGAAATCCATGTCGCCGTAGTGATCCTCATCGCCCATGATGTCGGTCAGCAGGGTGTATTTTTCTCCCTCCTTGACCAGGCCGATCGAGATGCCCGCGACCGGGTCGGTGATCGGCACACCGGCGTCCATCAGGGCGAGCGTCCCGCCACAGACCGACGCCATGCTTGATGACCCATTTGACTCCTCAATGTCGCTGACAAGGCGGATCGTGTAGGGGAATTCCTCGACGTCGGGAATGATCGCCTTGAGGCTGCGCTCGGCGAGGGCACCGTGGCCGATCTCGCGGCGGCCGGGCCCCATGATGCGCCGGCACTCGCCGACGCTGTAGGGCGGGAAGTTGTAGTCCAGCATGAACTTCTTGCTGAACTCGTCCATGATCCCATCGACGCGCTGCTCGTCGCTGGAGGTGCCCAGTGTCGTCGACACGACTGCCTGCGTCTCGCCGCGCTGAAAGAGGGCCGAGCCATGCACGCGCGGCCAGATGCCGACCTCGCAGTACAGCGGACGGATCTGCGTGCTGGTCCGCCCGTCGATGCGCGTGCCCTCGAGGATCGCATCACGGACGACATGCTCCTCCAGCAGGGCGAGCGCCGCCTTGACGTGGGCGAGCGTGTAGGGCGGCGGCTGATCGCCTTCCGGAGCGGCAGGGGCCATCTCTACGAGGATGCGGTCCGTCAGTTCCTTGACGGCGGCAGCGCGCTCGAGCTTGCCCGACGTCAGCTTGCGCTGCTTGAACTCGGCGTAGTAGCGCTCGCGGAGCTGGTCGTAGACGGGGTTCTTCGGCGCCGCGGCGATGTCCTTGGCCGGTTTACCCAGCTTCGTGCGCAGCTCCTCGATCATCTCGATGATGGTCTTGATGTGCTGGTGGCCGAAGAGGATCGCCTGGAGCATGTCCGGTTCGGGCATCTCGCGGGCAAAGCCCTCGATCATGGTGATCGCCGAGTGCGTGCCGGCAACGACCAGGTCGAGGTCGCTCTCCTCGAGCTGCATGTGCGTCGGCATCACGACGAACTCGCCGGCGACGCGGCCGACACGGACGCTGCCGGTCGGCTGCACGAAGGGAATCTCCGAGATGTGCAGGGCGGCGCTGGCGCCGATCATGCACAGCACGTCGGGGTCGTTCTCGCGGTCGGCCGAGCGGACCGATGCCATGACCTGCACTTCACGCGCGTAGTGGGAGGGGAAGAGCGGGCGGATGGGGCGGTCGATCAGGCGGGAGGTGAGGATCTCCTTGGTGTTCGGCCGCCCCTCCCGTTTGATGAAGCCGCCGGGGAACTTGCCGGCGGCGTAGGTCTTCTCGCGGTAGTCGACGGTCAGGGGGAAGAAGTCACGTTCGGGATCTTCCTCCCCTTCGACGGCGGCTACCAGGACCATCGTGTCGCCCAGGCGGACGACGACGGCCCCATGAGCCTGTTTGGCGATTTTTCCGGTTTCGATACTAAGTTTCTGTTCACCGAAGAGACGTTCGACTCGGGATACCTGCACGGGTTGTCCTCATTTTACCAGCAGGACGTGCAAGAGGTTGGGACGGGAAGGAGGCTTGATGGCCGTTGGTGGGCGAACCGCGCCACTATTTCCGCAAACCGAGCTGGGTGATGACCGCGGTGTAGCGGGTGCGATCGATCCTACGCAGATAATTGAGCAGGCCGGATCGCTTGCTGACCATCATGAGCAGGCCGCGACGCGACGCGTGGTCCTTCTTGTGCGTGCGCATGTGCTCGTGCAGTTCGTTGATGCGGGCCGTGAGCAGAGCGATCTGCACTTCCGGCGATCCGGTGTCGTTGGGATCGCGGCGGAACTGGTCGATGATTTGCGTCTTGCGGTCCTTGGTAATCGCCATCTTGGTCCTCACCGCCTCCGACTTCCACGTCTCCTGCTGTACGTGCGAAAACCTTTTTCCACCTATTACCCCAACATCCTAGCAGTCCGGGGAGAGATTGCAAGGGGCAAAAGGATTGTCCCGCTGTCGCGACGGAACACGCTCCGCGCGGCGAGGATGACAACACGGCGAGCGGCCGAGTGTCGAGGCCGTCATCAAGGAGCTCATCCCCGCGTCCGATCGCCAGACTTGTTCAGGGGTTGAAATCGAACTTGGCGATGAACAGCTTCTGCCGGTCGCCGCGCGTGAGGAAGTCATCCAGAAGGACTTGCAGGCTCGGCCGGGCCCTCTTCTTGCCGAGATGGAGCGCCCCGTTGATGCGCACCGTCAACTCCTTGTCGAAGTCGACCTTGGCGTCACGCGCCAGCCAGACGGTGATCCGCTGGTAGCCGTGCTGATTGATGAAGATCTGGTTTGTCCCCGGATCGATGCGGCCGACCAGCGTCGCGGGGATGACTGTATGAGACCAGCCACGGCGCTGGAGGTGTCTAGGGAAGATCGTGCCTGACAGCCAGTAGAAGCGATTGTCTGTCTCGCGCATGCTGGTGAACTTGTCGCCCAGCTCTCCGTCGCCGTACCGTCCCAGGTTCGTCACCGGAGTGTTGCGGCGCTTGCGGCTCATCCAGTCGAACAGGTACGGCAGTTCGCCGCCGAACCACTCCCGTCCGCGCCCCTTGTACTGCACGTACAACGCCGGGTAGTTGTGCGGCACCCACTTCTCGAACAGCTTCCGCGTCGTCGAGTCCGGGGGGCCGGTGTGATCGCCGCCGACGATGTACAAGGGCAGGTACTGGGCGTTGGCCCAGTAGCGGACGGTGAAGAACTTCGGGTCGGCCGACATCGGCAGCAGGCCGGCAAACAGGTCGGGGTGCGACAGGCCAACGTCGTAGGCCATGTCGCCGCCCTGGCCCAGGCCGAACAGGAAGACGCGGTCGGAGTCGACGTTGAAGTGCAGCCGCAGGTCGCGCAGCGTTTTCAGCACCACCTCATGCTCGTCCGCCGAATACGAGTAGTCGCCGCCGATGCCGCCGCGCGACCAGTTCGGCGCTGCCAGGAGGTAGCCCTCCTCCTTTGCCTTCTCCGCGAAGCGGTCCAGCATTTTCTTCGGGGTTTCGCTCGCGTTGTGCAGCACGATCAGCAGCGGGT
>JACOUH010000355.1 GCA_016177925.1 Planctomycetota bacterium | reverse complement strand
TCTCGCGGCGGGTAAGGCCGTCGCAGCAGCGCCGCGGACTGCCGAGGAGGGTGAGCATGGGATACCTCGAAGGAGAGAAGTCGAACAAACGCCACGTTAGCCGTGCGGCCATGCTATTTCAACTTCTTGAGCATCTGCTCGGCGACGTACTGGTGGCCGGCCTCCGTCCAGTGATTGCCGTCGTAGGTCAGGAAGCCCTTCGGCTTGTTGTCCGGGTTGTTCTTCTTCCAGTAGTCGATGAACGCCTGGCGGAGGTCCACCAGCGGGAGCTTCTTCTCCTTGGCGATCGTGCGGGCAACGTCGGCCAGGGCATCCAGCTTCTTGTCGAGGGTGTCTCGAGGATCGTACCCCTCGCGCCGGCAGGTGCAGCTACACTGGATGACCTGCGCCCCGCCTTTCTGCAGCTTGTCGATCAACTCCTCGAGCTGCTCCTTGAACTGCTCCGGGGTGACGCTGGCGCCGGCGTCGTTGACGCCGATCTGGATGACCACGACCGTCGGCTTCCTGGCGATTACGTCCCTGTCCACGCGCTTGAGCAGGTCGGTGACCTTGTGTCCGCCGGTGGCGACCGCGTCCACCTCGACCCCCTTGTCCTTCAAGGCCTCCCGGACAAGGGGGACGTACCCCTTGCCCGTCGGCACCTGGCGGTCCTTCACCGCAAGGGCCGTCAGCGAATCGCCGAAGAAGATGACGCGATCCCCTTTTTTCAGCTCGACCGTCTGCCGCGTGACGTCCTCGTCGGCAGCCCGCGCAGGGCCGGACAGGATCAGCAGGATGGCGACTGGTGCCAGCAGGGAGGTCCGGGTAGAAAACATGGTGCGTCTCCTTTCTCTGAGATCATGTCTTGAGGGGTCGGTCGAGCCCGCCGGGGGAACCAGGTCCCCCACGCTGAGTTCTATCATCCGCAGGACGGCAGTTCCAGCGAACAACCGCCCTTGCGTCGGGCCGCGCTGGTCCTTTATTCTGCTAACATCCCCGGCATCCCGATCTTCGTCAGCGCGAGACGCCCGGGGCCAACGGCGAAGCCTGATGGAACCGACACCGATCCTGTTGACCTTCGACGGCGGCACGCTCCTCGTCTCCGGTGCCCCCGCCGAGACGCTGACCGCCCTGCCGCACTGCCTGCTCGACCCGCGCACCAACGCCGTCCGCGCCGAGGCTCGCCACTACCGCGCCATCGTCGAGCACCTGCGCCGCAACAAGACCCCTTACACCGACCAGGCCCGTACCTGGGACCAGACACCGTGGCTGCTCCGGACCGAACGCGAGCCGTTCCCGCACCAGGTCGAGGCCGTGCAGGCGTGGTGGAAGCAGGGGGCGCGCGGCGTCGTCGTGCTGCCGACCGGGACCGGCAAGACCTACACCGCCATCCTCGCCATCCGTCAGGCCGCCCGCCCCACGCTCGTCGTCACGCCGACCATTGACCTGCTCAACCAGTGGTACGGCGAACTGGTCAACTACTTCGGCGAGCCGGTCGGCCTGCTCGGCGGCGGCTCCTACGATCTGCAACCACTGACCGTCAGCACCTACGACTCGGCGCACCTCTACCTCGAACGCTGGGGCAATAAGTATGGCCTGCTCGTCTTCGACGAGTGCCATCACCTGCCCGGCCCGTCGTACGCCGCCGCAGCGATCGGCAGCCTCGCTCCGTTCCGCCTCGGCCTGACCGCCACCCCCGAACGGGCCGACGGCCAGGAGGCGCTGCTGCCGGCGCTGATCGGGCCGATCGTCTACCGCCGCGAGATCAAGGAACTGGCCGGCGACTACCTCGCCGAGTACCGCGCCGAGCGCATCTACGTCGAGCTGTCGCCGGAAGAGGAGGAACGATACCGCAAAACACGTGAACAGTTCCGCAACTTCGTCGCCGAGGCGGGCATTAACTTCGGCAGCGCCCACGGTTGGCAGAACTTCATCAAGGCGTCGTGCCGCTCGCAGGAGGGCCGGGCGGCTTTCCAGGCCTACCGCGAGCAGCGCCGCCTCGCCCTGGCGGCACCGGCGAAGCTGCGCGAGCTGGAGCATCTGCTCGCCCGTCACGCCCGCGACCGCGTCCTGGTCTTTACCTACGACAACGCCACCGTCTACCTGATCGCCCGCCGCTTCCTGGTGCCGGCGATCACGCACCAGACCAAGACGAAGGAGCGCAAGCAGACGCTCGAACTGTTCCACAAGGGCGAGTACAACGTGCTCGTCACCAGCCAGGTCCTCAACGAGGGCGTCGACGTACCGGCAGCCAACGTCGGCATCGTGCTGTCGGGAACCAGTACGGTGCGCGAGCACGTGCAGCGCCTGGGCCGTCTGCTGCGAAAGCACGGCGAGAAGCAGGCGATCCTGTACGAGGTCATCACGCGCGGCACCGCGGAGGAATTCTCCAGCGACCGGCGGAGGCAGCACCATGCTTACAGGTAAAATGGTGCGCGTCCGCCACGCCCGCGGCGACCGCATCCTGCCCTATTACCTCGACACCGAGAGCGAAACCTGGCTCGAAGTCGCCGAAGCGCTGCTCGAAATCTTCCGCGACAAGGAGGGCCACACCCGCGGCGAGATCGAGGAGGAGATCGAAGAAACCTTCGGCAGCGATCCGGGACAACTCGTCCAGCAGGGCCTCATCAAGCTGCTGGAGGATCGCTGCGAGTTCGACGTCGCCTCCGACCACCCGCCCGAGCAGCTGCGCGAGGCCACCTTCCGTGCTGCGGCCCTGTACCGCGCCGCCGTGGGGCAGGCTTCCAGCCTGCCGCCGCAGCCAGGCAGGCTGGAAGCCTGCCCCACGTTCGACCGGGCCATCGTCCTGAAGCAGGCGGCGGAATCCCTGGGCGTGACGCCGGAACAGGTCGAAGCGGGCCTCTTCGCGGACCTGCGTACCGAACAGCGCCTCATCCGCTTCCGCAACATCTCGCCGCAACACCTGCTCCAGCGCTACAATGTCGGCCTGGCGCAGGCGGTCCTGCTGCGCTCGACGCGCGTGCATCTGGCCGTCCGGGGCGAGCCGCCGAACCGCTACCGTCAACTCCTGCGGCAGATGAAATTCCACCGGCTGATCTGCGAGATGAAGAAGACGGGCTCGGACAGTTATCTCTTCCACCTTGACGGTCCGCTGAGTCTGTTTTCGGCGACGCAGAAGTACGGCCTGCAGCTGGCGATGTTCCTGCCGACGGTCCTGCTCTGCCGCGACTTCGAGTTAAGGGCCGAGTTGCGCTGGGGGCCGCAGCGCAAGCCAAAGTCCTTCCTGCTCACCCCGAAGGACGGCCTCGTCTCACACGCCCCCGACACGGGCACCTATGTCCCGCCCGAGGTGGCGATGTTCGTCGAACTGTTCCGCAAGCGCCGGCCTGACTGGGAGATCACGGAAGAGACGGAGATCATTCCCCTGGGAGAGGGCTTCTGGGTGCCCGACTTTCGCCTGCGCCATCGGGAGAGCAAGAAGTCGGTCTTGCTGGAGATCTTGGGTTTCTGGCGACGGTCCAGCGCGGAAAAGCACCTGGAATGCCTCCGCCGCCACACGCGCGAACCGTTTCTCCTGGCGGTGTCCGACCAGTTGCGTATCGAGGAAGCCGAACTGGAGGGATTGCCGGCGGGCATCCACCGCTTCCGGCAGATGCCGCTCGTCGACGAGATCGCCCGGCTGGCGGAAGAGTTGCTCACGGTCGGCGGGAAAGAGAAAGGGCCGGCGTGAGCTGCGCCGGCCCTTGCCATCGGGATCGACTGTCGCCGTCCCGTTCACTCGTTCTTCTTCTCTTCCTCCTGGCTCGCCTCGGGCGGCCCGATCGAGGTGACCGGGGTCCAGGACGGCGGATCGCTGGCCGGGAACGAATCCTCCGAGGCGGTGTCGACGATGTCGCGCTCGGGAGTCTCGCCGGCCTTCGTCTTGCACTCCTCCTCGCCCCCGGGCACGTCCTTGCGAGGGCGGGTCGGTTTCTTCGTCTGGGTGGCCATCATAGGCTCCTTTCAGAAAAAGGGGTCGGGGCGAGGCCAGGTGACCACGTCGCTGCCTGGCTGGGCCCGGCAGCAACCCCCCTCTGGCACTTTTCACGAACACGAGAATAGGTGCAAGCCATGTGCCAAACGGGGCCGAACGGTGGCGTGACGCCGGTCTTTGACCCCTGGTGCTGTCCTGATAAAATCAGAGCAACAGGCGGACGCGATTCCATGCCCCGGAGTGATGGGTGACTCCCCACTGGCAACCGCTGCTGACGACCGACGCCCGGCCCACAAGGGACCCGCTCTCCCAGCCGCAAGGGTTCTGCGGTCGCCTCTCCTACTTCAAGCGCTTCAAAATGGAGGCCGACCTCGACCGGCTGCCTGCGCCGGCCCTGCCGGAGGGGTTCTACTGGGTATCGTGGTGTCCTGGTCTGATCGAGGCCCATGCCGAGCTGCTCTACGGCTGCTTCCAGCAGGAGATCGACTCGTGGGTCTTCGCCAGTCTTGGCGACCGCGATGGCTGCCGGCGACTGATGAGCGACATCGCCCGCAAGAGCGGCTTCCTGCCCCAGGCGACGTGGCTGCTGGCCTGTGACTCGGGCTTGTGCGGGACGGTGCAGGGCGTCCGCGAGCGCAACGGCGTCGGGGCGATTCAGAACCTTGGCATCCTGCCGGGCTATCGCGGCCGCAGCCTGGGCGCTCAGCTGCTGCTGCAGGCGATGCACGGCTTCCGCCAGGCCGGGCTGCGTCGCACTCTGTTGGAGGTAACCGCCCAGAACGAGCGCGCCATCCGCGTCTACCGTCGCCTGGGCTTCCGCCGCATCAAGACCCTGTACAAGGCGGTGGCGATGCCTTTGGCTTGACTGTCGTGGGGGGGCGACCCGCCGCTTGCGGCTTAGCACCGGATGCTAAGCCGCAAGCGGCAGGTCGCCGTTCCCCGCTCACCATAGAGGTACTCGTGCAACAGATCTTCCATCACACCTTCCCCAACGGCTTCACCCTGCTGGCCGAGCGCATGGACCACGTCCGTTCGGCGGCGTTCTACTTCCTGGTGCCGGCGGGCTGCATTTACGATCCGCCTGAGTATCGCGGCATCGCAACGGTGCTGTCGGACCTGATGATGCGGGGCGCCGGCCAGCGCGACAACCGCCAGCTGAGCACCGCCCTGGACAACCTCGGTGTCGACCACAGCGAGAACGTCGGCGGGCTGCACCTTTCTTTCTGGGGTGCCACGCTGAGTCGCAACCTGTCTGCGGCGTTGGATCTCTACGGCGATGTCCTGCGCCGGCCGCGTCTGCCGGAGGAAGAGGTCGACGCTGTCAAGTCGCTCGCCCTCCAGGACCTGCTCGGCCTGGAGGACGAACCGGCGCAGCGGCTGATCATCGAGCTGCGCCATCGTCACTATCCGCCGCCGATGGGCCAGGACAGCCACGGCACCCAGGAGGGCATCGAGGCACTCAACCTCAAGGTGCTGCGCGGCCACTACCGTCGCCTTGTCCGCCCAAACGGCACCATCCTGTCGGTCGCCGGCAACATCGACTGGGAGCCCCTGCGCGACCAGGTCGGCCGGCTGTTCGGCGACTGGGAAGGCGGCGAGGAGCCCATCTTGAAGCTTGGCATCCCTCCCGGCGCCGGCAAGTACAGCCACGTCCAGAAGGAGACAACGCAGACACAGATCGGCATTGCCTACCAGAGCGTGCCGCGCGGGCATCCCGACTACTACAACGCCCTGGGAGCGGTCAACGTTCTCGACGGCGGGATGAGCGCCCGGCTGTTCACCGAGGTGCGCGAGAAGCACGGCCTGTGCTACTCCATTTCGGCGAGTTACCAGACCTACAAAGATCGTGCCAGTATCCTCTGCTACGCCGGGACTACCAACGACCGGGCCCAGCGAACACTCGACCTGACGCTGCGCGAGCTGACGCGGCTGAAGGATGGCATCGAACCCGACGAGGTCGAGCGCGTCCGCGTCGGCCTGAAGTCGTCCTTGTTCAAGCAGGAGGAATCGACGACGGCGCGAGCGGGGCCGCTGGCCTCCGACTGGTACTATCTCGGGCGGGTTCGCAGCTTCGACGAGACGCAGC
>JACOUH010000387.1 GCA_016177925.1 Planctomycetota bacterium | reverse complement strand
CTGGAGATGCTGCGGCTGATCCGCGAGCAGGAGCCGCCGAAGCCGAGCACCAAGTTGAGCACAGCGGACGGGTTGCCGACGTTGGCCGTGAACCGGGGGACGGAGCCGAAGCGGCTGACAGCGCTGGTGCGCGGCGAGCTGGACTGGATCGTGATGAAGACTCTGGAGAAGGACCGCAACCGCCGCTACGAAACCGCCAACGGCCTGGCGATGGACGTGCAGCGCTACCTGGCCGACGAGCCCGTCGTCGCGTCCCCCCCCTCGCCGTGGTATCGGTTGCGGAAGATAGCGAGGCGTCACAAGAAGCTACTGGCCACCGCCGCGGCGTTTGTCTTGCTCCTGGTCGTCGGTGTGGTGGTGAGCACCTGGCAGGCGGCGGAAGCAACGCGCGCCTGGAGCGAGGAGGCCATCCAGCGGAAGACCGCGGTGGAGGAGCAGCACAAGGCCAAGGAAGCGGAACAAAAAGCCGTCGCCGCCGACGTGGAGAATCGCCGCATTCTGGCCCGCCAGTACGTGGCTAACGGCGCCCGGCTCCTCGAGCAGGGCAACCGGACCGACGCGCTGGTCTGGTTCGTCGAGGCGCTGCGAACGGACGCGGCCGACGCCGATCGCAACACGATGCACCGCCGGCGCATCGCCACGGTCGCCCAGCTCTGTCCTCGGCCGGAGCACCTATGGTTCCACCCGAAGCCGGTGTCGCAGGCGCTGTTCAGCCCGGACGGCAAACGCGTGGTCACGCTTAGCGGCACGGAAGTCCGGGTCTGGGATACCGCCACCGGGCAACTCGCATATCCCGCGATCCAGCACCCCCTGGCGGTCAAACACATGACGTTCAGTGGAGATGGTTCTCGCCTGCTCACTTTTTGCGCCGAATTGAACGCTTCCAGCACCGTCTGGTCGGGAGAAGTACGAATGTGGGACGCGCCGACCGGCCAGGCACTCACGCCTCCGCTCAAACACGATACCGCTCTGGAACCGTATGGAAAATTCGACGGGGGAAGCTTCAGTCCTGACAGTCGCTGGGTGTTGACAAGGACCGGACTGATCGCCGCGCCACACCCCATCACCGGCGACAGTGCAAAGAGCTTGCAGGGCGGAGAGGCCCGCGTTTGGGAAGCGGCCACGGGAAGACCGGCCGGGACACCTTTGAGTCTGAAATACGGTGTTCTGCGAGCGCAATTCAGCCCGGACGGTAGCCGAGTCTACACCGCGAACACCTTCGGCGAGGCCCGGCTCTGGGATACGGCTACCGGACAGCCGGTCACCGATATTTTGAGCCACGGCGACCCTCAGCCGTGGCGAGTCATCACCCACAGCTTCAGCGCCGACGGCAAGCAGTTGTTCCTCACCTACCACTCTAACGAGGGGCAAAAGCCTCAAGTGGCGACGCGCGGCTGGGACGCGACCACCGGCAAGTCGCTGGGAAACGCTCAAATGCTACCCATCGATGTCTCCGGCGGGAACCCTTACTTCGCCATGGATGGCCGGCGCGTTCTGGTGGCGCCGCCGAACACGCCGGCTCAGGTATTCGACGCCGTGACCGGCAAGCCGATCGGCAGGCCCATGCCTGTGGCGAGCGGGCTGAGGCCCGAGGGCGTTTACTTCTCGGATGACGGCAAACGCATCCTGACGACGAGCTCGCCTCCTCGTGAGTCTCTCAAGATGGACCAAGCCGAGGCGCGTATTTGGGACGTCGCCACCGGCCAACCGCAAACGCCCGCGATGCTGCTCGGCGGCCCTGTACGGGGCGAACGTCTGTCTTTCTGGGCCTTCGTTTCTGCCGAAAACAAGACGGGACACGCTTTCAGCGCCGACGGCCGCCGGCTGCTGCTGGCCGAAGGGCACAAGTCCGCCCGAGTGTGGGACGCGGCATCCGGCCGGCCGTTGACGCCGCCCATCCGGCACGAGGGGGGCCAGGACCTGAAGGCGGTGTTCAGCCCGGACGGCCGCCGCTTCCTGACCTCTGCGGGCAGTGAGGCACGGGTCTGGGACGCCATGTCAGGCCGGCCGCTGTCGCCGCTGCTCAAACACAACGGCAAAGTGAGTGTCGCGGCCTTTAGCCGCGATGGCACGCAGGTCCTTACCTCTTCCGAGGACGGCACGGCGCGTCTCTGGGCGATCACGGCGGGCGACCCGCCGGTGCGCCTTCTGGAACATGACGCCCCGGTGGCCCACGCGATCTTCACGCCCGATGGCCGCACCGTGTATTCCGAGACCCATCAGGTCTCACACAGCCCGGTTCCATCCACGGCCCGCTTTTGGAACGCCGGCACCGGCCAACTGCGGGCGCCGGCGTTCGCGCACGATACCAAGTCTTTCGCGGTGGTTCTTAAGGGCACCTTCAGTCCCGACGGGCGATTGCAGGCCACTGCTCACAAAAAGGAGGTGCAACTATGGGAGGTGGACACCGGCCGGCCAGCCCGCGCGCCCCTGCAGCATGACCACTGGGTACGTGGCATGGAGTTTAGCCCCGACGGCCGGCTGCTGGTGACCTGTCAAGGTCCAAAAGAACTCGAGTCGGGTTCTGACTACCGAGTCACAGTCTGGGACCTGACCGGCAAGCAGGCGCCGCGCGTGCTTCCCCTGTCCTGGACGAACGCCCTCGTCTATCTCCTCTTCAGCCCCGATGGCCGCCGGCTACTCCTTTACAGCGGACACGGGGAGAATTCTCCCTCGGGGCAAGCGCAGCTTTGGGATGCCGTCACTCTCCAGCCGGTTGCGCCTCCCTTCTCAACGGTCAGTAGTCCTTCACGTGCCACATTCGCGTTTAGCTCTGACGGTCAGCGCCTCGTTGTCAGCAAGTCGGCCCAAACCATCCAACTACTCGACGCGACAACCGGAAAGGCGACTGGTACACTCCTTCACGACGGCCTGGTCACCTGGGCAGGCTTCCTGCCCGACGGCCGCACGGTCGTGACGAACACGTCCGAAGGCTTCTGGCGTTGGGACGTCGCCACAGGCCGACGTCTGGGTCCGGCGCTCCACTTGGGCCGATCAATTTGGAATATGGAACTGAGCCCGGACGGTCTTTACGCACCGGTGGTGGACGGTCCTCTTGTGCACGTCCTCGACCTGGCCGCGGGCCGCCCGGCCACACCGCCGATCCAACATCCCACCGAGATCAAGGGCGTTGGCTTCAGCCCCGATGGCCGCGCTCTGCTTACAATCCCTGACAATACTCGTGTCGCCGAGCACAAGATTTCGATTCGCGGGTGGTTGTACACTAGGCCTTACTCGCTCGGCCCGGTTTCTGTTTGGGACGCCCGCACGGGTGAACCGCTCTTCGGACCGGTCACGCACGTCGGTCATGCTTCCACGGGGTCCCTCAGACCGCCGGAGATGAGCCGCGACGGCCGCCGCATGCTCCTGGGCGTGGACCCGAAGACGCTGGCTGTATGGGACCTGCCAGGCCCCGACCCGCGGCCGGTCGCCGAGCTAGCCCGGTTGGCCGAGGCGCTGAGCGGTCGCCGCTTCGACGAGGTCGGCGGCGTGGTGCCGCTGGCAGCCGACCAGTGGGCGCAGGTGCGGGCGAAGGTCCCCGAAGCCGCGCCGGCTGAAAAGCTCGACTTCATCGCCTGGCACCGCCGTGAGGCGAGCGCCTTGGAGGATGCCAAGGAGTGGGCGGAGGCGATCCGGCACATGGACCACGTCATCGCGGCCCGGCCAACGGAGTGGATTCATTACCGCTACCGGGGAAAGTATCGACTGGAACTGGAGCAGTGGGAGGCGGCCCTTCACGACAACACCCGGGCCATCGAGCTGGGCGCCGACATCTGGCAGGTCTGGCACAACCGGGGCCAGGCTTATTTCCGGTTGGGGCAGTGGGAGTCGGCCGTCCGCGACTTCACCCGGGCCATCGAGATGGGCACCGACTTCTGGTACGCCTGGAACAATCGCGGCGAAGCCTATTTGCGGCTGGGGCGCCCGAGGGAGGCGGCTGGCGATTTCGAGAAGGTCGTCGAGCTTTACCCGAAGTACGCCGCCGCTTATTTCAATCTCGGCCGCGCTCTGCACGCCCAGAAGAAGCTGGTCGAAGCCGCCGCCGCGTACAACAAGGCCATCGAATTCGCCCCGAACGCTTCTGCCAGCTACAACCACCTCGGCTCCGTCTTGAGGGACCAGGAAAAAGTCGACGAGGCCATCGCGTCCTACAAGAAGGCCATTGAACTCGACCCGAAAAACGTCTCGGCTTACTACAACCTCGGCCTCGCGTTGTCCGCCCAGAAAAACCATGACGAGGCCATCGCCTCTTTCAGGAAGGTTATCGAACTCGCCCCCAAACATGTCTCCGCCCATGCCCAACTGGGACATGCCCTGTGGTACAAGGGCCAGCTGAAAGAAGCGATCCCCTGCTGGCAAAAGGCCCTTGCAATCAACCCGAAATACACCTGGGCTCACACGACTCTCGCCTGGCATCTGGCCACGGCTGCCGATCTGAAGTTGCGCGACCCACAGGCGGCCGTCGCTCACGCGCGCAAGGCAGTGGACCTCGAGCCCAAGACTCCCAACCACTGGAGCAACCTGGGCGTGGCCCTGCTACGGGCCGGGGACTACAAGGCCGCTGTCGAGACGCTCGAAAAGGCCGATGGGATGTGGAAGGGCGATCATCAGCACTGCTTCTTCTTGGCCATGGCCTACTGGAAGATCGGCGACAAGGACAAGGCCCGCCGGGCTTACGAGCAAGGCGTGCAGTGGATGGACAAGAACCAACCAAACAATGAAGAACTCCGCCGCTTCCGGGCGGAGGCGGAGAAATGGTTGCAGATCAAGAAGGAATAACGACCGAGGTCGCCGAGCAATAAGGCGAATTCGGGTATTCTCATCCTTTGCATTGCTGGGAGGGGGCAACGACAGCTTCGAGGGCATGCTCATTCCCCCGCCCGATCCGTTACAGGAGTCAGGAGTCAGGAGTCAGGCGGGCCGGCGGCGCCGGCGATGACGTGCTGGACGCGGTGTTCAGCCCCCATGCGACCGAGATCGGCCACCTCCTCGGCCAGGAGCATGAAGCCAACGGTTTAATGGCCGAGACGCTGGCCGCCGGCACCCTCCGCGATCCGTCCTCGGGTTTCGACTTGCTCGACGTGGCGGCGCTCGACCGGGTCTTCGCCGACAGCAGGACGAGCCTCGCGGCCCCGTTCCTCGACGGATCTGTCCCCCAGGCCCTGCTGAACCCGGAGGAGCAGCGGGAAGGGAAAGCGAAGGCGTAGCGGACCTCGCTTCGTCCCCTGGTGCTTCTTCTGTGCCTCGGTCTCTCGGTTCCCGCCTGCTGAGCGGCGGGCCGGGGCCTTTGCCGGCGAGCGGTCCCGTCTTTCGGAGGCGGACCCGGAACCGCTCGTTCCCCTCTCACCCGAGGGATCGCAGCCGCTTGCCTGACGAGGAGTGGGGAAGGACGCCCTGCTGCGTTTGCCGGATTCCCCTGCCAAGCGGCCGGAAAAAGCCTCCCCGAAGGGTCAGACAACCCTGACCTGGCAGCGTGACCGGGCAAGCGTCAGCGGCCTCGCAGGCTGCTACGCTTCGTCCCCCGCCGTCAGCCTCGGAAACCGTGAGCCTTCAGCGTCTTCTACCCGTTCGCGCCGCTCTCCCATCCTTCGGCAGGAATAAGCCGGGCTCGTGCCGGAACAAGGAACGTGGTTGCGAAAGCGGCCGGTTGGCTGCGCGCCGGTGCGCGCCGCGCAGTCGTGGGGGAGCCCCTGAGACCCTGTGGCGGGCTGGCAGGCTGCCCCGAGGGAGACGTCGCAAGTTGCTTGTAAATCAAGGACTTGTGGCGGGTGCGGGGTAACTTCTCAATAATTCGGGAAAGAGGCGCAGCTACTGCGCCCTTGGGTGCCTATTCTAGAGGCATGCGGATCGAGCTTCCCCCTATTTCCGTGGCGGAACGAACGCCCCTGGTCGAGAGCTTGCTGGCGGTCATCGATCTTCAGCAGCAGCGCCTCCAGCAGCTCCAGGAGACGGTCCAGCAACTGCGCGACGAGATCGCCCTGCTCAAGGGGCAAAAGCCCCGGCCCACGATCGCCCCCAGTCGGCTCGAGGCCCCTCCGCCGGCGCCCCGGCCCGCCGACGCCAAGCGGCCCGGCTCCGACAAACGCGCCGAGAGGCTCCAGCCGAACGGTCAAAGGTCCCTTCTCGTCGCCGCGGACCATCAGCACTTTGCCGAGCTTTTTCGAGACTGTAGCGAGGAAGTTGACGTTTCAGGTTGATGCTCGTGTCTGGTGAAGGCAGGCGATCGTCTCCGAGCGGGCCTCGGTTTGTTGCTCTCGTTGCAGATCCAACGCCCAGCGGCCCTTGATCGAAGTTTGTGTCCGTACGCGGTAGACGGTCTTCTGCATCTTGCGGTAGCGGCGCTTGCCCCGCTCCACCGCGTTGGAGGTCGCCGGCAGCAGCTTGTCGTCCAGGAACGTCAGCGCCTTCTCCAGGTTGGGTGAGTGCAACTTGTCCAGGCTCTTCCCCAGGCTGCGGAAGCGCCGCACGCGCCGGCGCAACCGGGCCAACTTGGCCAGCGCGGCGTCGGTGCGACAGCGGCGATCGAACAGGCGGTAGACCTCGTCCATGATGGCCCGCAGCGCCCGCAGGCAAGGGGAGCCACGGCTGAGGCGCCGGAGCGTAGTCCGCTGAGCAGCGCTCAGGTGGTGCCGGGCGAAGAGATAGCGGTGCTCGAACCGTTCCGCCACGCGCTGCTGAATCCGTCGCGCCCGGCGGTGCCGGCGCTGGGCCGCGGGGGTGGCCTGCGGCCGGCCCCGTGATGGCCGCGGGGCTTGGGCCGCCAGTTGCTTGCGGAGGTGGGCGACCGCATGCAAGACTGCCTTGGTCAGCTCCTTGAGGATGTGGAACTCACAAACTTGATGGGGGATGGGCCCGAACGCCAGGGCGACCGGCAGCGGGTACAAGGGCGAGGCGTCGGTCGTGACCCCCCGGGCGGTGTGGCCGCGGGCCCTGAGTTGGTCGTTCAAGCGGACGAGGAACCACAGGATGTCCACCCGGGTAGGGTCGTGATCCAGGACCTCGTAGAGCCGCCGCCGCTGCCGGCGGGCATCGACAGCCGACAGGATGCACAAGGGGCCGTCGTACAACGCGTCGGCTGCCAGGTAGCCGGAGAAGTCGGTCAAGGCCCAGTCCAGGTGGCTGGCCTCAACCTGCGCGCCGGCTCCCCCTCCACCCCCGCCGCCTTGACCCAGTTCTGGATGGTGGCGAAGGGGACGAAGACGCGGTGGTCGCGCCACAGGTGCCAGGAGGCCGCCCGGTAGGGCAGGCCGTCCTCCGCCACCAGGCGCACCGCCAGGCTGATGACCCGGCGGGTGTAGTGGCTGCCCGGCGGGGCCAGGTCAGACAGGGCGGCGCTGAAGAGCAGGCCGCAAGGCCGGCAGCGGTGTTTGGGGTACGCCACACGCCGCTGCCGCGGCCGGTCGCGGCGCAGACTACCGACGGCGTGCAGGGTGCGGCTCCCCAGGCTGTGGCGTGGGCACGACCTGCCGCAGCGCGGGCAGGGGCGGCGGCGGTGCTTCCGCGAGCGGTGTTCCAACAGCGGCGTCGGCAGGTTCTCGACACGGGTAATGCCCTCGGTCGGGTCCGGGGTGTATTCTCCAGGTCCCATACCTAGCCCTCCAGAGCGGTGATCCCCTGGAAAGCACAGCGAAACCGTGAGGAAAGGTCAAGAGAAGATCAACTTCCTTGCTACAGTCTCAAGAACGAGACTGTAGCAAGGAAATTGGGCTTGGACGCCTGGATTGTCGCAGGAAAGTCAGGGGTTCTCACCTCCCAGTCCCTTCGGGGGGTTCTGTGCGGGTGCCAGATCCAGTGGTGCAGCCGACACACTCGAAACCGTGGACTTGCAGGCTTCCGTAGGGCAAGAGGACCCAATTTCGTTGCTACAGTCTCAGAAGAACCCAATTTTCTTGCTACAGTCTCCCCTTTTCTGTGGTCCAGCCGGTCAGTGCCCGCGCGGCCTCCTTGACGTCCCCTTCCGTGTAGTGGCCAATGCCGAGCGTGAATAACTCCATCAGTTCACGGCCGAGGTTTTCATTGGGTTGGCCCTTGCGGTTGTCCTGCGCGTCAAGCCAGACGAGCAGGGCCGGGTCATGCACCACGTGCTTCAAGAGCCCACCGAACGGCGCCCGGGAGAACTCGGGGAGATGTCGTTCTGGCGGCGGACGGCCATGCCCACCTTGGCGGCGCTGGTGGCGAAATGGTTGTGCCACATCAATGTCAGACGCTCGCCCAGCGGATCGGGGCCGAACAGCATCCGGTAAAACCACCAGGCTTTCAACCGGCCCAGGTCGCCCGATTCGGCCGCCTCACGGACCAGCGTGTCGGCGATGGAAGCAAAATCGTTCGGTACCCCTTGGCTGCGCGGCTTGCCAGCCAATAACCGGTCGATACTGGCCCTGGGCCCGTCCTTCAGATCCCGCCGCAACTCGCTCCAAGTGGCGGCAAAGCCGGCGCGTCGATGTAGGTGGACGACCCGGCGGAGGTCCCAGGGGGCCTTATCACTCGGGACATAAGGAGCCCACGGGTCACGCCGAGTGGCTGACTTGGTAGGGCTACTCATTCTTGGCCCCCTTTTCGTTTTTCTTCGTTGGCACGACCTGGACTGTGATGTCTCCGAGGTCCTTCGTTTCCCCCGCTTGAGTGGAGAGTTTCTTCAGCGCTTCCCCAGCCGAGAGCGTAACTCCCTTCTCGTTCACACCTGCGAGTGTCAGTTCAAATGTGGGGCCGGGCAATAGCCCTTCGACCCGAAAACCCCCCTTGGCGTCTGTCGTAAACGCTTGGTCGGGAGGCCTCATGCCAGGCACCGGCAGGGACCGGTAGTGCCACGCCAGACGGACGCCGGAAAGCGGTTTGCCCTCGGCATTGACGAGCCGGCCGGTGCATACGCCCCAGGGTTGCAGGCGGACGACGACCGGGGCCTTCTCATCGCCACGCAGGATCATATGGCCGGCCAGCTTACGATCCTGGTGGACGAAGGAAACCGTGCGCGGCCTCTGGGATTCAAGGAGGGTCGCCGTAAAGGTGTCTCCCTCCAGAAGCTGGTTCATGGTCGTCGGAAAACGCGGATGGTGGTTCAGGCCGTAAGCCGTCGCACGCGTCACCGGCTTGCCGTCCGGTCCGATGAGCGAGCCTTTGGTTGCGCGGCCAGGGTCGAGCTCGATGTCGAGAACGAGCGGCTTCTTCGATTCCTTCGGATCGATCAGGCGGTAAGGCAGCCCAGCCTCGACATGGCGCAGGTGGAAATCGTCCTGGGCTTTCTCCCGGTCGGCGGGATCGAGCCGAGGTGGAAGGTACTTGGGAAAGTTGCCTTGGAGGTTGGCCACCAATAGGCCCGGCCCCGGGTAGGCGACCAGGTGGAAAACGCCGTCCGCATCCGGCACATGGAGACGGCCAAACTCCCGCGTGGGGTACAGATCCGCAACCCGCTCCGCTTCGCTGTAGTAAAGATTCGTTTTCACGGGCGTATAGTGCAGTTGTCCTCGTACCGGCTGCCGCGTTTGCTTGTCGATCAGTCGGCAGCGCACCTCAACCCCGCGGCGCAGCTCGATGTCCGCCGTGATCGGCCGCAGGCCTTCACTGTCCCCTACGTGCTTGACCGTCCACAGATAGCCTTGGCCGACCGGCGGGTAAACAGTCAGGTCGTACGTCCCCGCCTTGGGGAGACCCGGGACCCGGTACCGCCCCTGCTTGTCGGTGACTGCTCGAATGCCGCGGTGATAGGTCTCGTGACCGATGGAGTGGTCGCTCTCGTCGCCGCCGTAAACCACCACACCTGGCAAGGGTTTGCCGCTGTCCTTGGCCCGGATTGTGCCCTCAATGGGCTTGGTCGGGCCCGCGACCACCTCGATGCGGGCGCTCGGGACGGGCTTGCCCTCCACGACCGCCTGCGTGTTGGCCGAAAGGATCTTGTGCTCGATCGTGGGACCCTCGAAATGCAACACGACCGTCCGATCCCGCCCGATGCCCGTCAGGGTGAAGCGGCCGTCTTTGGCAGTCGTCACGTTCGTTGGAAGCCCTGTCCAGGTTGGTTGCCACAAGGAGCGGAACTCGTCTCCGCCGACAGTGACCCGCTCCACCCAAACGCGGACCCCGGCTACCGGGCGACCCTGCAAATCGACGACCCGGCCTTTGATGGGAACGTCATCTTTGGCGAGCCGGAGCGTGAGCTCCCGGTCTTCGAGACTACTCAGGGAGGCCCAGGCCGGACCGTACCCTTTGGCCGCGGCCACAACCAGGATGTTGCACCACGGCCGATCCCACATGCCCAGCGGGTTCTCGTCAATCTCCCTCTTCTTGAACGTAAAGCGGAAGATGCCGTCCTGCCCACTCGTCCCTGTAGGCTTCGGCACGAACGGTTTCGAGTTCTTGGGGTGCCATTCCCGGTAGTAGCCGTAGTAACCAAAATGCCACCACACTGACTGGCATCTGAACATCGTCAACGCCAAGGGCGAACGGACGACTGTCTCCAGAAGCTTCGTGAGTGGGTACCGTGGCACAGAATCGCGGACGCTTCAACCCGGGGACAAGGCACTGATCGGCCACCCGGTCTTCGAGATCTGGCCGGCGTTCAAGAAGGGCAACGAAGACGATTCCCCAACCACGGGCGTGATCGCCGAGCCGGGAAAGTACAGGCTCGACATCCCCCTGGTCCGGGATGGAACGGTGGGCAGGGATAAGAATCTTCGGAAGTGGGCGATCAACCTCTCGACCGGTTCACTTGAGTTCGAGGTCATCGACGAAAAGGACAAGAAGGTCCGGAGCAAAGGGCCGGCCGACGCCGATGTTCAGAAACCCGAAGGCACTTGGACGCTGGTCGAGACGCACAAGCACGGCAAGAAGGTGGACACCAAGGACATCCCGATCAAGGAACACCAGCTCACGATCGCGGGCGAGAAGATCGTTCTTCAGACGGCTGCCGGCGAGGTCGGACCAGAGGGCCTCGGGCTGGCGGCGCCCTGCGGGGGGGCGCAGGCTCCACAGCAGGGCGGTGGTGTCGCTGCTGCCGCTCAGCAGGGACCGGCCGTCGGCGGCGAAGGCCAGGCTGCACACGCTCCCCTGGTGGCCGGGCAGGCGGAGCACCGCCTTGCCCGACCACGGCTCCCACAGGCACACCCGGCCGTCGTCCCCGCCCGACGCCAGCCACAGGCCGTCCGGGGAGAACGCCAACGCCCGCCCCTGAAAGGACTGCCCCGCGAACGTCTGGACCACCCGAAGCGATGCCGCTTCTCACAGGCGAACCTTGCCATCGAGGTGGTTCGTCACCAGCAGTCCGCCGTCCGGGGAGTACGAAACCGACTCGATGCGAGGGTCGACGTACTGGCCTGGGCGGACATCGGGCTGGTCGGAGAGGGTGGCGCTGGCGAGTTGCTTGCCGGAGGAGACGTCCCACAGGTGCAGGGTTCTGTCCCAGCCCGCGCTGGCCACCGTCCTGCCGTCCGGGGAGGCGGCGACGGAGCGCACCTCGGCGTGCAGCAGTCGCCCCAGCTCGCGTCCGCTGGGGGTGTCCCAGAGGAGCACCTGGCCGGTGGGGTGGGCGCGGGACACGACCGTCGCCAGGGTGCGGCCGTTCGCGGTGAAGGCGAGGTCATCGACGCAGGCGTGCGGGTCGGGGCCCTTGGGCCAACTCCACTGTCGCAGCAGCTTGCCGGTGGCGGCGTCCCACAGGTGGGCCGACAGGCCGCCGCCCGCGGCGAGGGTGCGGCCGTCCGGAGAGAAGGCCAGCGCGGACACCCCCGCCGGGTTGCCCTCCAGCGCGTGCAGCCGCTTGCCGGTGGCCGCCTCCCAGACGTGGACCGTCGCCCCGCCGGCCGAGGCCAGCCGGGCGCCGTCTGGCGAGCAGGCGACCCGCACATCGCCGGAGTAGCTGTCGGCGACGGGCCGCTCCTTGCCCGTCGCGACGTCCCAGCGTCGCACCGTGCCGTCGTAGCTGGCGGAGTAGAGCGTCTTGCCGTCCGGGGCGAAGGCGAGGCCGGTGACATACCAGCCGTGCCCCCGGAAGGTCCGGACCTCTCTCCCGGTCGTCACGTCCCATAGGTGGATCAGGTTGTCGGTCGCGCCCGCGGCCAGGAACTTACCGTCGGCGGAGAACGCCAGCACCGAAGCGTAATTCTCGTACGGGTTGGACAGGTTCAGCGTCCAGGAGTGGGTCCGGCGCCCCGAGGCCGTGTCGTAGACCCGGACAGCGTTGTCCCGCTCGGTGCCGGCGAGGCGCCGCCCGTCCGGGGCGACGGCCAGGCGCACGAGACGAGCCCCGAGTTCGATGCGTCGCCGCTCCTTGCCGCTCGTGGGGTCGCAGAGCCTGACGACCGTGGCGTCGCCGCTCTTGGAGTAGGCCAGCATCTTGCCGTCCAGCGCGAAGACGGCCAAGGAGTGGTGGCCGTGGAACAACAGCCGGTCGGGTCGCCGCGGGTCAATCGCGAGGGGACCGTCGGGGTCGTTCGCGGTGTGGTAGAGGATGCGGCCGCTCTCCTGGTCGCGGACGAAGAGACCTTCCGGGGTACCGACGGCGAGGAGCCGGCCGTCGGGCGAGAGGTCGACCGCGTGGACGGTGAAGCGGGCCGTGGGGATGATCGGTTGCCACCGCCCGCCGGGGACCGGCTTGAAGCGCATCATCTCGTCCAGCAGCGAAAGCTCCCGCTGCTTGCCGGTGTCCAGGTTGCAGACCAGTACCTTGCCTTCTTCGCCACGGCTCAGCACCCGGCGGCCGTCGGTCGAGAAGGTCAGGAGCTGCTGCCCGGCGAAGAACCCGTCGTCGAACCGCTTTTGGCCGGGGAAGGTGTTCAACAGCTTGCCGCTTGCGGCGTCCCACACCCGGATGGTGTTGGAGCCACGCGTCGCCAGAGTGCGGCCGTCTCGTGAGAGGACGAGTTCGCTGGCCCCGTTGGGGTGCCGGAAGCGCAACGTCCCCAGCCGCGCCAGGGCGCCGTCCGGCAGGGGGTCGCCGTGCCGGTCAACACGGGAGGGGCCCGCCTTCTCGGGGCCGGGCTCCCCCCGAGTCCGCCGCGCGGCGGGCTCCCCGCCCCCGCCGACCGGGCTGCGCGAGAAGGCGCCGGCACCCAGGCCGGCCAGGCCGAACGCCAGCAACACTACTGCGATCACAGAGAGTCTGGTATGCGCCATCGCCTTCAGCACCTCCCGCGTCAGCCTCAGGACGTGCGCCGGGACCACCCCGGCCGCCGACCCGCCCGACAGGACCAGCAGCCCGCCGCGAATGGTGTCCGCCGTCACCATGGCGGGGACAGCCGTGGTGGCGTTGTGCGCGAGCAGCGGACCTACTGCCACCAAGAGGGTCACGCCGCGGCGGAGCAGCCGGGCCCGGAACTGCTCCCGCGCCCGCGCCAGGCGCGTGGCGACCGTCCAGCGGGGGCAGCCCAGCCACGACGCCCGCTGCACCCGCGCCGGCACACCCACCCAGGCCCGCCACGCCTGTTTGTTTGGACTTTTTCCTCGCCAGCGCAATAGGAAGACCGCGTCAGGAAACTATTTGGATTGCTCGGGCGGGGCCGAGCCAAACGAGCCCGCCTCGTCGCGAGTCCTCGCCTCCAGATAGCACAGGACCAGCGGAGCGCGGTAGTGCGAGGGTAGGCCGCTCAACTCCTCGTCGAGGCCCGCGAACAGCTCCCGCACCGTCCGCTCGGCAAGGGGATCGGTGGGCTGTCGGGCAAAGGCCGCACTCTCGTGAGCGCGCCTCTTCGCGGCCTCGACCTTCGCCCGGCCGGCGTGCGGTAGGCTACCCCGTACAGCCAGTTGCCCAGCAGCTCACCCTTCCCGATCGACCCGGCCTTGCGGACGAGGACGAGAGCTGTAGCCGAGGGCGAAGGCAGGCAGGGCGGACGAAGCCGAATCGGGTTCCGTGGCGGGCCTCGATGGCCCTCACCACGATGTCGCCCTATGCCCCCAGTTCAGACGGGCGTGCATGTTCGCTGTCACGTCCCCGAGCTTCGCCTCCTTGCCATTCACGCCGATTCCGGCGTCCTTCACGGCGGGCAGGCCCTCCCGGCGCATGCGCTTACGCGTCTCGACAGCGTTCCCCTCGGTGTCAGCGACCACACCACCCGAAATCGTGACCGAGAGAGCACCTGCCTGGTCATCCAGCGTCACGCAAGGCGGACGGTGACTGGACGGCATAGTTCGGCCCAGGGTACCAGCCGCGGTGGAACCCGCCTGCAACGAACCTCGGTCGTGAGTCTCGTTGGCTCCACGGCTTAATGGATTGCATGGCGCGGCGCACACACACAGAGCTTCCTTCAGAGGTCACCCGCGCGGCCCGACTGTTGAACCAGGCCGACTGGACCGGTCAGGGGATTACCGCGGCGCGAGTCCCCAGGTGTCGCAGGGCAGCTTTCGCCTCCTCCGTCAGCCAGGCGTGTTCCGCCCCTGCGGCCAGGGACTTGAGAACTTGCCGCGCCTCCGTGCTGCCGATGTGCTCCAGCACTTCCAGGGCGCGTCGCTGTTGTCGCTGTTCCGGAAGCCGGCCAGTCTCCAGCTTCTGTAGCAACTTCTCGACCCGCCGCCGGACCTCGACCGAGGGGCGCATTTTCAGCGCCTGCTGCAAGGCCGGCTCGGCACGGGCGCCCATCTGCTCCAGTTCGGTCTGCGCCTTCTCGCGTCTAGCAAAGATCTTACTGTCCAGGTCGGCCAGCAAGAGCCCGAGGCGCTCCGCGTCGACGGATTCCACCGGGCGAAGGTGTCGCTTGAGGAAGGGAATGCTCTGAGCTGGGTCGCCGACCATCTTTCCCACGGCCCGGAAGGCCTTGCCAGCGTCCGTTCCCCCCAGATCGGTCCAAAGGGCCCGCAACTCTTCCTGCAAGTGTTTCGTCCTTTCCAGTCGCATCGCCTTTCGCACTGCTTGCACGTCCCAGAGCAGGGCGGTTGTGTCCTTGCCCGCCGAGGCAAGTTGTTTGCCGTCCGGGGAGAAGGCCAGGGCCATGACCCCTCCCCGGTGTCCCACAAACCGATGGATTTCCCGCCCCGTGAACACGTCCCAGAGCCGGATCACCTCACCCTGTTCGTTCGCGGGACCCTGTGGCTTGCCTGCCGTCGCGCGGCCGTGGTCGCCGGCGTAGGCCGAGGCCACAATCCGGCCGTCCGGCGAGAGGGCGATCGAGGTGACGCGGCCGGGGTGCTTGATGCGGAGCCGTTCCTGACCCGTGGCCAGTTCCCACAGGCGAACCTCGTCGTCCGTTCTCGAAGCAACGAGCATTCGACCGTCCGGGGAGTAGGCCAGGGAAGTGACGGCCGATGAATCGGTTTGCCGAAGCAGGCTCAGCTCCGAGCCGGTGGTCACATCCCAGGTCCGGACAGAGTACCCACCCTTCCGGCCGGATTCCGCCCCCGCCGCCAGCGTCCTGCCGTCGGGGGAGAAGGCCAGGCTATCGATGGGGTGGCCGCTGTCCCACGGCCACTGCCAGACCTCCTTGCCCGAGCTGACATTCCATACCCGTATCGTCCTGTCTTCGTTGGGCGCCGCCAGCAACTTGCCGTCACGAGAAAAGGCGAGTGCTTTGACCCAGCCACGGGGAACCCGGAGCCGGCAGAGGAGGTTCCTGGTACTGAGCTGCCAGAGCCGGATGGCGCCGTCAGAGTTCGCCGCGGCCAGGACCTGGTTCTTGGGAGAGAAGACAACAGCCGTGGCGCTGGGCGATCCGTCCTTTATCCAGCGTCAGCCTCGCAGCGGGCCAATATACCAGGCGCTCGCGGCGGTCGAGGGTCAGTAGCGCGCAGTCGAGCGTCTTCATGGTCAGCCGCGGGGAGCGGCCAGAACGCCGTCGAGGAAGTCGATGCCGAAGTTGCCGGCTGCCGTCGTCGAGATCTGGCGAATTGCCCTCCCGGAAGCAGCGTCCCAGAGGCGGAGCGTCGAGTCGGGGTAGCCCCCCGCCGAAGCAACCGTTTTTCCGTCGGAGGAGAAACGGACCGAAACGGGATTCTCCTGGCCGGTCAGGCAGCGCAGCTTCAGGCCGGTTGCCGCGTCCCACAGGGTGATGCCGGCCTTGTTCTTTGGGTCCGACGCTGCCGTGGCGAGGATCTTCCCATCGGGCGACCAGGCCAGCGACAAGACCGCCGAGGGGGGCTTCCAGCGGCGCAGTTCCTTTCCCGTCCCCGCGTCCCACACGACAAGGAGGTTGGGCTTGCCCACACGTTCCCCGCCCGCAGCCAGAGCCTTCCCGTCCGGGGAGAAGGCGAGAGACATGCCGAAGGGGATATCCCCAGTAGGTGCTTTGAGCTGGTGGAGTTGGCGTGCCGTGGCCGATTCCCAGAGCCGGATGGTCCGGTCGGCTCCGAGAGAAGCCAGCGTCTTCCCGCCCGGGGCGAAGGCAATCTTCAAAATGCCGATCGGTCGACCCACCAAGGGGTCAACCGGCAGCGCTTCGTGACCGATGAGTTCGTGGAGTAAGTTCCCGCTGGCGGGGTCCCAGAGCCGGATGACGTGGTCGCCGCCTCCCGTGGCCAGAAGCTTGCCGTCGGGTGACAAGGCTACGGGGGTCGCTACGCCGCGGGGGAGATCGAACCAGCGCAGCTCCTTGCCAGTGGCGCCGTCCCAGAGGCGGACCCGCCCCGCCCCGCCGCCAGCGATGAGCTTTCCCTCGGAAGAGACAGCGACGGACTCGACCCAGCTGTCGTGCCGGAAGCGCAGCGTGCCCAGCCGCACCACCGCCCCTGGCGGCAGGGCGTCCCCCTGGCGGTCAGCTCGCGCCGGCTGCTGCGATTCTGCCTTTGCTGGGGCTTGAGTTGCTTCCTGACCGGGCTGTTCTTCGCCTTCCACCAGGGTTATGGCGACCGGAACGGCATGCATTAGCATGCCGGCGCCGGTGGCGAAGAAACCAATCGCCAGCAACAGCGCGGTGGCAAGCTTGCATTTGCTCACGAACATGGTACTGGTCACTCCGTGTAACAGACCGATGACTGTTCTGGAAAGTAGGCCGGCGGGTACGGTCTTGCCCGCGCCGTACAGCAACGCGGCCTGGATTGTGTCGGCCGTCAGTGCAGCGGGCACCCCGGCCCCCGTTGCACTTTGGGAAAGGGCAGCAGCGGCCAGTCCGGCCGAAAGCGCCACACCCCGCGTCGACAACCGTTGCTGGAGCAGTTTGCGAGCCCGTGCCAGTCTTCCGGATACCGTCCCTTCCTTCCAACCGAGATGGCGGGCGGCCTCGGTCTTGCTTTGGCCGTTCAGACAACAGAGCACGAAGGGCAGGCGGTATGTCTCAGGCAGCCGCTGCAACTCCTCGTCGAGCACCTCTTGGAGTTCCTGGAGTGCAAGGTCGGAGTGGGGGTTGTCTTTCGGCACGCCTAGCGCTCCTCGTTCGTGGTTCCGCCGCCTGCTGGCTTCTTTTTTTGCTTTCATGGCTATGTGAGAGGCAACTCGGTAGAGCCAACTGGCCAGGGCATCTCTCTTGCGGATTGAGGCTGCCTTGCGGGCGAGAATAAGGAATGTCGCTTGGAAGGCGTCTTCGGCGTTTTGCTCGTGGTGCAGCACACGCCGGCAACGAGCCAGGACTAATCGGCCGTAGCGATGCAAGATGGTGGTGAACGCGGCTTCGTCATGCTGGGCGGTGTAGCGCTCCAGCAACTCCGCGTCAGTCAGATCCTTGGTAGCTTGCGGGTCTACCATCCGGCCAATGTGCCGCAGGACCGGAGCGAGTTGCGCGTTGGCCATGTGCCGGACTCTCCCGGAAGAGGTTTCCTTACCTTAGTAGTCCTCTGCCGATGGGGAACAGGTACAACTTCTTTCAAAAAATAGACGTGGTAGTCATTCGCTGAGTGCCACGTGTACCCAGGTACTCGGTCGTGGCCCGCCGGCCGGGGGCGGTGGGGTTCGTGCCGCTGCCGAGGTGGTTAGTGGTGGAGCGGACGTTCGGCTGGTTCGAGCCGTGCCGGCGGCTGAGCAAGGACTACGAGGCCGGGCCGTGCAACAGCGAGACGTGGATCTAACTAGCTACACGGAAAAGGGAAAGTGGTCGAGGGTGTGCCATGCTTTCGCGGCCGTCTCCGGCAAGGCCTTCGTCCCCGCCAGCAAGGGCCGCGAAAGCATGCCACCCCGACGATGCACCGCTTTCCCCGTTGCGTGCAGCTAGTTAGCCACTCTTGCTCGGCTGTGGCTTGCTGATCGGCCCCCGTCTCGGCACCGGTCGGCCTGCCGCCACCAGCGGGCCAGAGCGAGCAGCACGAACCGCACCATCCACTTCCGGCGCCTCCACTTGTCTCTCAACTTCTCCCAGAACCGCAACCACCGCATGAGGTGGAAGTAGTCGGGCAATCCGCACTCGCAGCGAACGAGGTGCCGAATGGTGATCGGTGGGTCGTAACGTGGTACTTCAGGGAGGTACTTGCGAATGTCATCGTCCGCCGCGATCTTGCCCTGGTCCAGGAGCAGGGCGATGCACACGCAGGTGAACGACTTGGTGACGGAACCAGCCTCGAACACTGTCCGTGGCTTGATCGAGGCTCCCTCATCGAGGTTTTGTATTGCCCCAGTCGGAACAGGAGTTTGCCTTCGCGGGAGTTCGCGGCAATACTCTCGCGGAGGAACACCCATGACCCGCCAACGTCGCCACTACCCCCCGGAGCAGAAGGTCGCCGCCCTCCGGCTCCACTTCGTCGA
>JACOUH010000074.1 GCA_016177925.1 Planctomycetota bacterium | reverse complement strand
CGACCAGGGCCTCGCCGGTAGCGACGCCGCGGCCCGGCGTGTCCGGCTGATTGGCGCCGGCGAAGACCAGTCCGGTCATCACCATCGGGCTCAGCGCGCCGGCCCCGACGCGCTCGCCACGCAGCGTCCGCTGGAACAAGTCAGGGTCGACGCGGAAAGCGGAGCGGAACGACGCGTCGGCGAAGAAGCCGTGTGTCGCCAGATGCGCATAGCGCGCTTTCGGCAGTGCCGCCAGCACGGCGGACGCCGTCGCTTTGTCGCCCTCAAGCGTGCGCATGTCGAGTTTCTTCTCCTTGGCGGCGCCGGCCACGCCCTTGGCCTCGGCCGCCGCGCCGGGCAGGTCGGGCCACTGGAGCTTCTGGCCCGGCTTGAGGAGCGGGTCACCGTGCCACTTCGGCTTGTAGGACGGCCACCGCCTCGCGGCTTTCGATCCGCGCCCGTTCACGTTCGCCCAAGTGCAGCAGAGTTTTGGCGCGCAAAGCCTTTGCCCAGGCCAGGTCGCGCACCTTGGCGGGCATCTCGGACGGAACCTGCTTGCCGCTGGTGATGGCCTCACGCCAGGTAGTCACGGCCTCCTCGAGGGGCTGCGCCGGGCCGAGATCGAGCCACGACACTTTGTCCCTGGTGACCACGAACGCGAGGTAACGGAGTGTCTGCTTCTCCCCGGCCTTGCCGGGCGTCTTCGGGTCGTGCTCGAACAGGGTGTAGCGGAGGAAATCGATCACCGCGGCGTCGGCCGGGAGGACCTTTTGGAGGTTGGCAGGGGTGGCCCGCGCCAGCTGGTCGGCGCGCTCAACGGCGGGGAGCAGAGGGCGGAGATCACGGTCGAGGGCCTCGATCTCCCTGGCGTAGCCGTTGAGGTCGGCGTCGCGCTGCTCCCGGGTCGCTTTGTCGGTCGGGACCGGGGCCAGGAGCAGGTCGGCGCGGCGGCGGCGGCGGTCGGTCAGTTTGCCGAGGAGGGCGGCGGCCGTGGGGTCGGCAGCGGCCGCCCGAGCGGCTAGGGCCCGCTGCTCGTAGACGCGGCTGAGGGCGGCCTTCGAGGACCACACCTCCTGGTAGACCGCCGCCGGGTCGGTCTGCAACGCCCGCGCGTTGGATAGGAACGCGTCCCGCGTGCCCGGGTAGGTCGAAGCGAGGGTAAGCGCATCCCCCTCGGCCCGCACCGCGGCGTACGCCCCGGCCAGCGCCCGGTACATGGCCAGGGCCTCACGGAAGAGGGGCTCGGCGTCCGCGTGCTTGCCCAGGTCCTTGAGCACGCTCGCCAGGTTGTTCAGGCTCGTGGCCAGGTCGGGGTGGTCCTGCTTGGGGTACAGCCGGCGGAACATTGCCAGCGCCTCGCGGAAGAGCGGCTCGGCGTCCGTGTACTTGCCCCGGGCATGGAGGGCGAACGCCAGGTTGGTCAGGCTTTGGGCCAGGTCGGGGTGATCCTGCCTGGGGTACAGCCGGCAGTACATTTTCAGCGCCTCGCGGCAGAGCAGCTCGGCGTCCGCGTACTGGTCTCGGGCTTGGAGCATGCTCGCTACGTTGTTCAGGCTTCGGGCCAGGTCGGGATGATCCTGCTTGGGGTAGAGTCGGAGATGCATCTCCAGCGCCTGGCGCAAGAGCAGCTCGGCGTCGGCGACCTTGCCCCGGGCCTGGAGCACGAACGCCAAGTTGTTCAGGCTCTGGGCCAGGTCGGGATGGTCCTGCTTGGGATACAGCCGGCGCTTCATCGCCAACGCCTCGCGGAAGAGGGGCTCGGCGTCCGTGTACTTGCCCCGGGCATGGAGCACGAGCGCCAGGTTGTTCAGGCTGCCGGCCAGTTGCGGGTGGTCCTGTTTGGGGTACAGCTGGCGGTTCATCTCCAGCGCCTCGCGGCAGAACGTCTCGGCTTCCGCGTACTGCCCCCGATCCTTGAGCAGGAACGCCAGGTTATTCAGGCTGCCGGCCAGGTCGGCATGGTCCTGCCTGCGGTACAGCCGGCGCTTCATCGCCAGCGCCTCATGGAAGAGCGGCTCGGCGTCCCCGTACTTGCCCCGCGCCTGGAGCATGGACGCCAAGTTGTTCAAACTCAGGGCCACGTAGGGGTGGTCCTGCTTGGGGTAAAGGCGGTGATGCATCGCCAGCGCCTCGCGGCAGAGTAGCTCGGCCTCCGCGTACTTGCCCTCCGCCTTGAGTAAGCCTGCCAGGTTGTTCAGGCTTAGGGCCAGTTCCGGGTGATCCTGCTTGGGGTACAGCCGGCGGCGCATCGCCAGCGCATCGCGCAAGAGCGGCTCGGCGTCCCCGTACTTACCTCGCGCCTGGAGCACCATCGCCAGGTTGCTCAGGCTCTCGGCCAGACCGGGGTGGTCCTGCCTGGGGTAGAGCCGGCGGTGCATCTCCAGGGCTCCACGGCAGAGCGGCTCGGCGTCCGCATACTTGCCCCGAGCCTGGAGCACCGCCGCCAGGTTGTTCAGGCTTTGGGCCAGGAGGGGGTGGTCCTGCCGGGGGTACAGCCGGTGGCGCATCTCCAGCGCCTCGCGCAAGAGCGGCTCGGCCTCCGGGTCCTTCCCCTGGACGTGGAGCACGACCGCCAGGTTGGTCAGGCTCAGGGCCAGTTCCGGGTCGTCCTGCTTGGGGTAGAGCCGGCGCTTCATCGCCAGCGCCTCGCGGCAGAGCGGCTCGGTTTCCCCATACTTGCCCCGCGCCTGGAGCACGACCGCCAGGTTGTTCAGGCTCGCGGCCAGGAGTGGGTGGTCCTGCCGGGGGTACAGCCGGCGGGTCATCGTCAAGGCCTCGCGGTAGAGTGGCTCGGCGTCCGCGTACTTGCCCCGGGCATGGAGCACGCCCGCCAGGTTGAACAGGCTCAGGGCCAGTTCCGGGTGGTCCTGCTTGAGGTACAGCCGGCGCCGCATCGCCAGCGCCTCGCGGAAGAGAGGCTCGGTTTCCGCGTACTTGCCCCGGGCCTGGAGCACGAACGCCAGGTTGTTCAGGCTTTGGGCCAGGAGGGGGTGGTCCTGCCTGGGGTACAGCCGGCGGGCCGTGTCCAACGCCTTCTCGAACGCCTCGGTGGCCTCCGGCAGTTTGCCCGCCTGGTAGTGCTTTAGCGCAGCAATGGCAAGTTCCTGCCACTTCGCCTCCAGTTCCTTGCGCTCCTCCGGCGTCAGCCTCTTGGGCGGTGGGTCCTCGGCCGTCACGGAGGACCAGCCGGCCGCCAGCGTCATCCCCAGCAGCAGTCCCGCGAGTACATGCTTCATCGCCCTCTCACTTTCTGCCCGTTCGGGCAACACTGACGGCTTCCTCTGTGGAGCAGGTCGCCGACCTGCCGATGGGATGGCAGGTCGGCGACCTGTCCCATGATCTCCCTTCCCGACCGTCCGAGCAAAACTGACCGTCGTTTGGAATGCCACTCTGTCCCCGAGTATCTTCTGAAGCTATCCCTGACACGGCCATACATCTGGTCGCGGCGCAGGTCGCTGACCTGCCGCAGGGGGCGGGCAGGTGGTGGGGCAGGTCGCTGACCTGCCCAGGCAGTCGGCAGGTCAGCGACCTGCCCCACGGTTCAATAGCGTGTGGGGCAGGTCGCTGACCTGCCAAGGCAGTCGGCAGGTCAGCGACCTGCCCCACGGTTTAATAGCGTGTGGGGCAGGTCGCTGACCTGCCGACTCTGCTCGCCTTAACGGAGTAATGGGTCCAAATACGACAGTCCCTGCTCCTTCCGTTGCCGCGCACTCGAATAGGGCCACTCCTCCGCTGTTGCGACCAGCCCGGCCTTGACGGGGTTCATCTCGACGTATTCGACAATCCGACCCAGTTCTTCCTTATCCCGGGGGCAATGGTCGTAGGACTCATCCTGCCAAAAGGTCCCTTGCTTTCCCCGAGCCTTGTTACACTCCAGGGACGTGCGCAACTTCAACGTGTGCATGATGCGTTCGCGCGGCGGCCGTTTCTTCACCTCCTCACCCAGGCTCACAAGCCAATCATCCCGCGGACGAAACACCCAATGCATATGGCTCGGCATCACCACGTACGCCCACACGTCGTAACGGTGGCCGGCGAAATAGTTGATGGCCTCGACGACAAGCGCGGCCAAGCGCGGCTCCTCCAGAAAGCGGGACGCCGGGCGCTGGTCCAGCCACTCGTCCACCCGAGCGAACAACAGTTTCCCCTGCCGGATTTCCCAGTCTTCGGGGCTCACCTCCATTGGTCGCCGCCTTCGGGATAAGCCGGTGCGGTACTGTCCGATGTCCCGCAGTCCCTCGGCGGGAATGCTGCCGTGCAGGCAGGTCGTCACGAAGTAGACCGCTCCGGGTACGTCCCAGTGGGGCAGGCGACGGCGGCGAAACATTCCCTCGGGTTCCATGAGTGTGTCCTCCGTGGGGCAAGTCACTGACCTGCCGCAAAGATAGGCAGGTCAGCGACCTGCCCCACGATCTCAGTTCCTGCCCGTTCGGGCAAAACTGACGGCCGTCTGGAACGCCGCCTTGTCCCCGAGCACCTTCTGGAGTTGCCCCTGCCACCGGGCGAACGCGTCGTCCGAGCCGACTACGCCGAACGTCCGCGGCCGGTCCGGGTCGCGCACCACCTCCACATAGTCGTCGAACCACACCGCGGCCTGCTCTCCGCCCGCCGGCAGTGGCAGGTCCGGCAGGCCCTCGAACCACTTCCGCACCACCTCGTCCGGGACGGCCAGCGGCGTCGACCGGGCGAACAGCACGATCGTCGCTACCCCGGGCTTCGCATCCGGGGCCGTGTATCTCCCCTTCCGCGGCAGACTCACGTCCTTGACCGTCTCCTCCTTCGCGGGCCGGCTTCCCCACCCCTTCGTCGCATCCCACGGATACACCGGGGTGACATCGTGTCCAGGGTCCACCCATACCACGTACAGGTAGGCCGGCGGATCAACGCGCCCCTCGATTCGGAACTCGGCGGTTTTCCGCAGCGGTAAGGCTCCCGCCTTGTACAGGCTCAGGTACTGGCCCTCTCGGAAGACCTGGACATTCACCTGTCCGCTGTAGCGAACCTGCCTGGGCAGGTCGGTCGGCGCCGGCCCGGATTCCACCCCCTGCCTTGGCAGGTGCGTGATGAGCCATCCGCCGATCACCGCCAGCAAGGCGGCCGCAGCGGTCAGGACGGCCCACCGGCGCCGGCGAGTGGAGGATACGGCAGGTCGCCAATCGGGCACGGTCGGCGGCTCGCCGGGGTCAGCGAGATCGCGGAGGACGTGCTGCGCGGACGGCGGTCGGGCGGACGGGTCCTTGGCGAGCAGCCGCATGATCAGGTCGGACAGCGGACCGGGGACCGCCGGGTTGACCTGGTGGGGCGGCACGGGGTCATGCGCTGTCACCGCTCGCAAAACGGCTGTCAGCGTCGGCCCTGCAAACGCCGGCCGGCCGGTCGCGCACCGATATAGGGTCGCTCCAAGGCTGAACAGGTCGGACCGCGCATCGGCCGGTTGCCCGTCCACCAGCTCCGGGGCCATGAAGGCCGGCGTTCCCGGGATCACGCCCGGGGCCGTCAGTCCTTCCGTCCCGTCGGCGGCCCGGGCCAGCCCGAAGTCAAGGATTTTCGCCCTCCCGGTCTCGGCGTCCAGCCAGATGTTCCCGGGCTTGATGTCCCGATGCACCAGGCCGCGGACGTGGGCGGCGGCCAGCCCGGCCGCCACCTCCTGGCCGAGCCGAATCACCTCCGCGGGCGACAGCCGCCCCGCGCGCTTCAGCCGGGATTCCAGGGATTCGCCGCGCAGGAGCGGCATCACGAGGAACGGCACCCCGCCTTCCTCGCCGACGTGGTGAATGGTCACCACGTTCTCGTGGTCGATCGCGGCCGCGGCCCGGGCCTCGCGCATGAAGCGGGTCTTCGCGGCCGGGTCTTGCGCCCGTTCGCGGGCCAGGACCTTGATGGCCACTCGCCGCTGGAGTTCCTCGTCCTTCGCTTCCAGCACGACACCCATCCCACCCCGCCCGATCTCGCGCACGACCCGGTAAGCCCCGAGTTTCGCGGGCAACGAAAGCGTCGCCTCCGGAGAGGGCGTATCCCCACTTCCCAGTTCCTGAAGCACGGATCGGATGACCCAATCGACCGTCGGAGCCGGGACCGCCTCAACGGCCGAGGTGTCGGCGAGGGCCTGGGTCAGCGCGTCGGCGGCGGTGAGCCGGCTCAAGGTATCCGCGGCCGACGGGTCACGACGCTTCTGCGAAGCGTCACTAAACCAGAACGCAACGAGCTGGCCGCCACTTTCCCGAATCGCGGAACTTTTTTCGTTTCACTCCAGCAGCCCGTCGAGTTCCTGGCGGAGTCGAGTCAGCACGCGGTGCCGGGCCAGGAAAACGGCGTTCATCGAGAAATTTAGCTCGATGGCGACGTCGGCCGGGGAATATCCCTCCACCATCACCCTCGTAAACGCAGTCCAAGTGGTTTCGCTGAAGTCCGCCCGGATGACTTCCAGCGCCCGGTGGACCAGCAGCCTCCGGTACTCGGTTTCTTCCAGTTCGGACACCGGATCGCGGTCGCTCACTGCGGACAGCCCAGCGGGCCCCGGCAGCGCCCGCGTCGCCTTGCGGCGGCGAAAATCCCGGCACTGGTTGACCGTCACGCGGAACAGCCAGCCGCGGAAGGACTGGCCCTCACTCCGTTCGTAGGATGGCAACTCGCGGACCAGCTTCACCAGCACTTCCTGGACGAGGTCCTGCGCATCCGCCTCCTGGAATGCTTGCCGCCTGGCCCAGCAGAGCAAGAGCGGCGTGTAGAGGTGGACGAAGCGCGCCCAGGCTTCCGGCTGGCTCGGCTGCCGGAGCCGATTCAGAAGAGTCGGCGAAGTTGTCAGCATACACCTGCTCAAAATAACCGACACCGGAAGGAGGAGCAAGCGCGAAGATAGGAGAGACAGTGGCGTTGTTGAGGGGGGCATAATTCCCTGTGTTTTAGAGAGACGGTAGCAAGGAAGTCGGGTTGGTGGCTCTGGCCGTCGAACTAGGGCAAGAGCGGGTGCCCTGCTTTCGAGGCCCCTCCCGGGCAGGAGCTTGCGCCGCGGCGAGGAAAGGGCCTCGACAGCATGCCGTCGGGGGCGGGCCTGCTTGCGAGGCCCTGCGCTGCCCCCGGCGAAGCGGGGGGCCGGGCAAGGGCCTCGACAGCATGGCACGCAGCCCTTGTCTGACCATGCCCGGAGCAAACCGACTCCCCTGGCAACACCAACCCAACTTCCTTGCTACCGTCTCGGTTTAGATAGCCCCGAGCCTCTGGCGAGCGCGATAGTCACGCTCGCCAGAGGCTCGCGGCGAAACACAGGTGCGTTTCAGCGGCCTGTCGGCTTCTTGGGGGGAGAGAAGAGCCCCTCGAATACGTTCTCCTTCTCAAGGGGGAGCTGAAAGGCGTCGGCAACACGCGTCATGTAGTGACAGCGGCACGCCCACCAGATGACGTCGACCGCACGCTCCGGACCGAAGTGCTTCACCAGGCAGCCGACGTCCTGCACCGACACGTCCCAGGGCGTCTTCGCCTGCTTGCGCGCGAAGGCGTAGGCAGCACGCTCCGACGCCACGAAGGAAGACCAGTCACCGCTGAGGCGGCGTGTCCGCTCGACGACGGCTTTCTCATCCAGGCCCGCGACCGCGAGCAGCATCTCGCAGTGGCCCATTCAGTAGAAGCACTGCAGGCTGCGCGTCACCACCCAGAACAGGCTCTCCTCGAAGACGCGATCCTGCCGGGCCTCGCGGCCGAAGTTGCTCGTGCATGCCGACCACGCCGACGCCAGTTCGGGTTGGTAGCCCATGCATACCAGGCTCCACCTGATCTTCAGCGGCTTGCGCGGCGGCCCCGGCGGCAGGTGGCGGCGGACCTCGTCCCACGACGGCACGCGAATCCGACCGGGCCGCTCGCGCTGCCGGTCGACCAGGCCCTGCAGCGCCGGGAAATCGAACTCCGCCCACTCCGGATCTTTCAGGTCTTCCAGGGGCGTTTTGACCGGTGGCGGCAGTTTGCGCGACGGGACGGGCGACTGCGTCCCAGGCAACGGCCGCACGTCCAGCGGCGGCCGCGGACCGCCCGGCTCGACCTCCACGCCCAAGGTCAGCAGGAGGCGGTCCTGGAAGTTGGCGTAGGCCAGCAGCAGGACCATGCCGACCACCTGTTTCTCGCCGTAGCGCTTGACGAGCGCAGCCATCTCGTCGTCGCCGACGAGATGCGCCAACCGTGTCAGCTTCCGGGCGAACGTCAGGGCGTCGCGCTCCGACGCCGGCCAGCGCGAGGCGTCGCCCGTCAGGACCTTCAGCTCCTCTTCCTTCGCCCCGGCGCGACGGAGGTC
Organism: Planctomycetota bacterium; assembly: GCA_016177925.1. Taxonomy (GTDB): domain Bacteria; phylum Planctomycetota; class Planctomycetia; order Gemmatales; family Gemmataceae; genus JACOUH01. Next base: position 6,456 of record JACOUH010000074.1, on the reverse strand, counting down.
GGCGAGGGCGCAGGCCTCACCGTAGGCGCAGCGATTGGCACGGGCCGCGACCCAGCGCATCTTGCCGCGCAGCTTCGGATCGAGCGGGCTGGCGGCGCGGTGCAGATAGTCCAGCCGCAGCATCGCCGCCGTCGTGGCGGGCAGCGGACGCGCCAGCGCCTTCGCCCACGCCGGCAACAGCTTCCCCGCATCTTTGCCCGCTGCGGGAAGAATCTTCCACGCCTCGTCATCAGGCAACGATGGCAGGCGGGACGTCGGCCGGGGGCGCTGTGCTTCGTCCAGCAGCGTCAGGACCGACAAGCCCCAAGCGCCAACGCGAGGATGTCGGGGCCCCGTCGCTGGCGCTTGGGGCTTGTGTCCCGTCGCTGGCGCTTGGGGCTTGTGTCCGCCCCTGCACCCGCCCTCAAACAGCTCGAGCAGAAGCAGGCTCAGCAGGAGCAGCGAACAGGGCAAGCCGCTCGCAGGGCGGCTTGCCGGGGAGGGATGTCGTGATGGGACGGAGTACATCGGTTCCTTGTCCTTCAGGCGAAGGCCCGCGGCCTCCAGGGCCCGTTGAAGACGCGGGCCGAAGACTATCTTATTCGGTTCCCGAGTCGACGGAAGCAGCCGGCGGCCCTGCTGCCAGCGGTCCTTGTCGGGGGACCTCCTTTTCATCTCTCACCGGCCCGAGGCGCCGGCTGGTGTCCGCGCCGGCCTGCCGGAACGTCCGCGTCAACGTCCCTGCGCAGCGCCGGGCGGCCCGTGGTACGGCCACGGGGCCGACGCCCCGGGCGGGTGAGAGATTCTGTCGGTGAGTCCCTCCGTGACTCGCTCGCTGTGCCCGAGTCCCTCCGTGACTCGTCGACGGGACGAGCGGCGCAGTTGCGGATCTTCTGGACGGCCGGCATGAGCAGTCCTATCCAACTCCCGATGATGGCGATGACCACCAACAGCTCGATTAACATGAAGGCGGAGCGTGAGCACGACATGGAGATACTCCAAGTAGAACGATAGAAAAGAATGCTTTCCTGCGAGCATGGCTGAGCAAGCCCACACCACGGCAGCGCGGTAAGACGATAGAAATCAATACGAGATCGGTTTACTGCGCTGCGTCAGCGTGCGGAAACCGCCCGCCGCGGGCCAGGCCCGTGGACGGCGGGGGTCGTCGGCTGCACGAGGGGCGCCTAGCACCGGGGCCGTCCAATCGCGTCATGCCGGGCGAGGCACGAGGAAATCTCGGCAGCGCGGCTCGGTCGTGACCGCAAACGGCCGGGTTCACGGCGGGGAGCGCCCGCGATGCAGCAACCCGTCGGCGCGTGAAGGGGTTACGGTCAGCGGGGAGGGTGGTAGATGCAGGAAGCAGGTCGCATGGGACGGGCGGCATCCAAGGGGAAGAGAAGGGAATCGGTCGGGTATTCCACGTGTGGGATGTCAAGGGGGTTGTGTCCCCAGCGTTCCTCGTCAGCGGAAGACGGTGTCGTCGGCAGGGGAAGGAGAGGCTCGTGTCCCTGGGAGCAGCCAGGGCCCGAACACGGCCTGGGCCCCGGAGGCAGCGGGAAGGGTGTCTGGTGTTGGTCCGGCTGGCTTGGCTTGGCAGGCTGCGCCTGCATCCCGCTTTCAATCGGGGGCGAGCCGATGAGGACATAGTGGCCGCAGCTCGCCCGAGCGGTCGACGGCGCCAGCCCGGCGAGCGCCAGGCCGACAAAGGCAAGCCAGAGGTAGCGGTGCGGTCGTATCATTCAGGTGCAGGTTCGAGAGTTCTCCAACCGTTGGGGTTGGTACGCCTTGGGGTATGGGGCGGTTCGAGAGAAAAAGAAGACTAAAAGGCCCTCGCGAAAAAAGCAAGCATTTTTCCGGCGCCGAAGCGAGCAAAAAGCAAAAAAGTGGCGGCACCCCGTGCTGACCCGCCGCTTGCTCATCCCGCTACTCGTTCGCCCCCGAAGTGGGGCGGTCTTTGTTGCGGTTCTTGCCCTTGTCCTTGTCGCTGCCGCAGCCCGCCAGGACCGCCAGCAAACAGGCCAGGATGACCGTCAACGTCCACCTGCGCATGATTCTCCCCCGCGCGGCTCCCCGGCCGACCGGGGCAGCGCCGGCCTCCTCCCGACCCAAAGCAGTCACGGAAAAAGCGAAAGGAGCCGTCCACGCTCTGGCGTGGGCGGCTCCTGCGCGTTGCTGGTCGGCGAAGAGAGGGTTACTTGTCGGTCTTCTTGGTGTCGGTCTTGGTGTCTTCCTTCTTGTCGTCGGGCTTCTTCGAGGTCTTGTCGCCGCTGCAGCCGATGCTACTGATGCTGAAGGTGATGGCGAAGCAGGCGATGAGCAGAGTCGCGAGGAACTTCTTCACAGATGACCCATCCTTTCACAGGAGACTGAACTTGTGTCCCCGGGCTCCCACAAGCCCGAGGAAGCACGGTAGATGTTTTCCGAACTTCGATCACTTTTTCAAGGAAAAAATGATCGAGTTTCTGAAACTTCACGCCAGGACAACAAGCGACCAACCTAACCGTGCGACGCGGGGTCGGCGTTCTTGGGCTTCTCGTCGGTTTTGGGCTTCTCGTCGGTTTTGGGCTTCTCGTCGGTCTTGGGCTTCTCGTCGGTTTTGGGCTTATCGTCGGTCTTGGGCTTGGCGCCGTCGTCGGTCTTGGGCTTGGCGCCGTCGTCGGTCTTGGTCTTGTCGGGTGGCTTCTTCGAGGTCTTGTCGCCGCTGCAGCCGGTGAAGATCACCAGCGACAGGCCCATGAGTAGTGCGAGGAGTTTCTTCATGGATGTCCCTTCACATGGAATGTCTGTACGCTGCCCCCCGTGGGCGGCGCCCGAAGAACAAGATGCGCCACGCCGTCGTTTATTCCCCAATTTTTCTGTCCCGCTTCAAATCCCGTCCGACGACCGCGGAAGAAAACAGAAGAGGGACACTTCGTCCTGGCGCGAAAGTTGTTTGCGGGAAGGGATTTCCTGCTGGAAGCGACCCTCGGTTTCGCGTACCGTGGATGAATTCCCGGTGAAGACAGCCGGCGGATCGATCGCGGGACGGCCTGACGACCCCGAAACAGACACTTTTTTCTCGCGCACCGGGAATAAATCGCCCGCGCCCGGGTTCCTATCTACAGAGGATGTTGCGCCATGGGGATGCCCGGCAGTCAACGGACTGTGGAGCGGCTGGTCGAAGAACACTACGTCGGCCTATACCGCTATGCCTATCGGTTGACAGGTTCGGAGGCCGATGCGGAAGACCTCACGCAGGAAACGTTCTGCAAGGCCCAGATGAACCTGTCGCAGCTGCGTGCAACCGACCGCGCCAAGAACTGGCTCTTCACGATCCTGCGCAACGCCTACCTGCACCGGGTCCGCACCGAGAAGCAGCAGCCCCGCTCGCTGGACCTGGTCGGCGACGTGCCCGATGTCCTGCCCGAGCCGCTGCCCGACGTTGACCCGGACCAGCTGCAGCAGGCGCTGGCCGAGTTACCTGAGGTTTATCGGACACCGATTTTGTTGTATTATTTTGAAGAGTTCAGTTACCGCGACATCGCGGAGCAGATGGATCTGCCGATCGGTACGGTGATGTCGCGGTTGGCGCGGGCCAAGGGCTGGCTTCGTTCGCGGCTGCTCGGCCCAGACGCCGCCACGCTGGGCCCCCGCCCCCGGAGGGCGACCGATGGATTGTAGAACCGCCCGTCACCTGCTCGAATTCTCCCGTCCGTGCGCCAGTGAACTGGACGACCACGACCAGGACGCTCTGCACGGCCATCTCGCGGTCTGCCCCGATTGCGACTCGACGGCCCGCGCCGAGCGCGAGGCCGATCAGCACCTCGGCCAGGCCGTCCGCGACGTGCCGATCCCCCAGGGGCTGCGCGAGCGCCTGATGCGCCGGCTGCGCGAGGAGCGCGAGGCGTGGTATCGTCGCTGGCTAGCCCGGGGAGTGCGCGTCGTCGCCGCCGTGGCCGCCGTCGTGCTGATCGCCTGGTTCGGGCTGTCCAGCTGGCGCAAGCACAACCTGCCGCGCCTCGACCCCGACCAGCTGACGAAGGTGGCGCTGGAGCGGCACCAGTACGCGCCGCCCGACCGTGACGAAGCGGAGGCCTGGTTCCGCAAGAACGGTCATCGCGTTGCCACGCCCGACGATTTCAATTACAGTTTCCTGTTCTCCTTCCACCTCGGCGAGTTCCTCGACAAGAAGGTGCCCTGCTTGCTCTTCGTCCGCACCGACGACGAAGGCCGGCAGTCTCAGGTCGCCTGGGTGTACATTTTGTCCAAGGAACAGTTCGACCTCAAAGCTCTCGAGGACAAGTTCGAATCGCCCAGTGGTTCGCACTTCAAGTCGCAGGTCTGGCACCCGCAGCCCGAGTTCGCTTACGTCATCGTCTACAGCGGTGACCGCCTCGACGACATGCTCGTCTCGAAAAAAGATCGTCCGCGCAGCTAATCCTTCCGCGGTTTCAAAACCTCGTGGGGCAGGCTTCCAGCCTGCCAGGCCAAGGCAGGCTGGAAGCCTGCCCCACGTTTTGAAACCGCTTCTAATCCTTCCGCGGTTGTTCCTTCGGGGCATCTTGCCTCGCCAGGGCCCGGTGGGGGCAGGGCGCTATCCAGCTTAGATCGCCCAGCCCTCCCGTTGCAAACGCCGCCGTCCCGCCGTACAGTGCCGGCTGATGGTCTGTGCATGAACTCGTCAACTCACCACCAGGAGACAACGCGATGAGACGTCGGGACTTCCTCAAGGGCTCGGTCGTGGCGGCGGGGGCGACGGCGTGGGCAGGCGGCGGACCCCTGCTGCTCGGCATCACGGATAAGGCCGATAGCAAGACGCCGGTGATCGGCAAGGGCGAACACCGCTACGAGTGCGTGCATGGCTGGGGCGAGTTGCCCGCTCAGCTGCGCTGGGAGACGACGCACGGCGTCTGCGTCGACGGCGATGGCCTCATCTACATCAAGCACCAGGGCTTCGTCGGGCGTCCGCCGCAGGACACCATCGTCGTCTTCGACCCCAAGGGCAAGTTCGTCCGCTCCTTCGGCAAGGACTACTATCCCGGCGGTCACGGCATCGACCTGCGCAAGGAGGGCTCCGAAGAGTTCCTCTATCTCAGCGACATCCATCGCCGCCAGGTCATCAAGACGACGCTCAAGGGCGAGGAGGTCTGGAAGCTCTGCTACCCTATGGAGGCCGGCGTCTACAAGCGCGTCGCCGAGTACCGGCCGACCAATGTCGCCTTCGGATCGGACGGCGGCTTCTACGTCGGCGATGGCTACGGCTCGCACTACATCCACCAGTACGACAAGGACGCCAGGTGGGTCCGAACCTGGGGCGGAGCCGGCAAGGCCCCGGGCAAGATGCAGACGCCGCACGGCCTGTGGCTGGACGACCGTCCCGGCCGCAAGCCGTCGCTGGTCGTCGCCGACCGCGCCAACTTCCGCCTGCAATACTTCACCCTCGACGGCAAGCACCTCGGCTTTGTCGACGACGTGCTGTTCCCCGCTCACTTCGACATCCGCGGCGAGGTGCTGCTGGTGCCGGACCTGCACGCCCGCGTGTCGCTGTTCGACAAGGACAACAAGCCGATCGTCCATCTCGGCGATGACGCCACCCGCATCCGGGCGGACAAGACGTTCTCGATCCGGACCGACCCGAAGCAGTGGCAGCCGGGCAAGTTCGTCCACCCGCACGACGCCTGCTTCGACAAGGACGGCAACATCTATGTCGTCGAGTGGGTCCAGACCGGCCGCGTGACGCTGTTGCGCAAACTGGCCTGAACGGGCGAGCCGGGAGCGTGAGCGGCGCGGCGTAAGCCCGCCGCTGAGGCGCACCGGCGGGCTCACGCCGCGCCGCTCACGCTCCCGGCTCGCCATGCGCCCAGCGTCCGCGCCACAGCACCGCTCGAACGGGAAGGTCCGAGTCGAATATCAACTTATGTGGGTCGTCCTCATCTGTTTCTGAAACCGGCAGGACGACCAAGTCGGCCGATTTGCCCGGCTCGAGGCTGCCCGTCTCATCGGCCCAGCCGAGCGCTTCGGCACCGGCGAGCGTCGCCATGCGCAGCAGCGTCCCGCCGGGGACGTCGGGGTGTTTGCGGTGGACGAACCGGGCTTCGGCGAGCAGGTCGAGATCGGGATTGGAGGCGAGGCTGTCGGTGCCGAGAGCGACGCGGACGCCGCGGGCGAGGAAGTCGCGGAACGGGTGCGGCGGGTGGCCGAACGCTGCGTGCGTTCGCGGACAGTAGACGATACTGCCGTTGCGCGGAAAGACGATACGCGGCCAGAGATAGTTGCCGTGGACGAAGACGACAGGTCGTAGCCCGTTCATGAGCTGCAGGACATGGTCGGGGCCTTCCGCCAGCCCTTCCGGGTCCCAGACGCCCAGATCGCGGAGGAAGTCGACGAACGGGCCGCTGCGGCCCAGTAGCAGGCTCATCTCCTCGCGGGACTCCGCGAGGTGGACAGTCACGGGCCCGCACGTGGAAGCATCAAAGAAAAGCGGCCAGCGAACACTGT
>JACOUH010000386.1 GCA_016177925.1 Planctomycetota bacterium | reverse complement strand
CCCAGGCAGGCTGGAAGCCTGCCGACTTCCCAGGCAGGCTGGAAGCCTGCCGACTTCCCAGGCAAGCTGGAAGCCTGCCGACTTCCCAGGCAGGCTGGAAGCCTGCCCCACGGCAGAAAGGCAGGACGGCGTGACCGAGACGACGGGGACTGTGGAGACGTTCACCGCCGGCGACGGCTACGGCTGGCGCTATCGTCGCTACGAGCCCCCGGCGAACGCTCCGCTCGGCCGCGTCGTCTGCGTACATGGCATCCAGAGTCACGGCGGCTGGTACGAACACTCCTGTCAATACCTCGCCGGGTCGGGATTCTCCACCTTTTTCCTCGACCGGCGCGGCTCCGGCCTGAACCAGCGGGACCGCGGCGATGCGCCGAGCTTCCGCCGGCTGCTCGACGACATTGCTGAGTTCCTTCGTTGGCTTCAGGGACAGGGGGAGAAGAAAAAGACGTTTCTGCTGGGCATCTCGTGGGGCGGCAAGCTGGCGGTGGCGTTGCAGCGGCGCCACCCCGGCCTGGTCGACGGCCTGGCCTTGCTCTGCCCCGGTTTCTTTCCGCGCGTGCGGCCGAACTTCGGCGAACGGCTGCGCATCCTGTGGGCGCGGCTGACCGCACCGCGACGCCTCTTCCCCATCCCGCTCGATGACCCCGAGTTGTTCACCGCGACGCCGCGCTGGCTGCGATTCCTGCGCGAGGACGCGAGCAGTCTTCACCGCGCCACCGCCCGGTTCCTCGTCGCGAGCGCCTGTCTCGACGTCTACCTGCGCTTCGTGCCGCGCCACGTTCGCGTGCCGATCCTGCTGATGCTGGCCGGGCGCGATCGGATCATCCACAACGTCCCCACACGGGCCTACGTCGAGAAGTTCGCCACCCTCGACCGCGAGGTACACGAATACCCCGAGGCTCATCACACGCTCGAGTTCGAGCCCGACCCCAACGTCTTCCTGAGCGACCTCCGTCGTTGGCTGCTGCGCCAAGCCGGCCCTCGCCGCGGCGTGCCGGACGTTTAGCCGCGAGCCTCGGGCGAGCGCGACGTTCGCGCTCGCCCGAGCGCGCGGCTATACTCCTGCAACAAGGTTCCTGCGTCAGACGAAACCAGAGGACACGAAGAGGAACACATTCGCCGTGGTGGATTGACAGCCCGTGGTCACTCCCCTACGGTGGAGGGATGCTGGCGTGATCGGAAGGAGTCGGACGCCAACCTGTCTTCGACCCGGGCGACGGCAGACGGACCTTCGAGGCCCTCTCGCGCCGCCCTCATCGGAAGAGGGGCCCGTCATGCGGCACGACGTTCCGCCTTCCGCGCGCATCCTCGTCGTCGACGACAACCAGGGCGTCGCGAACCTCCTCCAGGTCCTTCTCAGCACCGAGGGCTACGGCGTCGAGCTTGCCGCCGATGGCCGCGAGGCCCTTGCTTGCGTCGCGCAGCACCCGCCCGATCTGATCCTGCTCGACCTGGACCTGCCCTACGTGGACGGTTACGAGGTCTGCCGCCGGCTCAGGCAGAGCCCCGCCACGCGCCTGACGCCCGTCGTCATCATCACCGCCCAGGGCGGCTCCCAGAGCAAGCTCGAGGCCTGGGAACTCGGCGCCGACGACTTCCTGACCAAGCCCTTTCACGCCGTCGAGGTGGTCACGCGCTGCCGGTCGCTGTTGCGCATCAAGCGACTGGTCGAGGAGCGGGACTCCGCCGAAGCGGTCGTGTTCGCCCTGGTGCGCGCGGTCGAGGCGAAGAGTCCCTACACGCACGGCCACTCGGGGCGCGTTCAGGCCTACGCGCTGGCGCTGGCCCGAGTCGTCGGCTTCGGGGCCGACGACCTGGAGGTATTGCGCAAGGGCGCCCTGCTGCACGACATCGGCAAGATCAGCGTGCCCGACGCGATCCTGAACAAGCCGGGTGCGCTGACGGCGGCCGAGTACGCCATCATCAAAGCGCACCCCGAGCAGGGGGCGCACATCGTCGAGTCATTGTCCTCGGTGCGCGACGCGGTGCCGCTGATCCGCTGGCACCACGAACGGCTCGATGGCCGCGGCTATCCCGACGGACTGATGGGCGGGCAGATTCCGGAATTGGTGCGCGTGCTGTCGGTCGCAGACGTGTATGATTCCCTGGCAAGCGAGCGACCCTACCGGGCGGGCCTTCCCCTCGCTCGCTGTCTGGAGATGCTGCAAACCAGCGCCGCCGAGGGCGGGCTCGACCCTGTATTCGTCGACCGATTCTGCGCGATGCAGAAGGACAACCGCGCCGCCCGGTTGCCGCGCCCTGGCACCGTCTGCCCCGACGCCGTGTAGGCGCTCCGTTGGGTGCCCCTCTCGAAGTGAGCGAGCGGGGCGTGTCAACCCCCCGGTTCTGTGGTTCCGCACCTCAGCTGCGCGCACCGACAAAGGCTGGGCCGGTTCTTCTCCCCACTCCCTCCAAGAAGAGCGGGGAGAAAGACCTTGCCCCCTGAAGGAGAGGAACGATGACCGAGATCCAGGACGGCGGCTCGCTGGAGCGGGAAGACTCTGGCAACGTGACCGTACTGCGGGTGAAGGTGCCGATGCTGCGGGGGGACGAGACGACCGAGGCGCTGTTCCAGCAAGCCTCCTCGCTGGTCGAGGAGGCCGGCCGCTCCCAACTCGTCCTGAACCTCGACGGCGTCGTCTTCCTTGCTAGCGTGGCCATCGGCAAACTGGCCCTGCTGATCCACAAGACCCGCGCGGCCGGGGGGATGCTGACGGCGTGCAAGGTGAGCCGGACCGTAGGGGAACTGTTGCGGATGACCCACCTGGCGGACATCCTGCCCCTTTACGGAGATGAACAGGAGGCGGTGCGCTCCTTCGGTTGAGAGGCGGGCATTCCCGTTCAGAGGAGAAACAGGGGCGCCTGCGGCTACCAGCCGCGCGAATACGCTCCGCCCTCGCCATCGGGAATGCTGCCGGTCATCGATGAGCCCGGATGACAAGCAACAAGGACCGGCGCATCCACGCGCTTGCATTTCCCCAGGCCGGTGTCCAGAATGATGCCGGCCGCGGAGTTGCCGGTAGTGCCGGCCATGCGGACAACGAGAGCTTTCACCGGCTTTGCGAAGGAGCTGCCGTGGAGAACCCCGTTTCCTTCCGTGACAAACTGAAACGCGGGCAGGTCTGCCTGGGGACCTGTATCACGTTCAGCGACCCGACCGTCACCGAGGCCCTCGCGGGGGCCCTCGATTTTGTTTGGGTCGACATGGAGCATAACCCCTTGACCCTGGCCGCGGTCCAGGGGCACCTCCTGGCGGCGAAGGGGACCGAGGCGACCGTGCTGGTCCGGGTTGCCTGGAACGACCCTGTGCTCATCAAGCCGGTGCTCGACATGGGCGCGGCAGGCGTGATCGTGCCGCTGGTCCGCACCGCCGAGGACGTTCGCCGGGCCGTGGCCGCGTGCCTGTACATGCCCGAAGGAGTCCGCGGGTACGGTCCCCGCCGTCCCTCGAACTACGGCCGCCGGGGTGGGCCGGATTACATTCGGGCGGCCAACGCCTCCATCCTCCCCATCGCCCAGATCGAGCACGTCGATGCCCTGAACAACCTCGACGAGATCCTCGCCGTCCCTGGACTGGCGACGGTCGTCGTCGGCCCCAATGACCTGGCGGGCTCACTGGGGTATCCGGGACAGCCACGCCACCCCGAGGTTCTCCGTGCCATCGACACAGTCCTCGCCAAGGGCCGAGCGGCCGGGGTCCCCATCGGCCTGGGCGCTGGCGGCGAACCGGACGAACTCGCCGGCTGGCTCCGCAAGGGAGTAGGCTGGCTGTCGATCGGTGCCGATTTTTGGCTGCTGGTGCGATCGATCACGCAATTGACGACTCACATTCGCGACCATGCACAACAGTGAGAGCGGCGCGGCGTCAGCCCGCCGGTGCGTGAGCGGCGTCAGCCCGCCGGTGTGGCCGAAACCGGCGGGCTGACGCCGCGCCGCTCACTACCCGAGCAGCGCGTGAATCGGACTCCCTGTGCCGACGACCAGGGGACGCCCTTGCTGATCGGTGATGTGGGCGCGAGGGTCGATGCCCAGGCAGTGGAAGATGGTCGCGGCAAGGTCCGCCGGACTGACCGGGTTGGTGGAGGGGTATGCCGCGGTGCGGTCGGAGGAGCCGTACACTCGCCCGCCGCGAATCCCGCCCCCGGCCATCACCACCGAATAACAGAAGGACCAGTGGTCGCGTCCCCCGTCCCGGTTGATGCGCGGCGTGCGGCCCATCTCACTCATCCAGACAACCAGCGTCTCCTCCAGGAGCCCCCGGTTGCGCAGGTCCTCCACAAGCGCCGACAGCCCCCGGTCCGTGGGCGGCAGTAAGGTGTTCTTCAGGGCCGGGAAGTTGCCCCCGTGGGTGTCCCAGTCGCGGTTCCCGAACGAGTAGACGGTGACCAGGGGGACCCCCGCCTCGACGAGGCGGCGAGCCAGCAGGCAGCTCTGGGCAAAGGGGGTCGGGCCATACGAGTCGCGGACCCGCGAGGTCTCCTTGCCGAGGTCGAAGGCGTCGCGGCTGGCGGGGGAGGAGAGGAGAGAGAAGGCCCTGCGCGTGAAGCCGTCCAGGTTTCGCATGTCGGAGGTGGCTTCCAGGGCAGGGGCGACGCGGTCCAGCTGCTGCCGCAATTGCCACCGTCCTCCCAATCGCGGGACATCCGCTTGGGCCATCAAGGACGCGACCCCGCGCAGGTCCAGGGGCCCGTCCCCTGGCCGGACAAAGGGGACCGTGAATGGGTCATAAACTCGGCCGAGGCAGCCGGCATTCTGGCCCATGCTGTCATGGTTGCCGAGGTGGCGCAAGTCCCCGAGGGTGACGTAGGAGAACACCGGCCGGTCCGCGGGGCGCAGCCTGCTGACCACCGAGCCCAGCGACGGCATGTCCTGCGGGCTCGCCGGCGGCTCGATGCCCAGGATCGCCGAGCGCGGGTGGGAATAGCCCGTCAGGGCCAGGTAGGCACCGATGGCGTGGTCGTTGTCGCGGTGGCTGACGGATCGGATGATAGCGTAGTGTTCCGCCAGCCGGGCCAGGCGCGGCAAGTGCTCGGTGATCGCGATGCCCGGTACACTGGTGGCGGCGGGCTTGAACTCGCCCCGGATTTCCCGAGGAGCGTCCGGTTTCAAGTCCCAGACGTCCAGGTGGGACGGCCCGCCGTAAGCGTAAATCAGGATGCAGGCCCTGGCCTTGCCGAAACTGCCCCGGGCCGCCCGGCGGCCCGTGCGGGCCTGTGCCGCGGCCGCGCGGGCTCGCAGCCAGTCCGACCACAGCAACCCGGTGAATCCCAGGCCGCCGACGCGGAGGGCCTCGCGGCGAGTGATGCCGTCACACAGGCGAACGCTTCGGCCGAGTAAGGAAAACATGGAGAGTTCCCCGCACCCAGGAAACGCCGGCGGTGCTATTCCCCCGGCACGGAAGTAGGTCAGGCTTTCCAGCCTGACTTGTTGAGGCCGCGTCAGGCTGGAAAGCCTGACCTACTTTCGTGCCGCAGTAATTGAAGTCCCAGCCGGCACGACACCAGCCCATTGTACTACCTTGGCAGAACTGGGCGAGCGGGGCGTGTGAACGCCCCGCTCTCTACCGGGGCGTTCACACGCCCCGCTCGCCTGGGTTGCGGTCCGCAACTATTCTATTATTACTCGGAAATGGGGGCCCAAGGGGACCTTGCTCGAGAGGACATTCGCTCGACGCGGAGGGCATCCAGGTGAGACTCGAGTTCGTCATGGCGGCGACGCTGATTCTGTTGGTGAGTTTCTCAGCAAGTCTGCCCGCTGAAGAGAAGGCCGATCTGTCAAAGGTCCCTCTCCCGAGCGGCCTGGTTGCCCCGAAGGCCGAGGCCGAACGCGCCGCCCTGGTGTGCTTTTTTGAAGGGCCGGCGGTAGATGAAAAGGGAAATGTCTTCTTCAGCGACATCACCGCCAACCGCATCCTCAAGATGACTCCCCAGGGCGAGGTTTCAGTCTTTCGAGCGGACAGCGGCCGGGCCAACGGCAACGCCTTCGATGCCCAGGGCCGGCTCATCAGCTGCGAAGGGTTCGGGCTCGGGCCGGGCGGGCGTCGCCGCATCGTCCGCACCGAGATGAAAACGGGGCGCATCACGGTCTTGACCGATCGCTACCAGGGCAAACGCTACAACAGCCCCAACGATGTCTGCGTGGACGGCCAGGGACGCATCTGGTTTACCGACCCCCGCTACGGGGACCGCGCGGGCATGGAGATGGACATCGAAGGAGTCTACCGCATCGACCCGGACGGCCGAGTCGCCCGTGTCCTGGGCCAGTCGGAGGTCGAAAAGCCCAACGGCATCGCGATCGCGCCAGATGGCAAGACCCTGTACGTCGTAGACAGCAATGACCGCCCAGGCGGCAATCGAAAGATTTGGGGCTTCGACGTGTCCGCGAAAGGGAACGTAAGCAACCGCCGCCTCATTTATGACTTCGGTCAGGGACGCGGCGGGGACGGGATGCGGGTGGACATGAAAGGCAACCTGTGGGTGGCGGCCGGCATCCGAACTCCACGTCCTCCCGGCGAGGTCATCGACATCCCCCAGGGCGTTTACGTGTTCAGCCCCCAGGGCAAGCTCCTGGGCCGGGTGCCGATCCCGGAGGACTACGTCACCAACCTGGCCTTCGGCGGGCCGGGTCGCAAGACCCTTTACGTGACGGCCGGGACGAGCGTGTACAAGGTCCCGGTCACCGTCCCCGGCTATGCCGTGTACCCGCCGCTCCGGCCGTGAGAGCGGTGTGGCGTAAGCCCGCCGGTGCGCGAGCGGCGCGGCGTAAGCCCGCCGGTTTCGCCTGCACCGGCGGGCTGACGCCGCGCCGCTCGCTTATTCCCTTCCTGCACCTAGAGCGGTTCACACTTGCGTTGCACACTAACCCGAAGCGTCAGCGAGGGCCGGTCCCTCGCTGACGCTTCGGGTTAGTGTGCGACCCGGCCGCGAACCGCTCTAGACGACTGACTTCGTCCTTGCCTGGTAAGCCGAAGGAGTAGAGGACCCCGGTGTACTTCTTTGGGAAGAAGGCCTCGAAGTCCGACGCGGTGAACAGCGTGTTGCCGCTGCCGACGTAGACGCGGCCGCGCGACACGGAGGGGCCCGACCACACCGGCCCAAGGTCGAACTCCTTGAGAACTGCGCCCGTGGCCGCATCGAGGGCGACCAGCTTCCCGCTCGCCACGGTCGTGAAATAGAGGACGCCGTTGGCGACGGCGATCCCCGAAGCGACCGGGTCGCCGACGTTGCGATAGATGGGCTTCGGCCTGGGCCCGCCGAGCGAGCCAACCTTGGGCCGTTCGTGCCGCCATTGCTCCGTCCGCGTGTCCAGGCTCAGGGCCACCACCCGCCCGCCCCAGTAGACCGTCACCATCCGCACCCCCGCCTCGACGAGCCGGCGCGCCAGCAGCAGACTCTGTCCCGCCGCACACATGCTGCGCCCCTGAGGTTACCCGGCCGAGCTGCCCTCAGCCTCCCGTTCCTTGAAGTATTCTTCTGCCCACCAGGGGAGGTCTTGCATGGCAATCCGCTCGAGCACCATCTTGTTTGCCCCCGGCAAGGAGTGATCAAGCCGGGTCATGTCGCGGAGCATCTCCTGGGGCACGTCCGCCGCATACCACCAGCCACCGACCAGCCGGTTGATCGATTCCACCCGCAGAAGGGCATACCCCGAGATCGTCGAGCCGTTCAGCCACGCGAAGCGCGCAAACAGGTTGTTCCCGATGAGGCGGAAATTGAAGTAATGACCCGTCAGCTCCGCGGCATTGCCATACGCGTAGGGAGCAAGCAACTCTCCGTTCTTCATCAGGCGGGCGCACACGAGGCTGTCGCTCGGCTTGGCCCTCCAAACGCCCTCCAGAAACTCCAGCTCCAGGGGCGGGCCGCGCTTCGACGGCGCCGCGTCCTGCGCCCCCGTGACCGCGTTCATGATGTGGCGGACCTCGGCGAGCTGCTCCTTGAACTCCCGGCGGAGGCTGGCGACCTCGGCCAACAATTCCTTGACCACGTCGTAACCGGGCGGCGTCCCCCGCGCCTCGATCTTTTCCTTTTCCTGGTCGAAGAGATAGCGGCGCACCGGGTTGTCAACCCGCTTTGGCGCTTTGAGAATGTCCTCGATTGCCTGGACCAAGGCATCGCGCAGGCGCAGCCCGCCTTCGAGGTCGAGGCGGTAGATGATGAACCGCTGGCCGCGCAGGTCGAACGGGATGTCGTCCTCGGTCCGGGCGATCAGGATGGTGTTGTCGTTGACCGCGTGGCGGACGCCCAACTCATAGAAGACGTTGGGGTTGCGGCCGGACAGGTCGGCGATGGCCACATCGGCGGAGACGAGGTTCTCGATGATGTGGGTGATGACCTCGCCTGGCCGGGGCTCCTTGTCCCCTCGGTGGCAGGTCACGTGCTCGCCCGGCCTCCCCGGGATGCCGACCGATTCGACCGCCGGCTTGATCAATCGGTCATAAAGTAGGTCCAGCTCACGGGCACGCTCCGGCTCCGTTTGCCGGTTCCCGAAGGGCATGATGACGAAGCACTTCATGATGGCGCATCCGAAGGGTGGCTCGACGTCGGGCGCGGGTGGAACGCTGTGGGACAGCGCCGGTCGGGATTACGCTAAACGGCCGCCCCGCGACTGTCCAGGGAAAAACGCCCCGCGGCGGGCGGTAGACTCGCCAGGGCAGAGGGAACAGCGCCGAGCGGTCGCGGGCGGGGCACCTCTCGCTCCATCCTTGTCCGAACCGCGGGCGCGAGGCGGCCCGCCCAGATGGCTTGGACGGGGCGGGGCAAAGCTTTATACTCGAAAGAAGCGCCTTCGAGGCCCAAGACCGTCCCGGCCCTGAGGCACGCGGGAAGCGGTTTCCCGCTCCACCAGCCCGGCAGCCGAACCCCACTCCGATGCAGAGCGAACCCAACACCTCCCAGACGCCGTTCCAGATCAACGTCGCCGACCGCGTCCGCCGCCTGCCGCCGTACCTGTTCGGTAAGATCAATGATCTCAAATACCGCAAACGACGCGACGGCGTCGATGTCATCGACCTCGGCATGGGCAACCCGACCGACGTGCCCGACCCGGTCGTCATCGACAAGCTCTGCGAGGCCGCCCGCGACGAACGCAACCACCGCTACTCCGTCAGCAACGGCCTCCGCAACCTCCGCCGCGAGGTCGCCCTGCGCTACGAGCGCCGCCACGGCGTCCGCCTCGACACCGACGCCGAGGTACTCGCCGGGCTTGGCTCCAAGGAAGTGTTCAGCCACATGTGCCTGGCGCTGCTGGGCCCCGGCGATACCGCCATCGTGCCGGCGCCGTCGTTCCCCATCCATGTCTATGCCGTCGCCCTCGCCTCGGGCAACGTCATCAGCCTCGACTGCACCCAGCCCGACCGCTTCCTGTCCGGCGTCGCCAATGTCGCCGAACACCTCTATCCCCGGCCGAAGGTGCTCATCCTCAACTTCCCCCATAACCCCACCACCACCGTCGTCCAGCGCGATTTCTTCGTCGACGTGGTCCAGCTCGCCCGCCGCTTCGGCTTCATGGTGATTCACGATTTCGCCTACGGCGACGTCTGTTTCGACGGCTACCAGGCGCCGAGTTTCCTCAGCGTCCCGGGTGCCAAGGAGGTCGGCGTCGAGACGACGACCATGAGCAAGGGTTACAACATGGCCGGCTGGCGGCTCGGCTTCTGCGCCGGCAACGCCGAGATGGTGCGGGCCCTGGCGACGATCAAGGGCTATTACGACTACGGCATCTTTCAGCCGGTGCAGATCGCCGGCATCATCGCGCTGCGCCATTGCGAGGACCTGGTCGAGCGGCAAGCCCTTGAGTACCAGCGCCGCCGCGACGTGCTCGTCGACGGACTGCGCCGCATCGGCTGGGAGGTCGAACGGCCGAAAGCGAGCATGTTCGTCTGGGCCCGCTACCCGGCGGAGTGGCGCGAACGGATGGGGTCGATTGACTTTGCCATGAAGCTGCTGGAGGAAGCGGAAGTGGCGGTCAGTCCGGGCCGCGGCTTCGGCGAGGCCGGCGAAGGCTACCTGCGCCTCGCCCTTGTCGAGAACGAACAGCGGTTGCGCCAGGCGGTGCGCCAGATCGGTCGCTGCCTGCGTCCCGAAGACGCCTCGTCGTAGCCAATGGGACGCGGAGGAACGCGGATTGAGCGGATTCTCGCGGATCAAGAACAGAACGAAAAAAAGTAAGATAATAGGATTCCAGGCGTCTTGCCTTCCTCATCTTTTCTCTTCTGTTTAGCCGCGCCAATCCGCCCAATCCGCGTTCCTCCGCGTCCCATTGGCAGAAACTTCTGACGGCAGCTCCGGCAGCAGCCGCACCTTGCCGAGCGACGAAAGCGCGACCGGCTCGCCCACCTGATCGCGCGTCCATGCCGCGACCCAGTCGTCCCAGGCCACGGGCATCCGCGTGAACAGCACCCGCTCCGCAGAGAGCGACGCGCAATCATCGGCGCTGGCGAGCGGGGTCAGTGATGACCCCGGTACTGGTGCTCCCTCCGACTCACGCAGGTCGCACACGACGCTCGAAGAGAAATCGCCGCCGCGCCAGAGGACCAGTCCCTCGGCCGAGACGCGGTAGGCGGACACGCCGGGCGGCAGGCAAACCTCGATCTGCTCGCGCACCATCATCACCCCGGCCAGCTTGTACAGCCCCGCCAGCCCCGCCAGGAACGCGTCGCGCTGCGCGACGGACAACCGGCTCAGCCAGCCCGGCTGTGTCACCTCTCCGACGAGCCAGCCAGAGCGCTCCTCGAATGCCAGCCAGACGCCGTCGTCGCCAAGGTCAGGGCAGCACAATTCGACGCGCACCCGGCCGCACGCCACCTGCATGGCGCCGACGCGTATCCGCAACCCGCCCCAGTTCTTGCTCCCCTCCAGCAGGAGGAGCAGCTCGCGCTCGACGAAATGGTGGATCGATTCCTTGACATGGTGCAGCGTCTCCTGGTGGCGGTGCAGCGCCTTGCCGTGGTCGCGCCGCTCGGCCTTGCGCAACTTGGCGTACAGCTTGGGCAGGGTGCCGGAGTGGAAGCCCGGCTTCATGAAGCGCAGCATCGTCTCGCCGTGGTGGCCGATCATCACCGGGCGCAGCACCGGCGAGCGGTTGGAGCGATACAGCTTCCAGTTCTCCTTGAACTCCCAGACCGCGAAGCCGAAGATGCCGGGGATCAGCACGAACAGCGTCCAGGCCATCGCCTTGCCCAGGACGTGCCCCAGGGTCGGCGCCAGCAGAATCGTCCATGCCGCCGTCCACTCCAGGGCGAACGGCGCGATCAGCTTCGCTCCCACGGTCACTGCCGGGAAATGCTTGATCGGGTTGACGGTCGGCTCGACGAACAGGTTGATGATAACGCGGATCGCGTAAGTCAAGAAGAACCAGACCAACCCCAGGACCGGCTTGTAAACCAGCGTCCAGCGGCTGTCGCCCGAGCGGAAGCGAAGCCATTCGTCGACCGTGTAGATGATGCGGTCCAGCCGGTCGAGGATCAGCTTGAAGAAATCCATGATCAGCCGCAGCAGACCCGGTAGCACGTCGACGCGCAACCAGTACCAGTTGCGGGCCATCCAGTCCGTGGTTTCCTCCTCCATACGCCGCCCGAAGCGCGAGTTGAACATGCCAAGGGCGATCAGGAAGGTCGTGCCGCTGATGCCGCCGGTGAGCACGCCCCCTGCGCGGAAGAAGCGACAGACAACAGCAGCGAGGGCGGCACTGGCCAGAGGTCGGAGCAGGTAACGGCGGAAGAGGACCACCGGCCGGCTGCTCAGGAATCGACGCACGGCGGGCAGGTTGAAGAACGCGGCGGGCGCGTCGATGAGGACGGCCCGCAATCCGCGCCAGGCACGCTTCGTGCCGCGCCAGGTCGCAGTGCGGAAGGGCGGCGAGTGGATGAGGAGCAGCAAGAAGACGCCGAGCAGGCCGACGACAGGGACCGTGACCTCCGGGGGAGGCAGGGCAAGTCCCTCATGTTCCTCGGTCGTCGCCTTCGCGGCCTCAGGGGCGATCACCTTCTGCGTGAGGTGAAAGATCTCCTCGGCGAAGACCAGCGCCGCGAAGGCCCCGCCGAACGGCAAGATCAGAAAGAGCGTGATCCACCGCCCGATCTGCGTGCCAAAGAACAACGATGACAGCCGCTGCAGCCAGCGCAGATAGATTTCGCCGCGATGGTAGACGCCGTCCAGTTCGACCGCCAGCTTGCGGTTGAGGCGGATCAGCTGATCCCCCAGCAGCACGGTGTCGGGCCGGCCGACGTCGGGCAGCTTGAGCTGGTTGCGCGAGATCGCGTCGCGCAGGTCGCCCATCGTCAGGAAGCCGCGCTCCGTCACGCGGTCGAGCACGTCCTCGACGATTTTCTTGCGCGCGACCTCTTCGGGGTAGTTGGCGGGGCGGAAGCCGACGTCCTCGAGAGCATCGGTCAGCCGCGGCCGCAGTTTCTCGCGCAGCCGCTCCTCGCAGTGGTGGATGGCGGAGCGCAGCAGGATGCCAAGGCGTCGTCGGTCCTCCTCACTGATGTTCGCTCTGCCGAGGCGCTTGGCGGCGTTGCGGAGGTGCTTGACCAGCAGCACGTCGGACTGCAGTGGCACCGGCCGCTTGATCGGCTTGGCGCCGAGCGAGACGACCCACTCGACGAGGTCGACGGCGTAGAGGTCGCGCTCGTAGTCGACGCACACTTTCTGCAGGTCGTAGAGCAGCCGGGCCGAGGGCGGCCACAGGCCGCGCGCCGCCGGTCCGAGCAGCGCGGGCAAGGTAGCGCGCCACTCCTCGGCCTCGCGGTCGTGCAACTCCAGGGCCGATTGCAGGCGATTGACCAGCCGGTCGAGGTCGGCCAGTGCTCCCTTGCGCGCCGTTTCGAGGACATCGGGCGGGGCGATAACCGCAGCCCTTGTGCGCAGCAGGGCCGCACGCACGACGTTGCCGCGAGCCGCGACCTTGTCCGCCCGGGCGAGCAGTCTCAGACAGTGGGCCGGCGCCGGCTTGCCCTGCGTCAGGGCCGCGGCCTCGCGCTCTTCCTCCGCCTCCAGGTGGGCCCGGTACAGGATCGGATCGGGCGCCCCCTCCGGTCTCGTGGCGGTGAAGAGAGAGTCGGCGTCGATGACCTCGGCGAAGATCGGCTCGACGCGATCGGGGTCCTCGATGGCGGGGAAGTAGCGGCCGAGCAGGTGGCGAGCGAAGTACTTCAGTTCGAGATAGAGGGCGACGAACTCGCGGAAACAGATGCGCAGATCGCCCGGCGGCAGCAGGAAGTTTTCCTGGCGCAGGACCTGACAGGCTTCCTCGAACTCGACCTGTCCGAGGCGCTGGACCTTTTCGCGGAGGGCGGCGTCGGTGAGCTTGCCGTCCGCGAATTGCTGGTTGAGGGCCTGGTCGATGCGAGCGTGGAAGAGCAACCGCCAGTAGCGGAGCAGGGCCTGCGAGCGCGTGTGCGCCGCCAGCCACGTCTCAGGGCAGCCGAGCAGCACGATGGTCGGCGGCAACTCGGTCGCGGCGGCCAGGCCGAGTTCGTCGCGCTCGGCGATGGTGAGCAGCGTCTCGCGGCCGACGACGTAGCTCTTGCGGTGCGGAACCTGCAAGCCCATGCCGGGGATGCCGCAATCCTGTTTGATGACGCGTCGCAGCAGTCGCGGCGGCACGAGCAGCGCTGCCGGATCGGCGCTGCTGAGGACGCGCTGTAACTCTGCGGTTCCGATGGAAGGAGGCGAATCAGTCATAAAGTCGCTTAGTCGGTTAGTCGCTTAGTCGGCTGATCGCCTAGTCGATTGGTAGGTTAATCGATTTGAGTGACTGGTCGACTAACCGACTAACCGACTGAACGACTTGCCGACTAGATAATGGTTCCGTCCGGCACGACGGTCCCGCGCGGGATGACGACGATGCCGTCGCGGATGACGTAGTTGGCGCCCTCCTCGTCCTGCACCTTGCGGCGGTTGACGATCTGTACGTTGCGGCCAATGCGACTGTCCTTGTCGAGGATGGCGTACTCGATCAGCGAACCGTCGCCAATGCTGAAGTCGGGGATGCCGCGACGGCGATTGGCGGCTCGTTCCGCATCGGTCTCGTAGCGGTCGGCGCCGATGACAATGGTGTCGCGCAAGGTCGCGTTGCGGCCGATGATGCTGCGAACACCGACGACACAGCGCTCCAGGGTGGCGCCGGTCTGCACGACGCAGCCGTCACTGACCAGCGAGTGCTCCAGCCGCGCCCCGCCGAGGCGCGACGCCGGCAGGTTGCGCATGCGCGTGTAGATGACGCCTTCCGGACTGTGGAAGTCAAACGGCGGATCGTTGCCGGCCAAGGCGAGGTTGGCCTCGTGGTAGGCCTTGATCGTGCCAAGGTCCTCCCAGTAGCCATCGAAAACGTGGGCCACGATCTTGTGCGTCTTCACGCCGCGCGGAAAGACCTCCTTGCCGAAGTCGGTCGCCAGCGGCTCCGTGTTCAGCATGTCGAGCAACTCGCGGCGCTTGAACAGGTAGATGCCCATGTTCGCCAGGTACTGCCGCTCCGGGCCGGCAACGCCGCGCTGCCGCAGCCAGTCGGCGGAGAGTTTCAAAGGGGCCAGGAGGTCGTCGCTATTGGGCTTCTCGACGAAGCCGACGACGCGACCGCTCTCGTCCAGGTGGACCAGTCCCAACTCGGACGTCTGGGCCTTGACGACCGGCAGCACGGCGAGGGTAACGTCGGCGTCGCTGTCGCGGTGGGTCTGGAGCATCTGGCGGAAGTCCATGCGATAGAGCTGGTCGCCCGACAGGACGAGGATGTCGTTGCACCAGTCTTCCTGGACATAGCGGATCTGCTGTCGGACCGCATCGGCGGTGCCCTGATACCAGTCGGCCGACTCGTTGGTCTGCTGGGCCGCGAGCACCTCGACGAAACCGCGGCTGAACATGTCGAACTTGTAGGTGTTGGCAATGTGCCGGTGCAGGCTGACGGAGAGGAACTGGGTCAGGACGTAAACGCGGTTGAAGCCGCTGTTGATGCAGTTGCTGATGGGGATGTCGATGAGGCGATACTTGCCGGCGACGGGGACGGCCGGCTTGCTGCGCATCTTCGTCAGCGGGTAAAGTCGCGTCCCCCGCCCGCCGCCCAGGATGAGGCTCAAAACCTCTCGCATGCGTGCCTCGTTCGCTCCAAGGGCAGGATGAGTTACTCTGTTCCGGTTGTGATCACACGCTGCCAAGACCAATCGGCCGTCCCCGACCACGCTCACCTGCCGCGGCGGCTGAGGGAGCTTGTACCTGGGAATCAGTTGATGCCGCCGCGGTCAGGTGCAGCGTCTGGTCCGGCGTCCTCCATCGCGCGGGGATAGATCGTGACCATGATCGCAGCCCCAACAGCAGCAACTCGCATGACCGTCTCTGGGTGCAGGATCGAACGGAAGCTGCGAGGGCTGTCGCCACTCTCGTAACCGATGTCAAACACGCGCGTGCAGCATTCGTCCCAGAGTCGCCGAGCATCGTCGGGCAAGTTCTCAACGAGCAAGCACAGGTCGTTGATCGCGCCTTCCGCGTCCCCTGAACAGCCCGAGCCCGCGGCCTCAAACGACGCGGTAAAAAACTCCCGGCAAGCACTCTGGTGCAATACGACCACGTCCTCACCGAAGGCTTCGACGATTGGGGCGAGAGAAACCCTCGATTCGAGGTCGAGATCGACATTCAAGTAACGGATGTCGGGCACAGGCGCCCTCCGCCGCCGAACTTGTTCTTCGGGCGCGCCGGCGCGCTCGAACACCGATCATTCCAGCCCAGCGAGGTTCGCCGGTCAAGGAGAATCCTGGAATCCGAGCCGCCTGTCTTGCGTGCCTCTCACCGTCCCTTCCTCTTCTTTCGCCGAAACTCCTGGCAATTCGCCCGCGCCCCGGATAGCCTGAACGCAATGGCAACGCCCGAGCTGACGCGGGAAGGAGACAGACGCATGCGGGGACGCGGCTTCTTGGGGGCAATCGCCCTGGGGCTTGTTGCGTCCCTCCTTCCGAGCGTGCCCGTCTCCCCCGCCGACGCTGACGTCCCGAGGGCCGCCGCGAAGGGCTACGCGCCCGTCGCCCCGGTCTCGGCGTTGCATGCGGCCCTGGAGTCGAACCTCAAGCAGGTGCGCAGCTGGCTGGACGACGGCGACTTTGACTCAGCGGAGCAGACGGCCCACGGCCTGGCGGCGCTGGCCTGGCTGCACGGCTTCCAGGGCGAGGACGCCTGGCGCCGGAAGACGTCGGCGCTGCGTGACGCCTGTGCTGGGCTGAGCACGGCCCTGCGTCGCAAGAATGCCGCAGCGTGTGATCGGGCGATGCGGGCCTGCTCCGACCTGCTGGCTGAGCTGGCCAAAATGAAGCCGGCCGCTCCCACGAGCCCTGTCAAGGACTTCCGCCCGCCCGGCCCGACGAAGACGTGGATGCTGCTGATGGATGGCGCCTATGTGGATGGGAAAACATCGACAAGCTCTGCCGAGTTGGAACGTCAGGCCCTCGTGATCGCGGAGGAAGTAAACGTCGTCACCTGGTTGCGGGCCGACCCCCGCTGGCGCAAGATGACGGGAGATGTCCGCGCCGCCGCCCTGCTCGCCGCGGAAACGGCCCGCAAGGACAACCGTGACGCGGCGCGCAAGGCGTTCAAGACGATTTACACACGCTGCGAGGCCTGCCACAACGAGAACAAACGCTGAGCTGCCCTCTTGTGTGGGGCAGGTTGCCAACCTGCCTTTGTTCGCCCCAGGCAGGTCAGCGACCTGCCCCACGCAGACAACAGGAGTTTCCCTCTCCCCTTTTCAACAAGGAGAACGCAATGCTGCCGGAGAAGAAGGTCGTTTGCCCCGACTGCGAACAGGTGCCGGAAGGCATCGACCTGGACCGTCGTGGCTTCCTCCGCGGGGCGGCCGTGGCCACCGGGGCACTGGGGTTGTTCGCCGTGCCCGGGGCACAGGCGGCGCCGACGCCCAAAAGCGCTGCCGAAACCGTCGTCAAGGCCCTCTATGAGACGTTGACCGCCAAGCAGAAGCAGGTCATCTGCTTCGACTGGGACCACATCGACACGAAGAACAAGCGTGGGCTGCTCCGCACGCATGTGTCGAACAACTGGCACATCACCGAGCCGACGATCGATAGCGACTTCTACACCAAGGAGCAGCGGGCGATCATCTTCGACGTCTTCAAGAGCATCTTCAACCCGGACTGGCACGCCCGCCTGCTCAAGCAACTCAAGGACGACACCGACGGCCGGGCCTGGGGAGCGGCGCAGAACATCGCCCTCTTCGGCAAGCCGGGTGGCGGGAAGTTCGAGTTCGTCATGACCGGCCGGCACCTGACGACGCGCGCTGACGGCAACACCGAACCGCATGTCGCCTTCGGCGGGCCGATTTTCCACGGCCACGCCGCCAGCGGCTTCAACGAGAAGGTGCATCACCCCGGCAACGTCTTCTGGCACCAGGCGCAGCTGGCCAACAAGGTCTACGAGATCCTGTCGGGCAAGCAGCAGAAGCAGGCCCTGGTGAAGCGCCGGCCGGCCGAGCGGGCGGTGCAGTTTCTCGGGCCCAAGGGCAAGTTCCCCGGCATCCCGCTGACGGAGCTGTCGAAAGATCAGCAGGAGGGCGTGCAGAAGATCCTGATGAGCCTGATCGAGCCATACCGCAAGGAGGACCAGGACGAGGTGACGGAGTGCCTCAAAGCGCAGGGCGGGCTGGAGGCGTGCAGCCTGGCGTTCTACCAGGATGGCGACATCGGCGACGATGGCGAGTGGGACAACTGGCGGCTGGAGGGACCATCGTTCGTGTGGTACTTCCGCGGCCAGCCGCACGTCCACATCTGGATCAGTGTCGCCGATGACCCGTCGGTCAAGCTGAACTCCCGCGGCTGAGGCCTGCTTGGTCAGGTCTGCATGCCCGTTCGCGAAGTCTCTGAAGCACAGGGCCCGGCCACACCCCCAAGGGTCGTGGCCGGGCCTTGTTGCAGGGCTGGGTTCTGAAAAGAAGTGTCAGACGCGGCTCCTCAGCCTGTTCGCTGCTTTCTTCAAGGCTTCGTTGGGTTCGGCATCCTTGTCCAGCATTGCCAGGAAAAGGTCCCGATCCCGGTCGGAGAGGACAGTCGTTTCGTGGTCCTGGACGACCTGCCGGGCACGTTCGGCAAGAACGGACACGGCGAAGTCGCTCACATTCTGCCCCGTCAATAAGGCGGCTCGTTCAATCAGTTCTTTCAACTGTTTGTTGAGGCGAACACCCAGCCGTGCCTCGTTTTTGTGTCCCGTTGCCATGACTCGCCCTCCATTTGCTCAATTGTACGGTAGGCCACCGTACAATTACGAGGTCAGGATTAGAGTCTTTCTTCGTTTCTTCTGCGCGCCGTGCGCGCCTGTTTTGAGTGCTCAGGCCGCCGGCTGCGCGGCTGCCTTGGGGATGCCGTGATGATACAACTGCACGGCGGCGCCCAACAACCGCCGCCCCTTGTCCGTCAT
>JACOUH010000354.1 GCA_016177925.1 Planctomycetota bacterium | reverse complement strand
GATCTACCTGTAGGACGGATTTCCAATCCGTCCGGACGGATTGGAAATCCGTCCTACGGGGACACCAAGTCCTGCCGGTCGCCCAAGGACCGGACAACACCCCTCCCCCTCCGCTTCGGGGAGGGGGAGGGGTGTTGGCGCAAAATCCTTAGCCGACCCTGTACTTCGCCACGACCGCCTCGTCCAACTCGACTCCCAGCCCCGGTTCCTCGGGCACCGCGATCTCCCCGCCAACGACGGGAAAACGCTGTCTGGTCAGGGTTTGTCGCAATGCCCCCTGCTCGACGCAGTACTCGAAGTAGTGCGTGTTGGGAAGACACGCGACGAAGTGGAGGCTGGCCGCGATGTTGACGCCCGTTTTGTAACTGTGGTTGACGCACAGGCGGTGCCGTTCTGCTGCGTCGTACCCAATCCGCTTCGACCGCGACAGCCCGCCCACGCGCGTCACGTCGACCTGGGCCACGTCGATGCCGCCGACATCCATCAATCTTTGAAACTCCTTGATGTCGCACACTTCCTCGCCGGCGGCGATGCGCATCGGGCTGCGGGCGCTGAGCCGCCCGTAGCCCTCGACGTTGTCAGGGTGCAGCGGCTCCTCCAGCCACGTCAGGTTGAATTGCTCGAACTGCTGCGCCCGCCGGATGGCAGTCGCCGTGTCCCAGCACAGGCCGGCGTCGACCATCAGCTCGATCCCGTCCCCGATGCCGCGCCGCGCCGCCTTGACGTGGGCGATGTCGCTCTCCTCGCTCTGCCCCATCGGGCCCCAGCCGAACTTGACCGCCCGGAAGCCCTGCCCCGCCAGCGACCGGCCGATGCGCTCCGTCTCCGCCGGCGTGTCGCCGAACAGGATCGAGGCATAGGCCCGGAACGTCTTGCGGAATCCGCCGCCGAGCAGCTGATAGACCGGACGCTTTGTCGCCTTGCCGACGATGTCCCACAAGGCGATCTCGATGCCGCTCATCGCCTGGATCGCCGCCCCCTGCCGGCCGAAGAAGATCGAGCCCTCGTACATGCGGTGGATCAGCCGGTCGATCTCGAACGGGTCTTCGCCGGCGACGCACTCCGCCAGGCCGCGGCAGATCTTGTGCGACAGCGGGGCCTCGATGATCGCCCTGGCGACCAGCGACGACGAGTCGACCTCGCCCACGCCGACCAGCCCGGCATCGGTGTGGACCTTGACGACCAGCGTCTCCTGACTGCCGTCGCAGCGTTCGTTGACCTCGGGCAGGCGTAGGTGAATGGCTTCGACGCGTGTGATCTTCATGTTTTGTCTGACTCAGAGGGTGTCCCCGGTGATCCTTCTCCAACCTGGGATCGTGCCGGAGGTTGCAGCCTGCTGGCCCAGGCAGGCACCAAGTGAGTGCTCCCTGCCCACGGGGAGACTTCCCGCGTTTGACGCAACTCTGGCGAATCGCAGGGCGTCATCCCGTTGGGTCGTTTTGGGCAGGGTTGTCTTGCTGGGCGAGCCGTCGTAGCTCTTCGCGTTGCTCCGGCGATAATTTGGCCCAGAAGTCCTCCGTCCCCACGGCCTCGACCGCTTCCTTGACGCCCAAGGCTTCCAGGAGGGATTTCATGCCAGCGCGGTCCGCAGTCTCCCGGAGGTATTCGGCCAGGGGAGTGAAATCCAGCTTGATCGATTGATTCTGCTCAGCGGCCATACGAACGATCTCCTGCCAAATCGCCGGCTCGCGATGGGCCAACCACACTCCGTAGGTCGCCCACAACGCCGGCTCAGCCTTCAACACGTCGGTAATCGTCCCGCGCTCCTGCTCCGGCACGCCTGCCAGGACGGGGAACAGTATGCTATCGCGTTCGACCTCCAACTCCTGCGCACTGACCAGCAGCACCGGATGGGCAAACACATGCGCTTGCCAGATGCCCGCTGTAACCTGCTGGACGTCGGGCAAGTACGATGGCAGCTCCCCCAGAAAGCGCCGGCCCAGGTGGTGGACCAGATACCAGAAGGACACCTCGGCATAATCCACCGCCGGCTGGTTCTCCTTGGCTTGCAGCTCATTCAATCGGCGATGGATACCCAAGCCCAGCTCCAGCAGATCGTGCAGCTCATCCAGCCGCGGCGAAACTGTGGGCCCCTTGTATTCCAGCATGTTCCAGGTGGTCAAGCGACGCCACAGACCCTGAAACGGCGATGGACCGGCCGTCGTCTTGTGCAGCAGCACGATGTCCGCCTGGCGGGGCAGGTCGCCGACGGGCTGCTCGGTGCGAACCTCGTAGTGGCTCTCCACCAGCGGCCGCAGCAGATACGCGAAGAGCGGGTGCCATTGCATCCGCGGTCCCTCCTTGTCCGTCGGCCTGCCCGCGTCGACTCTCTGTGATTCTATCCGCCCTTGCTCCCGCACGGGAATCCCGCGCTGCGGTGGAGGGCGGCGGCGGTCCCGTCAGGTGTGCAGGATCTCGTCGCGATAGGCGAAGACGGCGGGCTGTCCGCCGGTGTGGACGAAGACGATGACCTCACGCGGGCCCCGGCGGCCGTTGCGGACGTCGTCGATCACGGCGGCCATCGCCTTGGACGTGTAGACCGGATCGAGCAGGATGCCCTCCTTGCGGGCCAACAGCGCAAACGCCTCGCGACCCTCGGGCGTCATCTCGCCGTAGCCGGGGCCGACGTAGTCCAGGCTGGCGTCGAAGTCTTCGGGCTGCAGGCGATGGGGCAGGTCGAGCCGGGTTGCCGCATCGTTGGCAATCTCCGCCATGTCGGCACGGACGTCCCACGGCCAGCGGATGGGGAGGATCAGTCGCAGCGCAGCGCCGACACCCAGCACCGCCTTGCCCAGGGCGAGCCCCGCCCCTGTCGCGCCGCTGGCGGCGGAGTAAATAGCGGTCGGCGTCAGTCCCGCCTTTGTCATCTGGTCGACGATCTCGGCCACGCACAGGGCGTAGGTGATGGCGCCGAGCGGGCGGACGCGGCGGCGGTCCCAGGAATAGACTTTGCGGCCACGCTGGCGCCACTCCGCCGCCCGCTGCTGCAACAGCGCATCCAGTTCAGGGCCGATCGGGGCATCGACGATCTCGACGTGAGCGCCGACCAGGTAATCGAGCAGCAAGTTGCCCTGGACCTCCTCGCCGTGCCCGGTGCGGCCGAGATAGAGGCGGCACTCCAGGCCCAGCTTGGCGCAGCCCGCCGCCGTCTGCCGGCAGTTGTTCGACTGGACGCCGGCGCCCCAGACGAGAAGGTCCGCGCCCTGCGCCAGGGCGTCGGCAAGGATGAAGTCGTTGTGCCGCGTCTTGTTGCCGCCGAACAGCAGGCCGGTGCAGTCGTCGCGCTTGACGAAGACACGCGACCCGCTGGCGCGAGTGCCCCGGCTGATCGCCTCGGCAAAGCGAGGCACCTCGTCCAGCGGGGTTGGCAGGTGGGCCAGGTTGACGCGGGGCAGGCGGGCAGCGCAGCGGCGCAGTTCGTCCGTGGTCAGGGGGGGTTGGCTCATGGTGGCCTCGGTGAGGGAACGTCTCCAGGGCAAAGGGTAATGCTACGGCGGCACGAGGGGAGGGCAAGTTTCCACCCGGCCCGATTCGGTCGGGCACAGTTCCAACTTGTCT
>JACOUH010000094.1 GCA_016177925.1 Planctomycetota bacterium | reverse complement strand
GTCGGAGGTCGATGGTGCGGGGACGGCCCCCTTGCGAGGGGGGAATCAACGGCTCCAACAACGCCCACTGTTCATCCGTCATGTCGCTTGGGTAGGTTTTATTCATCCTCTTTTTCTAGGGATTCTTTCTAAACAGTCACTAAGGGATGAGGCCCCAAGGGAGTCGTCGTGACCAACGACAACCTGCCGCACCCAGCACACAGGAGCAACACCCGATGGCCGAACGCGACGTCGTTTTCCGCTTCGAGGTGACCAAGCCCACGGGCGAGAGCCCGCTGAAGAAGGTCGGCGCCCCGGGAGCGGTGTTCCAGGTCGGAGCCGACGAACTGTTCAAGGTGATCGGCACCGACGACTTCCTCAAGTCGGTGGGCACCAGCAGCTTGCCCAAGGCACCCGAACCAAAGAAGGGGGACCGCGGATGATGTCCGACGTTCTGGGCGTGATTCCTGACGATGGCTATTCGGAGCGGGGCCGCGTCAACGGCATCCCCGGCCTGTATCCGCCCGTGGTCTTGCGCTGGCGGCCGATGCTGGTTTCCGAACTGTCGGAGTTCTGGCAGCGTGCCGAAGCACTGAAGGGGCCGCAGCTGCGCCAACTCATGGCCGCGCAGGTGGCCGGCAAGCTGAAGGAGTGGGACCTGCAGGGCCCTCGCAAGGCCGACGGCAGCGAGGGCGATGTCCTGCCCATCACGAAGGAGCAGGTGCTGCGCCTGAAGCCCGGCCTCTTCGACCGTCTTTTTGCCATTATCTCTCTGGCACGCAGGCGCCGGACGCCTTGCTAGACCGTTCGCCCGACGAGGAGGCGGCCGACCTGGACGACGCCCTGAAGGCGGCCGAGACGGGACGACCCCTCGCTGTGGTCAGGGAGGAACGTCTCCGGGGAAACTCGCCGCCGCAGTAGCCCTTCAGCTACTGCACGCCGAGGTCCCGACCTGTGCCGATTGCCAGACGTGGCTCTACGACCGCAGCTGGAAGCAAACCACGCGCAAGGGCCTGCCGGTCGCCCGGCCACCAGGGACGCCTTGCCCTGCCGGATATGTCCAAAATCAAAGGACGGGCAACCCAACCCCGGCGCCGACATGAACGCCCGCAACGCCCGGACGCTGGCCCTGTACTACGAAATCCGGGCGGGTACTCCCATGCCCGATGATCCGATCGTCAAGCTCAACTGCGGCATCATCGAGCGTGTCCTGTCGCAGGTTACGCTTCTCAAACAGGACGTGTCGGGGCTCGCCCTGGCGCTCTTCGGACGAGGTAAGTGACATGGATTCTGCACGTTCGGTAGTTCTCAAGCTGGACGTCCAGGCGCCGCCCACCGCCGCCGACCCGCTCAAGAAGCTGGCCGAGGAGGCCAAGAAAGCCGGGCAAGTGCTCAGCGGGCAAGGCGTCCTTGGCAAAGCCCCGGAGCGCAAACTCACGGGTGAGCAAGGACACCAGGCGCGAGACGTCGTTCTCGGACATTCCCGGTCGCCCGGAGAGGTATCCGAGGACGTGAACCTTTTCCACGTCAACCCAGTAGGCCACGGGCGTCCCCTGACGCGGTCTTCTCCTGCCCCGGCTGGACGACGTTGTAGCGGGTGAACTTCTCCGGCCCTTGGGCCTGTAAGGCGTCCAGGAGCCCCGGAGCAGGACGCAGAGGTCGAATCGAATTCAGGCGGCGTAGGACATCGGACGCCTCGGTCTGCACGGTCTCCGCGAGGACCTTCAATCGCTCCGCCGCCTTGAATCCTTCGTCTCGCTCCGGGAAGTCGGGAACGTCGTCTCGTCGGGAGAGAAACTCTCCCACTGCCCAGAGAAGCGCGCGGGCAGTGTCGGCAACCTCGCCCATGAGAGCGCGAGCAGTGTCCGCGGCCGCACCGCCAGAGAGCCAACGTTTAGAGACGACGATCAGCTTCTCGACAGAGACGACCAGCAGTTCGTACGCCTCGAAGACGGATCGCGCCCGCTCCTCGGTCATGCCGGAAGAGAGGCCGGACAGGAGCGGCTCGAGCGGGTCGATGCTCCGGCGAATCATCTCCGGGAGAAGCGTGGTCATGGGGGTGTACCTCCGAAGGGCGGATGCCTCAGCCTCCCTATTCTAGCTCCCCGCGCTTCTCATTGCACCGGCCGCCCCTCCCTGCGATCGCCTCGCTGCGAGCGTCTGGGACGCGGGAAAGGTCGCGGCGCCGGCCCGCCCGCCGCGCCCTTCGGGCAACGGTCCGGACGCCGCGGGGGTCTACTTCTTCTTGCCGCCCTTGCCGCGCGGCTGCCCCGTAGCGGGCTTCTTCTGCCCCGACGGGTCGATAGCCGGCCCGCCTGCCGATCGGCCTGCCACGGAGCCAGCAGGCGTTTCGGAAGTTCCCTCCCCGCCGGCAAGGCGCAGTCCGAGGGCAGTGCAGATTTTCTCCGCCGCGTAGAGGCCCAGGTCTTGCTTCCCGCGCATGAAGCGCGAGAGCGTGCTTCTTGCAACGCCGGACCGCTCTCCCAGGTGATTCAGGCTCTCACCGCTCTTGCGGATCGCCTCTCGTAATTGTTCGACCAAGCCACTCCCCTCCCGTCGAGGCGCATCCTGCGCCGGCCTCTTCTTCGCCATTCGTCCCCTCCGTGGGATGTTTCAGCTCCGCACCATTGTACGCGAACGAGGGAGGAAATTTCTAGTTCAACTGACGTTGCAAGTACGGAACAGCAGGCGTATACTGTTGCAAGTACGGAACAGAGCGAAGAGGGCAGAAACAAAGTGGGCCCCGCGGTGCGGTCAACACCCGCGGCCCTGGCACCAACCTAACTCGGAGGTCGATGCGATGCAGAACGCTACCCAGAACCCCGCCCCCCGTCAACGCCCCCTTCCACCCGTCTCCGGCACCTGCCGCTGGCCCCAGCCGGTCGGTTATGACCCCGACCCCCCCGACGTCGGCATGGTCGAGATCAACGGCCGCCGCTACACGCTGGGCGTTGCGGCCAACTACTTCCTGCTCTTGGCCGTCGAGCCCGACCGGCAGGGCAAGAAGGGCTGCTATCACCTGCCCCGCGACCTGTCGAGCTGCGAGTGCGGCGACCACGTCTTCCGCGCCGACCGCCGCGAGGATGGGCGTTGCAAGCACCAGAAGAGCCTCGCCAAGCTGCTTGTCGACGGCATCCGCCGCATGGTCCGGGAAGCGGCCTGATCCGCACGGACGGCAACCCGGGCCAGGGACGGCCCCTTTCGCTGAGAGGACACCACCAATGACCGACCACGACCACGACCTGATGCAGCAGCTGCAAGCCCCCTTCGCCCCGGGCGCCATCAAATTCAAGCCCGGCGTCATTACCGGAAATCGCGCCCTCGCCCTTCCTTTCGTCGACAGCCGGGCCGTCCAGGATCGCCTCGACGAGGTCCTTGGCGTCGCGGGCTGGCAGGACAGCTACCAGCCGTTGCCCGATGGCTCCGTGGTCTGCACCCTGCGCG
This sequence comes from Planctomycetota bacterium, assembly GCA_016177925.1. GTDB lineage: Bacteria > Planctomycetota > Planctomycetia > Gemmatales > Gemmataceae > JACOUH01. The sequence goes on along the minus strand of JACOUH010000094.1, from coordinate 17,276 downwards.
TGCGGATCGGCGGCGAGTGGATTGCCAAGGTCGACGTCGGCTCGCCCGCGGAGCAGCCCGACGCCGGCGACCGCTGCAAGGCGGCGTTCTCCGATGCCCTGAAGCGAGCGGCCGTGAAGTACGGGGTTGGTCGCTACCTCTACCGCCTGCCGCCGCTGTGGGCCGATTACGACCCGGCCAAGAAGCGGTTCGTCCAGCCGCCGACCCTGCCCATGCCGCCCCGGCCGGCCCAGACGCCGGCGGTGCAGGCGGCGAACCGGCGATGCCCAACTGGCCGGCGTCGGCCTCCACGCTGTCGACCCCTTTGCCGATCACTACGAGCGCCCGCTGGAAGAGCATCTCGACGACTTTGCCCGAGCCCTCCGGGCGAAGAACGACACCGCCCGGCACGTCGTCCAGACGATCCGCCGCGTCCGCTCCATCCTGGCCGGCTGCAACGTCACCGCCCTTGAGCAGCTGGCCTGCCTCGACGAGGACCTGGTTGCCGACCTTCTCGCCGACTTGCGGCAGGACCGGGAAGTCCCCGAGCTGCCGGCTGGCATCGAGTCCTTCAAGAAGGGTGAGCTGCTGGCGGCCGCCCCGGGCCTGCACCCCGACACCGTGCCGCGCCTCCTCCGCCGCCTGGGGCTGGCCGCCAGCGGCCGGGGCAAGGCCCGGCGTTACCCGCGGGCCGTGGTCGAGACACTCCAGGCCCACGCCAGGAAGGGCATGGGCGTCTCGACGTCCAACGGCTACCTTGCCGCCGCCAAGCAGTTCACGAGCTGGCTGTCCCGGGGCAAGCGGCGGCGCATCCCCTTCGACCCCCTCTCCGGACTGAAGCGACTGAGCGACAAGGCCGACCGCCGCGTCCGCCGGCGGGCCCTCACCGCCGAGCTGTTTGCCGTGCTGCTGATCGCCGCGGCCGCCGGCCGGGCCCTGAAGGGACTGACGGGCGCCGACCGCGCCTTGCTCTATCACCTCGCCGCCCGGACGGGCTTGCGGGCCCACGAGATCGCCACCCTCACCCCCGCGTCCTTCGACTTCGAGGCCCCGTCCGTCGCCGTGGTCGCGGCCTCCGCGAAGAACCGGAGCGAGGCCGTCCTGCCCCTGCGTGCCGACCTCGCCGCCGCGCTGCGCCGCTACTGCGAGGGACGGCCGCGCAGCCGGCCCCTGTTCCCCGGCGACTGGTGGAAGGATGCTGCCGAGCTGGTCATGGTCGACCTCGAGGCCGCGGGCATCCCCTACGTCGACGACGCCGGCGAGGTGTTCGACTTCCACGCGCTCAGGCACCAGTTTCTCAGCGACCTGGCCGCCGCCGGCGTCCACCCGGCCGACGCGCAGAAACTGGCCCGGCACTCCTCGATCACGCTGACGATGGACGTCTATACCCACGTCCGCCTGTCCAACCTGCAGGCCGCCGTCGACAAGCTGCCCCCGATCGGCCAGTCCTCCCCGCACTCCGCAACCCGCAAGCAAGCCTGACCGTTGCCCGCGCCTTGCACTCTCCCGGTGCAAGGCGCGGGTCGCCAGCGGTTGCCGGCCGGTTTTTCTCAGCTGGGAACGCGACCAATGAGCGATCGGCGCCTTGCACTCGTCTTGCACTCACCCCAGGCACTTCGTGGGTTCTCGCGTCCTCTCGTGTCCAAAGACACAGGAGCGGGGTTGAACCCTGCCCCTTGTCGTAACCCCTTGTCCTGTAGCCTCTTGGCCTCTGCTGTCCCCTTGTGTCCCCTCCTTGTCCCACTGAGCCGGCTGGGACTCGAACCCAGGACCTACGGATTAAGTGAGGATGACAGGGGTCGAACCTGCACCCCCACGCCCGGCGTGGTACTCTGCCCGTTGAGCTACACCCTCAAGTCCGTTGCTCTACCGACTGAGCTACCGGCTCTCGTTTGCTATGCTAGCAGCGGATGACTACCTTGACCAGACAACCCCCGCACCGGGCCGGGCTCTCGCGGGAGGACCACATCATGACCGCTGCTGAAAAACTTCGCGAACTGGGGATCACGCTGCCTGCCGCTCCCGCAGCCGTGGGAGCCTACCTGCCGTGGGCCCGCACCGGCAACCTGATCTTCACGTCGGGCCAGCTGCCCTGGCTGGAAGGGAAGCTCGCCTACACCGGCAAGCTCGGTGCTGATCTCGGCCTCGACCAGGGGTACCAAGCGGCGCGACTCTGTGCGATCAACGCGATCGCTCAACTCGCTGCTGCGGCGGGCGACCTCGAGCGCATCCGGCAAATCGTCCGCATTGAGGGATACGTCCATGCGGCGCCGGGATTCCACGATCATCCGAAGGTGCTCAACGGTGCCTCCGACCTGTTCAACGCGGTCTTCGGCCCGCGCGGCCAGCACACCCGGACAGCACTGGGCATCAACGAGATGCCGCTCGACGCTGCCGTTCAGTTGAGCGTCCTGGCCGAGGTCGTCGACTGACCGCTCGCCCCTTGTCGATTTCTTCGGGAATCCCCAAGACAATCCGTGAAACGTGAACGTGTCGGAGAACCCTCGTTCCTCCGCCCGCAGCACCCGTGACAGCGGGTCGGAGCGGGCCGCTCTCAACCCACGGGTTTCCATGTCCGCAACCTGTCTAATCACCGGCGCCACAGGACTCGTAGGCAGTCACCTCGCTGAGGCCTGCGCGGCGCGCGGCCTGGGTGTGCGGGCACTCGTCCGCCCCGATTCCGACGCCTCCCTGCTCGATGGCCTCGCCGAAGTCGTGCGCGGCGACCTGGGCGACGCGGACGCGCTGCGCCGCGCGGTCGAGGGTGCCGACTATGTCTTTCATTGTGCCGCCAAGGTTGGCGACTGGGGGCCGGTCGAGGAGTACCGCCGGATCAACGTGGACGCCCTGCGCAACTTGCTCGACGCTTGCCGCGGCCGGCCGCTGAAACGGTTCATCGAGCTGGGGAGCCTCGGCGTCTATCCGGCGCAGCACCATTACGGATCCGACGAGTCACACCCGCTGCCCCAGACGCACATGGACGGCTACACGCAGACGAAAGTCGAGGCGGAGAAGCTGGCCGTGGCGTACTCCCGCGAGCACGGCCTGCCGCTGACCGTCCTTCGCCCCGGTTTCATCTACGGTCCGCGCGACCGAACCTTGTTCCCGCGCCTGATCGACAACCTCGAGCACCGCCGCGTCCGCTACATCGGTAGCAGCCGGCTGGTGCTGAACTGCATCTACGTCAAGAACCTCGTCGAGGCGTTCTTCCTGGCGATGGACAACCCGGTCGCAGTGGGGCAGGTCTACAACCTGACCGACGGCGAGACGGTGACGAAGCGTCGTTTCATCGAGGCAGTCTGCGGCGGGCTGGGACTGCCCCGGCCGCGGCCTGTCGTGGTGCCTTTCTGGCTGGCGAAGATCGTGGCGCGCTGGATGGAGAGAAGGGCGCTACGGCGCGGCGCGACCGAGGCACCGCGGCTAACGCAGGGACGGCTGAAGTTCCTCGGTTTGAACCTCGACTTCAGCATCGAGAAGGCTCGCCGCGAACTGGGCTATCGCCCGCCGTACACCTTCGACGAGGGCATGCGCGAGACGATCGAGTGGTTCAAGGTCCACGCCCCCGTCGCCGTATGAGTCGGCGAGAGGGGCTGCTCTTCGGCAAAGAACGGACCGCGGCTACTTCCTGCGGCGGCGTTCGCGGATGCCGAGCAGCGCCCGCACCGCCGTCCGCACCTGGCCGGCCCAACGCAAGGCCGACGCCGCCTGGCGCTTGCTCGCTTTCCGCCCTGGATAACGCGGGCCAATCGCGAAATCCGATAGGAAGACGAGGCCACGCCGCGAGGACCGTAACGTCAGGTGATGGGGGAGGAGCAAGGTCAGAAGATCCTCCAGCACATGCGTCCGAGGGACCGCCAGCCCGAGTTCTTCCAGAAGTCCTTTCAGGTACTTCTCGGCACACTGCTGGCAATGAAAGCAGACGATGTCATGCAGGGGGTCGCTTCCGCGGTGGAGCCTTGCGGCGGCGCGGTGATCGGCCTCGGCCTTTCGGACCCACTCCCTCGTCGTCCTTTTCATAGAGGACTTTCCCCTTGGACGTGATCTCCGTTAGGAACGACTCTCGTTCTTCGAGCCGCCACTTCATCTCCTTCGGCGTGCGAACGATGATGTCCATCGGGAAGGGCGGCTGGATCGTCCAGTGGATCTTGAATGCCATGTCAAGCTGGTTGCGGGCTGGCATGATGACGAGGATATCGACGTCGCTGTCCTCGTGCGGGGTGCCGTAGGCGTAGGAGCCGAACAGGATGATCTTGTCGGGCTGGAACTTCTCGGCCACCTGACGCGCGAAGCGGCGGATCATGCGCATGGGAATGTTGGCCCCGCGATACCAGCGCGGCGGAGCGGCTTCAGCCGGTTGGAGACGTTTCTTCGCCATGCCTCGATTGTACCCCAACCATACCTCCGACCGCCAGGGCCCGCACCACGAGCCGCCTGACCCGAACCGCACCGTGGATCAAGCCCCGTCCGACGCGCTCGCCGTTCGTCGCCGCGTCGCTAAAATACTCGCCGGACGCCCTTCTCTTTCCTCAAGGAGGCACCGATGGACCTGAGTGGGAAGCGCGCTGCCGTCCTCGTCGAGCAGCAGTATCAGGAGATGGAGATCTGGTATCCGGTCTATCGCCTGCGCGAGGCCGGCTGCTCCGTCACGCTGGTCGGGCCGGAGGCGGGGCAGACCTATCCGAGCAAGCTCGGCTACCCGGCCAAGAGCGACAAGTCGATCAAGGATGTCTCGCCCAACGACTTCGACCTGGTCGTCATTCCGGGCGGCTTCGCGCCGGACTTCCTGCGCCGCAATGAGGCGATCCTCCGCTTCGTCAGCACAATGGCGGAACAGGGCAAGATCGTCGCGGCCATCTGCCATGGTCCGTCGGTGCTCTGCTCGACGCAGGCTCTGAAGGGCCGCCGGGCGACGTGCTTCTTCGCCATCAAGGACGATGTCATGAACGCCGGTGCCAACTATGTCGACGCCGAGGTCGTCCGCGACGGCAACCTGATCACCAGTCGTAAGCCCGACGACCTGCCGGCGTTCATGCAGGCGATCTTCCAGGCCGTCCGCGAGGCGAAGCCCGCCAAGGTCGGCGCCCGCTGACGAGCCAGCATCATGCAGAAGGTCCGCGTCAAGGTCTACGGCCTGTTCGCGCTGACAAAGCGGACCTATCTTGTCGTGCAATGCCTCGGCCTCGGGCTGGTCGTGGTTGTCTTCGCGCTGGGGCTGTGTCTGCCGCGTCCGAAGCCGGCGCGCGGCGAGCCCCTGCCGCCCCTTGCCGTGGCGGTCGTCCGGCTGCTCGACGGGCTGCCGTGGCTGGCGCTGCTGTTCCTGCTCGCCGGGGCGGCGGAGACGTGGATCGTCCTGAAGAAGTTTGCCCGCAAGGAGGCGGAACATAGATCGGCGAGCGGCGCGGCGTAAGCCCGCCGGTTTCGGCTGTGCCGGCGGGCTTACGCCGCGCCGCTCGCGAATGTATCGTCTTTCCTCACTCGCAACTGCCCTCCGCAGGCTCCAGGTGAATTCATGGCCTTCTTTCCTGAAATCCAGCGAATCCGCTACGAAGGGGCGTCCTCGACCAACCCGCTCAGCTTCCGTCACTACAACGCCGACGAGATGGTCGAAGGCAAGCCGATGCGCGAGCACTTCCGCTTCGCCGTCGCCTACTGGCACACCATGCGCAACATGGGCGGCGATCCGTTCGGGCCCGGCTGTGCCGTCCGCCCCTGGGAGGACGGCACCGACTCGGTCGACATGGCGATCAAGCGAGCCCGCGTCGCCTTCGAGTTCATGGAGAAGCTCACCGTCCCGTTCTACTGCTTCCACGACCGCGACGTCGCCCCCGAGGGCAAGAACCTCGCCGAGACCAATGCCAACCTCGACAAGGTCGTCAAGGTTCTGAAAGAAGAACAGGCTCGCACCGGCATCAAGCTGCTATGGGGCACCGCCAACCTGTTCAGCAATCCGCGTTTCGTCCACGGCGCTGCCACCAGTCCGAATGCCGACGTGTTCGCTTACGCCGCCGCCCAGGTCAAGAAGGCCCTCGAGGTGACCAAGGAACTCGGCGGTGTGAATTACGTCTTCTGGGGCGGACGCGAGGGCTACGTCAACCTCTGGAACACCGACCTGAAGCGGGAGCTGGATCATCTCGCCCGGTTCTTTCACCTGGCCGTCGACTACAAGAAGAAGATCGGATTTGGTGGACAATTCCTGATCGAGCCCAAGCCCAAGGAGCCGACGACGCACCAGTACGACTTCGACGCCGCCGCCTGCATCAACTTCCTGCGCGCCTACGGCCTGACCGAGCACTTCAAGCTGAACCTCGAGACCAACCATGCGACGCTCGCCGGCCACACGATGATGCACGAGCTGGTCTACGCCTCCGGCCAGGGACTGCTCGGCTCGGTCGACGCCAACCGCGGCGACCTGCTGCTCGGCTGGGACACCGACCAGTTCCCCACCGACCTGTACCTGACGACCAGCATCATGCTGGTGATCCTCGGGCAGGGCGGACTGGCGCCAGGCGGGCTGAACTTCGACGCCAAGGTGCGGCGCGAGTCGTTCGAGCCGGTCGACCTGTTCCACGCACACATCGGCGGCATGGATGCGTTCGCCCACGGTCTGAAGATTGCCGCGAAGATCCGCGCCGACGGCGTGCTGAAGGATTTCGTCGGCACGCGCTACGCCTCGTGGGACGCAGGCATCGGCCAGCAGGTCGAGGCGGGCAAGGCGACCTTCGAGGATCTGGAAAGGTACATGCTGGACAGGGGCGACGCTGGCCGCAACGTGTCGGGTCGTCAGGAGATGCTCGAAAACATCATCAACCGCTACGTCGAAATCGCGTGAGGCACAGCATGGCACCCAAACATTCCCCACGTTTCCTCAAGCTCGTCGAGGACGCCAAGAAGCGCGTCCGCGAGACGACCGTCGACCAGGTGAAGGCTCGCCTCGACCGCGGCGAGAAGCTCGTCCTCGTCGACGTGCGCGAGGAGAGCGAGTATGCCAAGGACCACTTGCCCGGCGCCCTCCACCTTGGGAAAGGTGTCATCGAGCGCGATGTCGAACAGCGCGTCCCCGAGACAGGCACGGAGTTGATCCTCTACTGCGGGGGAGGGTTTCGCTCGGCGCTGGCGGCGGAGAATTTGCAGAGGATGGGCTACACCAACGTCCTGTCGATGGACGGCGGTATCCGCGTCTGGCGCGAGAAGGGGTATCCGCTCACGGCTAACTGATACGCGCGCCCGTTCGTAGGCGCGCAGGAGAATTAATCTCCCCCGGCGGATGCCGGAGAATCCGGCTCGCCATCGGATGGCGACCGCTTGTTCGGCAGGTGCGGGCGGTCCGGCCGGGGGGGGGCGGGGGTGCCGGGCGGGCAGTGCCTCACGATGACATCGACAATCGCGGTCGGCATGTCACTGCAAAGGAAGGCTACCCCGGGAACGGGCTCGAAATGCATCTCGTCACTCATGATCAGAACTCCTCCACAGGATGCAGTCGAATCAGGGCGTCTCCAACACACTCGTCACGGACGTAGACCTCCACGGCATAGTTCCCCGGCTCAGGGAAGGTGCAGTTCGACAGCCGCAGGACGAGCCGGTGGAGTTGCAGGCGGCTCTCGAACAGGACAGATGTCGGCTCTGTCTCGATGACAAGGCGGGGCTCCTCGTCGGGGTCGTCGGGAAGCCGGATAACTTGGACCGAAACGGGCACTTCCCCGAGGCCGTCCGAGAACTGCACGACGACGCAGATAATCGGCTGCGTGTGCGGGTAGGCTTCGGGCCGGATCGCGTCGAAGACCCGCACGAGATGGACGGTCCCGGCCTCAGCATTTGCGACGTGAAAGCAGAGGAAGACGGCTCGGGCAGTCGGTGCGATGAAGTCGGCCACGGGCCACCTCGCAGGTTTATGAAGTCTACCAGGGCGGGGCCGGAAGGGCAACGGGCCGCAGCGTCAAGCGGGGAGGGATGTGGTGTTGCAGGTTCGGCAGCGAGTCCTTGAGGAAGCGATCCTCGGCGGGCTCGAGACGTGCTACGCAAGCTGTTCTGCCAGCACTTCGAGCGGGTGCCAGGCACGGCGGGAGGCGAGGTCGTGGACCTGGTGGCGGCACGACGTCCCGGGTGCCACGACCAGGGCCTCGGGGCGGGACGCCAGCGCCGGCAATAATTGGAGATTGGCGATCTTCACACTCAGATCATAGTGTTCCTTCTCGAAACCGAATGAGCCGGCCATGCCGCAGCAGCCGGCGTCGAGCACGTCGACCTGCAAGCCCGGCACCAGGCGGAGCAGCGCTGCACTGCCCCCGCTGCCGACCAGCGCCTTCTGATGGCAGTGCCCGTGCAGGACACATTCCTGAGTGCGCGGCGACAGCGGCAGGCTCGCCCGGCCGGCCTTGACCTCGCTGGCCAGCCAGCCGTCGGCGAGTCGGGCCGCATCGGCCACCGCACGGGTGTCGGGGCCGGGCACCAACTCGGTCCATTCGTCGGCGAGCGTCAGCAGGCAACTCGGCTCCAGCCCCAGCAGCGGCGTGCCGTTCGCGAGGCGCTGGCGCAGTCCATTCACTTGACGCCGGACGAGGTCCTGGGCCTCGCGCAGGAAGCCCTTGCTGATGAGCGCCCGCCCGCAGCACTCCAGGGCCGCCAGCTCGACCTCGTAGCCGGCCTTCTCCAGCACTTGCACCGCCGCCCGGCCGATCGCTGGCTCGCTGAACGTCGTGAAGCAGTCGTCCAGGAGCAGCACTTTGCCGTGCCTGCCCGCCTCGTCGGCAGGGCGATGGCGGGCGAACCAGCGGCGGAAGTGGTCGAAGTAGAGCGGCGGCAGACTGCGGCGGCGGTCGATGCCAGCGAGCTTCTCCATGAGCCAGCGCACCGCCCGGTTGCGCTGCAACCAGTTGATCAGCGGCGCGACGGTTGCGCCGCGGCGGTTGAGGCGGTGGACGTTCGCCATCAGCCGGTGGCCCAGCGGGCGCGGGCGGTTTTCGTAGTAGGCTTGGAGGAACTCCGCCTTGAGCTTCGCCGCGTCGACGTTGCTGGGACACTCCGCCTTGCACGCCTTGCACATCAGACACAGGTCGAACACCTCGTAGAGCCAACGCGCGCCCAACGGCTGTCGGCTATCGGCTATCGGCTGTCGGCCAGACCCAGTCGCGTCTGCCTCTTCTTTTTGGCCGATAGCCGATAGCCGATGGCCGAGGGCCGTCCGGAGGGCGTTGGCCCGGCCGCGCGTCGTGTCGTTCTCGTCGAGCGTGGCGCGGTAGGACGGGCACATGATGCCGCCCTGCGTCTTACGGCAGGCGCCGTTGCCGTTGCACAGCTCGGCGGCTCGCACGATGCCACCCTGGCGCGAGTAGTCGAAGAACGTCGGCGGCTCGACGGGATGGTACGGCGGAGCGTAACGCAGACTCTCCGTCATCGGGGCGGCATCGACGACCTTACCGGGGTTGAGTATCCCTTGCGGGTCGAAAATGTGCTTGATGTGCCGGAACGCCTGGTAGACGACCGGCCCGAACATCTTCTCGTTCCACTCGCTGCGGGCCATGCCGTCGCCGTGCTCGCCCGAGAGCGAGCCGCCGAAATCGAGGACGAGGTCGCTGACCTGTCCGGCGATGCGGCGCATGCGGGCGACGTCGTCAGGGTCCTTGAGGTTGAGCACGGGGCGGATGTGCAGACAACCAACCGAGGCGTGGCCGTAGAAGGCGCCGTCCGTGCCGTGCGAGCGGAGCAAATCGCGGAAACGGGCGACGAATTCCGGCAATCGCTTCGGATCGACGGCACAGTCTTCGACGAAGGTGACCGGCTTGGCGTCGCCGGGCATGCTGTACAAGAGCGGCATGGCGGCGCGGCGCAGGTTCCACAGCAGGTCGCGCAAGGCGGGGTCGAGGGCCGGCAGTACCGCGGTTAGCCCAGTAACACCCTGCAGCCGGCGGCTCAGCCGCTCGACGCGATCCTCGACCTCGGCGGTCTCGTCTCCGCTGAACTCGACCATGAGCAGCGCCTGCGGCGTGCCGGCGAGGGCCTTCATTGCGTCGCGCAGGGCGAGGTTGCCGGCGGACAGCTGCAGCAGCAAGTGGTCCATCAACTCGACCGCCGAGGGCCCGAACTCCAGGCACGGGGCCAGCGCGTCGACGGCGGCACCGAGGCTGGCAAACTGCGGTACGAGCAGGCCGCGCACACGCGGTCGCGGCACCAGTGCTAACTCCGCGCCAGTGACCAATCCCAGCGTTCCCTCGCTGCCGATGATGAGCTGGTGCAGGCCGGCCATCGGCGATCGGCCATCGGCTGTCGGCTGTCGGCCCGCGGCCGGAGGATCTTGATGGCCGATCACCGATGACCGATCGCCGAGAGCCGAGCAGAGATAGTCAAGATTGTAGCCGCTGACGCGGCGGAGGATGCGGGGGAAGCGGCGGCGGATCTCGTCGCGGTTGGCAAGGACAACATCCCGGACGCGGGCATAGAGGGCGGCCTCCGGCGAGCGCCCGCGGGCGCGCTGTTCCCACTCGTCGGAAGTGAGCGGGCCGAACTCGGCGCGGCGGCCATCGGCGAGGACGACATCGAGGCCGAGGACATGATCGCTGGTCTTGCCATAGACGATGGACCGGGCCCCGGCAGAGTTGTTGCCGATCATGCCGCCGAGGTTGGCGCGGCTGGCGGTGGCGACGTCGGGGCCGAACTGCAGGCCCAACGGCTCGGCAGCACAGTTGAGCTGATCGAGGACGACGCCGGGCTGCACCCGGGCTCGACGGGCCTCCCGGTCGATCGCCTCGACCTTGTTGAGGTACTTGCTGACGTCGACGATGAGGCCCGGCCCGATCGACTGGCCCGACAGGCTGGTTCCGCCACCGCGGGCCGTGAGGGGGACGCGCATCTCGGCGGCGATCTGCACGACGGCCTGGACATCTTCGACGCTGCGCGGCAAGACGACGCCGAGCGGCTCGACCTGGTAGATGCTGGCGTCGGTGCTGTAGAGGCGGCGCGCGGTGGCATCGAAGCGGACCTCGCCCGTCGTGTGTTTGCGCAGGTGGCGAGCGAGCGTCTCGCGCTGCAGTTCGGTGAAGTCGGTCATGGCGGTCTGGCGTGCGGTTTTTTCGTGGGGACTGCTCCAGTCCCCGGACAGTATCACTTTACCAAAGCGAAGGGTGGGGAAAGACGATGCTGACCTTCCTGTTCTGGAATATGGGCGGGGAGTTGCCGGAAATCACACCGCCCAGGCAGGTGAACGAACGCAAGGAGAGGCTTCGAGGAATCCTTGCAAACCTGATACACCGACACCAGGTCGACCTCTTGCTGCTGGCGGAATGGCCGATAACGCAAGACGAGATTCTCCAGACGATCAACGAGCACAACCAACGTCCCTTTGATGCTCCCGACCCGCACAGCTTTTGCGAGAGACTTGCCGTTTACCCGCGTTTCTCGGGGCGGTTTCTCACCCTTTTCGGTGCGTCGGAATCACCAAGATACACCTGCCGACATGTTCGCCTGCCGGCGCGGCAATCGGTGCTCTTGTTCGTTGCCCATCTCGGGAGCAAGCTGTTCAAGTCCGAGGAGAGTCAGACCCTGGCTGTTGCTCAATTCAGCGAAGTAGTCCGACACGCAGAAAGGAGGGCTCAGCACCAAAGGACAATCCTGGTCGGCGATCTGAACCTGAACCCCTTCGACACCGCAATGGTGGGAGCCGAAGGGCTCAATGCGGTGATGACGAAAGAACTGGCGTTGCGGGGCAGCCGGACGGTGGATGCCAGAGAATATCCGTACTTCTACAATCCGATGTGGAGCCATTTCGGGGATTCCACCCACGAGTTGTATCCCCCGGGAGATCCGAACCACGAACCCCCAGGTACTTGCTACTACCCGGCGGCAGAGTCGAGGTGGTACTATTGGAGCATACTGGATCAGGTGCTGGTCCGGCCGGAGTTGGTCCCTTTGCTCAACAGCCGTGAGGTCCGGATTCTGGTTACGGACGGAACGACCTCTTTTCTGGATCGCCGAGGGCATCCAGACCGGAAGAATGTTTCGGACCACCTGCCGCTGTTCTTCCGACTGAACATCTAACAGGAGTTTCCCATGGCCGATCTCTGGCCCGATGACTTCGGGAAGTCGGACGTTACCCCACCGAGGACCATCCTCCGCGAACAGGCCGAAGCGCTCTCGAAAAAAACACGGGGACTGCTCGAAGGACTGGTGACGACGATTTCTCACCCCCCCCATTCGTTCGCCCAGACGTTCTTCCTCTCCGTCCCGGACCTCGATAACTACACTTATCGGCTCCTGGTCGTGGTTCACCCTCTGCAGTTTTACCCCCTGGAAGTCCAGGCGGAGGTCTTGGGCAAGACGTTTCCCTGTGCGGCCGAGAAAGACTTAAAGGATGCACTTCGGGAGATTTTCAACGCAAACGAAACGAAGAGAATCATCGCGGCGCTACTGGCTCAGGTGAAGGAAGTCGAGTCGGTGTAGGCCCGCCGTTTCGCTCCATGCTCCGGCAACAGGGGCCGGTTGCCGAATCTTCTCAGCAGAACGCGGCTAGGGGAGTCATCGCATCTTCGCGAAGACCAGCGAATAGACACGCTGCGACGAGGTCCGCCGTCGTGCCGGGGTTACGTGTGTGGCCTTCCTCGCGCAGCCAGCGGTCGAACTCCTCCAGCACCTGCCAGTCGCCACGTTCCGATGCCCAGCCGGCATCCAGAACGTGTTGCGCTCGCCAGCTGGCCTCGCGCGCCTCGTCTGGCCCGCGCTTGCGAACGATCAGACTGTCGGGATGGCGCGCCAGCAGGTGCAGATGACAGCCGATGATGGCCTCCTCCGGCGTCGCCCCCCGCTCCAGCGCCTGCCGCAGGGCGGGAACGCCCTCCTCGAAGACCTGCTCATAACCGTTGACGTACTGTCGCGCAATCAGGTCGCGGTCGGCGGCGAGGGCCATGACCTCGCGCAGACTCAGCGTGGGCTCGTCGGTCACGTCCTGCTCCTGCACGCGGCCCAGCCCGCCGGGGTTCGCCCGACGGATCGCCTCGTAAGCGGCACGGGCGTCGGCGATGTTCAGGCGGTCCAGCACGCGGAGCAGACCGTCGCGCAGCGACTCGCCGGCAGGGACGGCGGCGAGGGGGGACAGCAGCAGGAGGATGCCCAGGTTGGTATTGGTCCGCGCCACCAGGCGCGTCGCCCTCCCCGCTTCCAGGATCGTCTGGCCCACCGGCCGACTTGTCGCCCCCTCCAGCACCGGAGCAATGGCGGCGGCGCTCAGGATGAAATCGAGATAGGTGACATCCGCGAAGTCGCGATAACGGTGGACGTTGCCGGGCTTGCGCGCGGTCGCCTCCCAGACGCACGCCAGCTGCACGCACAGACCGACCGGCAGCATGCGCAACCTACTTTCCGCGGCACGCTGAAGGGAGGAAGCGCGCCATCTCGGCCGAGAAGTCCAGGCTCAAGACCGAGGCGAGGTCGCGCCACGTCGGACGTGGCCCCGCCCCGCTCCACTATAGCAGAACCTTCAGTTGCACTTCGCCGATTTGGATGAGGTCGTTCGCCTTGAGTTCTTGCTTCTTTCCGGGGGGAACCCGACTGCGATTTACGTAGGTCCCGTTGCTGCTATTCAAGTCCTCGATGACGAGAGCGCCGTCGTCGCAGGTGATGACCGCATGCTGGCGGGAAGACCAAATGCGCTCGGGCGACTCTTGGAATTCGAGGTCGATCTCGACCGGCTTCTGGTCGGCGCGCCCGATGACGTTCGGGCCCTCGAAGATGGGGTACTCCATACCAGGTTTGGCACCCCGGACCACCAGCAGTCGAGCCTTTGCCCCCACCGGGTTCACGGCGGGCCGGATACTGTCCTCAGCGGCGGGGCGCTCGCCCGCCCGCTCCTTGGTTGGCAAACGCACTTCGACTGTTCCTGTTAACGCCAGCAGGCCGAACCCGAGGACCGCGACGAGAAGCAACAGCGTGACAACCGCGTGGATGACTTGGAGCGGTCTCATGCGCCACCTCCGCGGACTAACGATAAAGTTTACCTGCCGGGGCCACCGGGGAACCAGTATACCACGATACGCCGGAATGCGGCCCCAGTCAGGTGCCGCGTCTTGTTCGGCGCGATCACTCAGATCAGGCTAAATCGCCCCTGGAAATCTCTCGGCCAAACCACGATCCACTTCTCGCTCCCATCGTCCGGTTCGTCCGGCAGGCTCTTGACGATGATGGCGCGTTCGGACAAGTGGCGCTGCCGCAGTTGAGACAGCACCATCTCGACCGCGCGGTCCCAGTTGGCTGGTGCGATCCCATAGGTGAACAGGTTCGTTGTCCCGCTACCGCAGTCGGTGCCATCGAAAGCCCCCAGCCCGCTCCGTTGAAACAGGACTTCGAGGGCCTCGGCCAAGTTGTCGCGGGCAGACATCTCATCATCGGTGCCCCAGAACCCGGTCAGCGGGAGCTGGATGATCATCCCGAGCGTGTAGTCAGAATCCGAGGCTTCTGCCATCGAGTACCTCCGCACTTGTTCTTCGCGCGCGCCAGCGCGACCTAATCCCCCTGCTGAGAGTGCGCAAGCGCGCCCGAACTCCGACCATTCCATCCCCTGACTCTCGCCCGTCAAGCAGAATCAGAGACCTCTGCCAATAGTCCGGTCGGGCAAGGCGCCGCCCGCACTCGCCAGAGGCTCGCGGCGAAACGTGGCTGTCATTGCTGGCAAACGGACCGCTTGCGGGGCCCATCCGCCAGGAAACGGATCATCTCGGCAGCCACGTCGACGCCGGTGACGGGAGCCAGGGCGCGCCAGCCGGGCACGGCGTTGACTTCAAGAACGTACCACCCGCCGTCTGGACCGGGCAGCAGGTCCACGCCAGCGAGAGGAGTCCCCACAGCCTCGGCGGCCTTCAGGGCGAGCCGCTCTTCTTCCGTCGATAGCCGCACGACCTCCCCGTGCCCACCCTGGGCGATGTTGGTCCGCCAGCCACCGTTGGAATAACGCCGCATCGCTGCCAGCACGTGCCCGGCGAGGACGAAGACGCGCAGGTCCCAGCCGGGGTGACGGACGAACTGCTGCAGGTAGAGCACGCACTGTGTCCTCTCCAGGGTGCGGAAGGTGCGCCACGCCAGTTCCGGATCGGACACGCGCACCATGCCGCGGCCCTCCGACCCGAATAGCGGTTTGACCACCACGTCACCGCCCAGCTGCTCAAACGCCTCCAGGGCGCTGTCGGCGTCCTGGCAGACCGATGTCGGCGGCACTGGCAGCTCGGCCGCCTCCAGCCGTGCCGTGGCGAGATATTTGTCGACGCAGACCTCCAGCGCCCGCGGCGGGTTGAGCACGTGTACGCCGCGCGCCTCCAGGCGATGGAGCACGTCCATGCGGAAGACCACCTGCTCCAGCGAGCCCGGCGGCATCGTCCGTACGATCACCGCATTGAAGGCGGACAGCGGGTCGGCTGGCCCGGCGACGTGAGCATAGACGCGGCGGAAGTCGACGGCCTCGGCCTGGTGACCGCACTGCGCGGCGGCTCGCGTCAGGTCGCGCACGTGCCAGCCGTCGGAGCCCGCCAGGAGAGCGATCCGCATGGGTACCGTATCCCTCCGAAAAAAGAGGCGAGCCGGGGAAAATCGCCTTTCCCCGGCTCGCGATGATCGTACCGCCTTGGCGACACTCATTTGTCCTTGGACGGCGGCTTGTCCTTGGGCGGATCGGCCTTGTCCTTGGTTGGCTCCGTGGCGCCGCTGAGCAGTTCCTTCAGGCGGGCCTTCTGGGCGGCCGTCAGCACCGCTTGCGCCTTGGAACGCTCCTCGAGACGAAGGTCTTTGATCTTCTTTTCCAGCTCATCGATCTTGGTTCGGTAGTCCGACTGGATCTTGTAGATGCGTTGTTTTTGCTCGTCCGATAGTCCCAGTTCCCTCCACTTCGCGTAGAGCTGACCCCGGAACTTCGGCTGCGTCTTGGGGTCGTCCGCGGCGCGCGAGCCGACGCCGCTGAGCAACCAGCCTCCGGCCAGGAAGCTGAGGAACAGGGCCACCGCCGTCACCATGGAGCGAGCCATCGAGTCGCCTCCTTCGACAAACAGAGAGAAAGAGTGGCAGAGACACCTCTGACGTGTCGTAGTATTGCGACGGGAATGGCGGGTCGCAAGAAAAAAAAGAAAACTTTCTGTAGAATTCTTTCAACCAGTTTTTTCTCCGTCAACGCCGAAGAAGGAGCGGCGCAGCACGTCCGGGGCTGTCTTGCCAAAGCGATGGCAGCGGCCGCTGGACAGGTTGTGGACCACCAGTTCGGCCGGGCTGAACAGCATCGGATCGATCTTGTAGAAATCGCCGCCGGCGCTCTCGAACAGTTCGGCGAAGGGGGCGCCGTGGTCGGGCGACGACGACGACGGCACCTTCGGCCCGACCTCGGCAAGCACGCTGTCGTCGGCACGCACCCACAGGACCACTCGCCCGCCGTAGAGGACCGCATCGTTGACCCGGCCCATGGCGCTCAGGTCGTTGGCCGATGCCGGCGGCAGCGGGGCGACGCCATATCCGGAAATCACCTGTCCCAGGTCGAACTTCAGCTCGTGCAACTTGTGCAGGGACATCTCCACCGACCGGGCGATCACCTGCAGGCCGCCCGCGGTGCTGGACGTCGGGGCCACCAGCAGAGTCAACGCGCCGGCAGCGAGCCGCACGCGCTCGGCGAGGTAGGCGATCACCGGGTCGGTGGGCAGCTTGTGCGCCTCGAGGACGCCGACGGCGACGGGCGGCTGCTCGCGGCCGGGGATGTGCTCGTACAGTTCCTCCTTGCCGTAGGCCGCCCGCATCGGCCCGGAGCCCATGCCGAAGAATTTCTCGGGCTTCACCTGCCAGCCCGCGTACTGCGACGCCATGCAGGCGAGGACGGGATGGTCCGTCGTCACCTGGACGTGAGGGCAAACGGCGCCGTCGACCTCCCCCGGCACCAGGCATACCGTCGCGAGATCCGCGAGGCAGATGCGGGCCATCCCGAGCCCCGCCTGCAGTCCACCGTCGGCCTTGACGCCACAGTCCAGGACGCGGGCCCCGGCGATCTGATGGACGGCGATGCGCAGCAAGGGAGCACTCGCCGCCATCTCGTCGGCGACGACGAGGGCGCGTTCGTTCAAAGTTGGACTCACGCGGCCACCTTCTTTCAGCAAGTAGGGACGGCTCGCAAAAAGGTATTCCCCCGGCGCGAAAGAACCGCACGTAGGTCAGGCTTTCCAGCCTGACGTGGAGGCCCCGTCAGGCTGGAAAGCCTGACGTGGAGGCCCCGTCAGGCTGGAAAGCCTGACGTGGAGGCCCCGTCAGGCTGGAAAGCCTGACCTACTTTCGTGCCGGCGTAATATGACTAT
>JACOUH010000353.1 GCA_016177925.1 Planctomycetota bacterium | reverse complement strand
TTGGTTGCCCCTTCCGCCGGTCCTTATTACCCCGGCACGAAAGTAGGTCAGGCTTTCCAGCCCGACGTTGAGACCGCGTCAGGCTGGAAAGCCTGACCTACGTGTGTTCCTTTCGTGCCGGCGTAATATCAACGCAAACGTTAACCCGGAAGAGAAGGTCGCATGTCCTATCCCTCCCCGACCCAGGTCACCGCGCTGCCGCAGACCGCTCCCGGCGCCCAGGCGGCGAGCGCCGGCCCCGCCTTCGCCGGCTGCACGACGTCCTCCTTTCGCGCCACTCCCGTCGGCCGATTCTTCACGCGCGTCTTCCGCCTCTGCGCCTCGCTGCAACTGGCGATCAGCTTGCTTAGTTTCTTCGCCGCCTGCCTGGCACTGGCGACCTTCCTCGAGTCGGCCTACAGCGGGCAGATCGCCCGGGACCTCGTTTATCACACCTGGTGGTTCGCGCTGGTACTGGTCTTCCTGGCCGTCAACATCCTCTGCGCCGCTCTGAAAAAGTTCCCGTGGAAGCGCCACCAGATTGGCTTCCTGATTACCCACGCTGGTCTGCTCGTGCTCGTCTTCGGCGGCTTGATGACCAATCTCGGCGGCGTCGAGGGCAAGCTGCTGATGATCGACAGCGACAGGGGCGAGATCCAGCAGACCCTGCGGATGTCGAACAAAGCGGACACGCTGCAGCTGGTCGATCAGCACCAGGTCGAGGTGCTGCGTGTGCCGGTGGACGAGGCGAAGAAGGACGAGCAATTCCTGCGGCAAATCTGGCAGGCGATGGGAGACGGCACCGAGGTCGAGGAGAAGTTGCGGGAGCGGCTGGGGACAAATTACTGGACGCTGAGCCTGCGGCCCGGCTCGTTCGCGTGGCGCGCCGACGAGCATTTTCGGCCCGACCTGCCGTGGGGGTTGCGTCTGCTGGCGGGGCTGGCGAACCCGTTCCCCGGATTCGCCCGCGCGTTGGACGGGAACACGACCTTCGAGGTGAAAAACTACTATCCGCACACCGAGCGCTGGCCGTTCAGCCCCGCGGAGAAGGACGAAGATGGCTTCCCGGTGCTGCGGCTGAAGCTCACCACCCCGATGCTGCCGCGCCCCGTCAAGCGCTGGGTGAGCAGCCTGCCGTCGCGCGAGGTCGACCCGTCGCCAGTGGCCTTCGAGCTGCTTGTTCAGGAAGACCCGGCTCTGCTGCAGGAGTTCCTTGATCCGCCGCCCGCGTCCGACCTCGGCAAGGCCGGACAGCTCGCCTTCGTCGTCGGCCACCAGCGCAAGCTCTGCCGCGTCAGCCTGGACACCCTCACCGAGGGGCGGTCGGTCGAGTTAGAGGGGACCGGGCTGAAGTTCACGCTCCGGCGGCGCGGCCAACTCATGGACCTGCTCGACGAGAAACCGGAGGCAAACGCGGAGGGCCGGCCGATACCGCTGTACCCCGCCGTCGAGTTCGACCTGTCGGGCCCCGGCGGCAAGGGGACATACGTTGCCTGCGCCCGCCTGCCGCACTTCCGGGCCCTGCGCGAGGGCCAGGACGTCGAGCGCTTCGGCGTGTGGTATCACTATCCCGACTTCCGCTGGGGCGACAAGCACCGCATGGGGAGCCTGCAGTTCCTCAAGGGGCCGGGCGGCAAGGTCTATTACCGTGTCTACGGCAAGGATGGCCTGAGACAAAAGGGCCGCCTCCTCGACATCGACGACACGAGTGCCGTCCACGAGTTGCCGTGGAAGCCAATGGCGATGACGTTCGAGGTGCTGACCTGGTTGCCGTCCGCCGCTCGCCGCGACCGCGTCGTGCCGCGCCACGTCCGGCCCGGCGCCGAGCCGTCGGAGCGACTGGAGCCGGCACTGCGCTGCGTGCTCAAGAGCAACGGCGAGTCGAAAGAGTTCTGGGTGGCGATGTCGCCGGTGGCGGCCCCTGTTAAGGTGGGCAAGGAGATCTTTTTCGTGCGCTACCGCCAGGACACACGCAAGCTCGATTTCAGCCTGACCCTGAAGCAGGCTCGCCGCCTGACCGACCCGGGCACGACGCGACCGGCATCGTTCGAGAGCGATGTCGTGCTTGCCTTCAACAAGGGCGACGAGGAGGTCCGCAGCGACCACAGCATCTCGATGAACAACACGCTCGACCATGGTGGCTACAAGGTCTACCAGACGGAGTACGACGCCGTGACCGACCCGCGGACGGGCGGCCCGTTGCTGGACGAGGCGGGCCGGCTGGTGAGCAAGTCGGGCCTGACGGTCGCGGACGACCCGGGTCTGTTCTTCAAGTACGCCGGCTCGATTCTGCTGGTGCTGGGCATCGCGACGATGTTCTTCATGCGAGCCTACTTCTTCAAGCCGCGCGGCGCCCACACCGCCACCTGACGTTCCCTGGCGAGCGGGGGGTGTCAACCCCCCGGTACTCTGATGCACCGGGGGGTTGACACCCCCCGCTCGCCGATTCCCACGAACGACGAGAGGACTCGTGTATGTCTCCCCAAACGACCAATTCGCATCCCTCGCCGATCACGGCCCTGCTGCACGAGAATCCCGACGCCCTGCGCATGACGTCGCGGCGGCTTCTGCCCCCGCCTCGGGGCTTCTGGCCCCTGCTCCTGGGTGCGGTGGCCCTGAACGTCGTCATTGTTGCGCTTGGCGTCTATCTCTTCGCGTTCTCCGGCAAGAGCGTCGCCCCGCCGGCCGGCCGCAAGATCGTCGTCCCGTTCGCTGACAAGGTGGAGTTGTGGGACGGGTTGCGCGGCTGGGTCGTGCAGGAGGACGGCCGCAACAAGCCGTTCGAGACGTTCTGTCGCGAGGCGGTCCGCACGGTTACCGGACAGGAGCGCTTCGAGGGCAACGACCCCATCGCCGTCGTCGTCTCGTGGCTGATGCTCTACGAGGCCGACGTCAACAAGTCGCTGAAGGTCGGTCGCAACGCCGGCTGTGACTGGGAGAACTATCCGTTTCTCCTGTGCAATCACCACGAACTGCGAGAGTTGCTCTACCGCGAACATCGCGGCGAGAACGTCGACCTGTCCGAGGAGGACCTGCACGGCAAGTACGTCGAGCCGTGGGTAGTGCGCCATTCGAGCAAGTTCAAGGAGGTGCTGCGCGAGGCGGCGGCCCGCACCGAGGAAGACGCCAAGGCGCCGCTGACGCCGCTGGAGACGAAGGCCCGCGAACTGAAAAAACGTCTCGCCCTGTATGACCAGGTTCGCGCCGGCGGGCAGGAGGGCCTTGAGCGCGTCCGCGCCCCCGGTGAGCTGGGGCTCGTCGCCCTGGATCGCCACGGGAAGACGTGGTTCTCCCTGCGCGCGGTGCGCGAGTATGCGGAAGACTCGTCGGTCTGGGCGGAAATGATGCGGGCCCGCCACATCGAGAACCCGCAGTCCTACGAGAGGCAACCCGAGCAGTCGATGCCCGCGACGGCAGTCCAACAGGTCGCCGCCGCGGCCGACGCCCTGCAGAAGGCTTACCGCTCCGGAGACGCTGACCAATTCAAGGAGTCGTCGACGACGTTCCTCGCTACGGTCGAGCGCGTCAGCAGCGAGTTCGGCGACTATCCGGGGACCGACCCCGGCCTCGAGCTGTGGTACAACAGGAACAACCCGTTCCGCAAGGCGTGGGTGGTCAGCCTGCTGGCGAGCCTGCTGCTGCTGAGTTCGCTGGCGCTGGGAGGCCGGTCGCAGCGGCTTGGCCGGCCCGTCTACATCGCCGGGCTGTTGGCCTACGGCGGCTCGCTGCTCTGGTCGATCGCCGGCTTCTATTGTCGCGTCAAAATTTCCGGCCGACCGCCGGTCAGTAACATGTACGAGTCGGTTATCTGGGTCGGCTTCATGACGGCGGTCTTCGGCCTGGTGCTCGAACTGGTCTATCGCCGCGGCGTCATTGCCCTGGCCGCCACACTCGTGTCGACCTTCGGCCTGGTACTGGCTGACCAGCTACCGCTGACACTGGCGCCGAACATCCAGCCGCTCCAGGCCGTCCTTCGCAGCAACTACTGGCTGGTGATCCACGTGCTGACGATCGTGTCCAGTTACGCCGCGTTCGCTCTCGCCTGGGGCCTGGGAAACATCAACCTCGGACTGATGGTGTTCGCGCCGGGCCGCGGGGACCTCGTCAAGACGCTGTCGCAGTTCTGCTATCGCGCTATTCAGATCGGCGTCGTCCTCATTGCGGCGGGGACGCTGCTCGGGGGTTTCTGGGCGGCGGAGTCGTGGGGCCGCTTCTGGGGCTGGGACCCGAAAGAGGTGTGGGCGCTGATCGCGCTGTTGTGCTACGTCATCCCGCTGCACGCTCGCTACGTCGGCTGGGTGAAGGACTTTGGCCTCGCCGCCTGCTCGGTGGTTTGCTTCGCCTCGGTCGTCATGGCCTGGTACGGCGTCAACTTCGTCCTTGGCGCCGGCCTGCACAGCTATGGCTTCGGCGGCGGCAACGATATCTGGGTCTACTGGGGGGCACTCATCAACATCAGTCTCGTCCTGCACGCGGCGCTGCGCTATCGTTATTCCCAGCCGGCGTTGGTGGAGAGGTAAGTGCTCGCGCGGGGCGGCGCGAACGCTAAGCCGCAAGCGGGTGAATGATCGGTGGAACAAGGACGCGTTCCCGTGTGGAACGCGTCTTTTTTTGCGCCGCGACGGCTCTCCGTGCGGTAGGATGGGGCTTCGTTATGTTCACGACCTCCCCACCGGGAAAAGGACACCGACATGCTGCACCGACCGCGCCCCCTCGCCGTTCGCCTGCTGGCCGTCCTCGTCGCGCTGCTGCTGAGCGCTGCCGAGGCCCGGTCCGCGCTGGTGTCACTGACTATCCTCAAGCGCGAGCCCTTCGCCGGTGGCAAGGCGTTCGGCGACACCGGCCCCTACGAGAAGATCGTCGGCATCGCTCGCTTCGCCATCGACCCCAACCACGCCCGCAACGGCGTGATCGTCGACCTTGACCTGGCGCCGCGCAATGCCGACGGCAAGGTCGAGTTCGAGGCCGACGTCTTCCTCCTGGCGCCGAAAGACCCGTCGAAGGGCAACGCGGCCATCCTCTACGACGTCAACAATCGCGGCAACAAGCTGGCTCTCGGCTTCTTCAATCGCGGCGGCGGAGGCAACGACCCGACGACAGAACGCGACGCCGGGGACGGCTTCCTGTTCCGCCGCGGCTACACGATCGTCTGGTGCGGCTGGATCGGAGAACTGCTGCCCGGCAACAACCGCATGCTCCTGGCGCCGCCGGTCGCCACCGACAATGGCAAGCCGATCCGCGGGCTCGTTCGCTACGAGATGGTGGCCGACGGCCCCGCCGAGACGATGCCCCTGTCACGCCGCGAGGGTCACGGCAGCTACCCGCCGACCACCAGGGGTGAGGCGACCGGCGTCCTCACCTGGCGTATGCGCGAGACCGACCCGCGCGTTGTCATTCCGCGCGGGCAGTGGTCCTTGCAGCGTCTCCCGGTCTCGAAAGTCGACAAAGGTGTCCCCGGCACACTCGGGCAGGTGCGACTGCGGGTGGCCGGCGGCTTCCGTCTCGGCTACATCTACGAACTGGTCTGCGAGGCGGAGGGGCCGATCGTGCAGGGCACCGGCTTCGCCGCGGTGCGCGACCTCGTCTCGTTCCTCCGTCACGACACGGGCAAGCAGAACCCGCTCGTGGCGAACGGCATGCCGGCGATCAAGCGGGCGCACGGCTTCGGTGTCTCGCAGAGCGGGCGTTTCCTGCGACACTTCCTCTACCTGGGCTTCAACGCCGACGAGAGCGGCCGCAAGGTCTTCGACGGCCTGATCCCGCACGTCGCCGGCGGCGGCCTCGGTTTCTTCAACCACCGCTTCGCCCAGCCGACACGGCACAACGGCCAGCATGAGGACCACCTCTATCCCGCGGACGTCTTTCCGTTCACCTACGGCGATTGCACCGACCCGTTCAGCCAGCGGACCGACGGCATCCTCCGCCGCACCGCTACACAGGACGCGAAACTGCTGCCGAAGGTGATGCACACGCAGAGCGCCGCGGAATACTGGCACCGCAGCGGCTCGCTCGTCCACACCGACCCGCTCGGCAAGAAAGATGCCGACATCCCTGACAACGTCCGCGTCTACGCCTTTGGCGGGACGCAGCACGGGCCTGCCGGCGACCCGCCCGGCCGTGGCCTGGCCGACAACCTGCTCAACCCCGGCGACTACCGCCCCTTCCTCCGCGCTCTGCTCGATGCCCTCGATGCCTGGGTGCGCGACGGCACGCCGCCACCCGACAGCGTCTACCCGCGCATCGACAAGGGCACCCTCGCCGGCTGGCGGCAGAAGGACACCCGCTTCCCGGCGCTACCCGGGGTACGCTATCCCGACGTGATCCAGCGTCCGTCGGCCCTGGACCTCGGCCCCGACTTCCTGCGGCGTGGCATCAGTAGCATCGAACCGCCGCGCCTGGTCGGCGATTATGTCGTGCTCGTGCCGGCCAGCGACGCCGACGGCAACGACCGGGGCTGCCTGCTGCCGCCCGAGGTCGGTGTACCGCTGGCGACCTACACAGGATGGAACCTGCGCCGCCGTGACGTCGGCGCCGAGGGGATGCTCGCCAGCCTCGCCGGCTCGTACATCCCCTTCCCGCGCACGGCCGAGGAGCGCAAGGCTTCCGGCGACCCGCGCCGAGCGGTGACGGAGCGTTACAGGACCTTTGAAGAGTATGAGACGCGGTTGGGCGCGTATTGCCAGAAGCTGGCGGGACAGCGCTGCCTCACTCAGAAGGACGCCGACCGCGCCGTCAAGGCGGCCGGGCGGGCGCGCAAGCTCTGGGGACCGTCGCGATGACGGCGGCCAGAGCCGTTCACGGTTGGTTGGAGCACAGGCGCGTGCCACGCCCACGTCCGCGTGGGCGTGCTTGCCCTCACGCCCACGCGGACGTGGGCGTGGCACCCAGCGACATCTGCTCCGTGGGCTGCACAACCGCAACCCGCTCGAGCGAGCGGCGGGTGAATCCGCCGCCGAATTGAACCCGGCGGCTCGCCGGAGATTTTCGCCTGCGGGTTAATTCGCTTGACCCTGGTCGGAACCGTCTTTAGTGTGAAGAGATTCTCATCTTTCTTCTTCGGACGAGATCCGCCCTTGAGTCGAGCACCCATGAAAACACCGGACATCACTACCCCGCCGGGCGCCCCGAAGTCCTCGCCCTCCCTCCCTCCCGAAGCCGTGGTCGAACAGGCGATGGCCCTGCCGTCCGCCGCGGTGAACGTGAGGACCGACACGCCCCCCGTTCCGACGCGCGGTCCGGAGCGGCCCTTCCAGGGCCTCGACTTCGCCCTGGTCGGCGTCGTGCTGCTCTTTGGCTTCCTTGCCGCCTCGTTCGTCGAGACGGGCAGCAACCTCTGGCTGCATCTCGCGACCGGGCGCCTGCTCGCTGCGGGTGAGTATCACTTCGGCGTCGATCCCTTCACCTACACCTCTCAGGGCATCTACTGGGCCAATCCGTCGTGGCTTTCCGACTGGCTGCTTTACCTTGTCTATGGCGCGGTCGGGGGAAGCGGGCTCGTCCTGCTCAAGGCGCTCCTCGTGACGGCACTGGCCTGGGCCCTGCTGCAGATAAGGCGCCGGGGCACCCGCGCCAGCGGGTCGGGCAGCGTGGGCGTGCCGGTTGTCTGCACCACCCTGGCCCTGCTGGTGATGAGTCCGCGCCTGACGCTGGAGCCGGTGGTTGTCTCGTACCTCTGCCTCGGCCTGACGCTCTGGCTGCTCGGGCGGCCCGGGGACGGGGCGAGCGGGAAGCCGACATTCCGGCAGCAGCTAAAGCATTTCGCCCCCTTGCTCGTCCTCATCGCCCTGTGGTCGAACCTCGATGGCTGGTTCCTGCTCGGGCCGGCGCTGGTGGCCCTGTTCTGGCTCGGCGAACGGTTGCAACTGCTCCTTCCCGCTGACACAGTCGCCGGGGTCAAGCCGCTGGCACGAGTCCCGGCCTGGCTGGTGCCGGCGTCGCTGGCGGCGTGCCTGGTTAATCCGCATCACGTCCACGTCTTTGCTTTGCCGCCGGAACTGTCGCCCGTGCTTTGGACCTCGGGGCTCGCCCAGGACGCACGCTTCAAGGATTTGATTGCCCCTGTCTCACGAATCGACCTGCACTTCTGGCCGGTCACGGCGATCAACCTGGCCGCGTGGGGATACCTCGTCCTTCTCGCCCTTGGACTGGTCGCCTTCTGCTTGAACCAGCGGCACTTGTCCGGGTGGCGTGTGCTGGTGTGGGTCGCCTTCGCCGGGCTGAGCCTGTGCCGGATGCGGACGGTGCCGTTCTTTGCCGTCGTCGCCGGCCCGATCACCGTCCTCGAGTTGCAGGACTTCCTCGCCCGTCGCGCCGCACGCCGCCCGACCCCGCGGTTGGGCAAGCGCCCCGCTGGCGGAGCGGTGCTTCTGACAGCCGGCGTGGCCCTGCTGGTCCTGGCGTGGTTCGGCTGGTTGCAGGGCCTTTACCGCGAGGTCCGCCGGCCCGCCTGGGAGGTACAGCCCGACCCGTCCTTGCGTCGGGTGGCCCAGACCGTGCGGCGCTGGCGGGACGAAGGGAAGCTGACCGCGGACGACCGCGCCTTCCCGCTTCACCCCGACGTTGCCAATTACCTCGTCTGGTTCTGCCCCGACGAGAAGGTCTTTCTCGACGGTCGCCTGACCCTCTCGGCAACGACCGCCTCGGAGTATGCCACGGCGTGCCGGGAACTGGTCTCTGGCCTGGACCTGCGCGAGGAGGACGGGTTGAGCTTGATGAACCCGGATTCCGACTGGCAGAAGCTTTTCCGGGAGCGGGGCATCACGTACCTGATCCTCCACGACCCCGACACGCAGGTCTTCCTGCGATCGATGCAACTGCTGTCGGACACCCCGCGCTTGGTGCTTCTCCACGTCGACGGTCAAGCGTTGCTTTACGGCTGGCGAGGCAGCCGCGCCAGCGGGTCCCGCCACTTCGCGGGCCTGGAATTCAACGCGAACCGGCTGGCGTTCGGCCGGCCCGACGAGGAGGACCTTCCGCCGGCGCCCGGCGAGGGACCGGGGCGTGAGCCGCGCGTCCGGCCCGAATGGACGCACCGCGGTCGGCCGGGGTCGGCGCCGACGTGGGAGTCGGCCGCAGCGACGACGTTTCTGCACGCCTTTGAGGACCGGGCCCGCCACGCCGATCGCCACAGCTTCGTGCGCGCCGGGATCACCGCTCATGTCTCCTTGGCCATGCTGCCCGCTCTGCCGGCCGGCCCGGCGGCGACGGGGACGGCGGTCGGGTTCCGTGGCCTCTTCACCAGCGGCCTCGGCCGGCCTCCCCTCCTGCCGGAGCTGACCGTTCGCGTCGGCCGGCCACCCGCCCTGCTGCTGCTGGCCGTTCGCGCCGCCCGCCAGGCCCTGGCCGCCAATCCCGACGATGCCAACGCCTACCTGCGCCTCGGCAAGGCGTATCATTTGCTGAGCAGCCGCCGGACCGCCGAACGCTCGCTCAGGCCGCACCGCGACCCGCTGGCCATGCTGCGCCACATCCAGGCAGCCTCCGCCCTGGAGCGAGCCCTGGTCGTGGACCCCAACCTGGACGAGGCGCACAAGCTCCTGGGGGACCTGTACGAGGAGCAGGGCTACCTCGACCTAGCGCTGGAGCACCACCGCGAGGAACTCCGCCTCCGCCGTGCTGCCCGCTCCGCGCCTCACGAGTACCCCGAACGCTTCGCCATTGAACTGAAGCGTCTGGAGCGAAGGGTTGTCGAGCAAGAGAAACGGGTGCAGGACGCGCAGAACAAGTTCCTGACCCAGTCGCGTCCGGTGGACAAACCCTTCGACAAGGCTCGCCTTGCCCTGCAACTCGGGCTGGCCCGGCAGGCCCTCGACGACGTCCTGCTGCCGTCGCAGGCCCTGCTGCTCGGCCCCCGGGGCGTCACGTTGCAGATCGAACTGGCGCTGATGCTCGGGCGGGCGGGGCTGGCGCGGGAGATGCTCGAGCACGAGGAAGTACAGAAAATCAAGAATAGCCTGGGGACAGCCATCGGCCAGCTGCCGGCTTACGAGTGGTTGCTCGTCTGCGTGCAGGCAGCGGACGGCGACTACGAACAGGCGGACGGCCTCCTCCGCGCCATCCTCCTCGCGATGGACCGAGAGGCGACGCGTAGGCGGCGCGAAATGCAGAAGGCCCTGTCCCTGACGCTGGCCAGCGAGGTCGGGGCCCGTCACGTTGCTTCGCTTCCCGCTCCGGGGGCCGACCGACACGACCTCCTGCTCCGCTACGTCTGGTGGGAAAGCCGGAGAGGCCTTAGCCTGCTCCTGGCCCAGGTCTACGCCCTGCGTGGTCTCGAGGCGGACCTCAACGTCGTGCTGGCGGTGCTCGCCCTGGAGTGGGGAGAGCCAACGCGGGCGGAGGCCTCCCTGGAAAGGACGCTGGCTCTGTCGGGCAAGGACGGCGAGGCCGAGCAGGACTGCACCGGGCGGCACCTGGCCGTGTTCTATCTGGAGCGCATCAAGGCCGCGCGGAAAGCACCTTAGCCCGACGCGCCAGCGAGGGTGGAGCGTGTTCCTCGCTGGCGCGTCGGGCTACGCAATGGGTTCCTCGCTTGCGCGTCGGGCTAAGAATCGAGGGGGAGTGATCCATGAGCAACGTGCCGACCCCGGGAAGTCGCCGGTGGCTCTGGCCGCTGTCCTTCGCCGCGGCCGGCCTGCTTGCCCTGGCCGCTGCGCTCAGCGGCTGCGGCCGTCCTGCCGGGGAGCCGCCGTCCGGCGATCCGCCCCCCGCGGACACGCGGCCCGGCCCGGGTTCCGCCTCGACGAAGGCCGACCTCGTCAAGCAGGTGCATACGTTCTGCGGCGCCTGCCACGCCTACCCGCCGCCGGATAGCTTCCCGCGCAAGGACTGGAAGATGGAGGTGGAGCGAGGCTTCGCCTTCTTCGCGGTCTCCCTCCGCCCCCTGCAGCCGTCGCCGTTCGAGGCCACGGTCAAGTACTACGAGGAACGGGCGCTGGAAGAATTGCCCCCTGCGAAGATTGTCCGGGCCAGCACGCCGGTGCCGGTGCAGTTCTCGCAACGCGCCACCCCCTCGTCGCCCCGTCCCTCGGCGCTGGCCATTTCCAACGTCCGCCTCGTCAACCTGTTCAACGGGCCGCGGCCCGACCTCCTGGCCTGCGACATGGGCAGCTCCGGCGAGGACGGCCTGGTCATGGCCCTCAAGCCCTACGAGTCCGACCCGTCCTGGCAAGTGCTCGGCAAGGTTTCGCACCCCGCCCACGCCGAGGTCGTTGACCTCGACGGTGACGGCATCAAGGACGTCCTGGTCGCCAACCTGGGCAGCTTCCCCCCGACCGACGCCCGTTGCGGCAGCGTGGTATGGCTGCGCGGGGGCAAGGACGGGCGGTTCACGCCGATCACGCTGCTGGACGGCGTCGGCCGCGTCGCCGATGTGCAGGCGGCCGACTTCCGTGGGGTTGGCAAGCTCGACCTGGTCGTGGCCGCGTTCGGCTGGAATCGCACGGGAGAGATCCTCTATCTGGAAAATCAGACGACGGACTGGTCGAGGCCGAAGTTCGTGCCGCGCGTGTTGGACGAGCGGCATGGCGCCATCCATGTGCCGGTTGCCGACCTGAACAAGGACGGCAAGCCCGACTTCGTCGCCCTGATTAGCCAGGAGCATGAAACCGTTGTCGCCTTCCTCAACAATGGCAAGGGTGGCTTTCGCAAGGAGACGATCTACCAGGCCCCGCACCCTGCCTACGGTTCCTCCGGCATCCAGCTCGTCGACCTCGACAGGGACGGCAACCTCGACGTCCTCTACACCAACGGCGATGTGCTCGATCAGCCTTACCTTCTGAAGCCGTACCACGGCATTCGCTGGCTGCGCAACCCGGGGCAGAACCGCTTCCCCTTCCTCGAACACGAGCTGGCCCCGATGTACGGGGTCCACCAGGCCGTCGCCACGGACGTCGACGGGGATGGCAAGCTCGACGTGGTGGCTGTCAGTTTCCTGCCCGCCAACGGCTTCCCCGAGCGGCAGAAGAAGAAGCTCGACGCGATCATCCTTCTGGAGCAGACTTCTCCCGGAAAGTTCGTCCGCCACACGCTGGAGACCGTCCGCTGCGACCACGTGAGTCTGGCCGCCGGGGATGTGACCGGCAGCGGACGGCCCGACCTGGTGGTCGGCGCCTACGGCGCGCGCGAGGGCTCCCCGCCGGTCACCATCTGGAAGAACCTCGGCCGTAAGAAGTAACGAAGACAATTCGCGCCTTCGGATTCCAACCCCGAAGGGGTGATCGTCCGGATTCCAACCCCGAAGGGGTGATCGTCAATAGCCAGGGGCGTGAGCCCCTGGTTCCGAAGCGTGGCCCCGGAGGGAGCCCCGAAGGGGCGACAGTGAGCGTGATGGCGTATGGCTTCTGTCGCCCCTTCGGGGCTCGAACCGCAGCGCGCGGTGTCGGAACCAGGGGCTCACGCCCCTGGCTATTGACGATCGCCCCTTCGGGGCTGAAGACCAGGGGCGTCCCGCAAGCTCCGCAGGAACAATCCTCTGAATCGTTTCCACCGGCACAGTTGATCTCTTCCTGCCGGCCCTCCGGGAGTGAACCGCTGCACCCTGACCGGAGGTACGGTCGATGGAAGTTGTATCGTCACGGTTCGACGAAAACCGCCAAGAGCGAGAGGGAGGGTGCGTGATGCATTCGTCGTTACGACGGGCTCTGCTGGCCGCGGCGCTCGGCCTGGGGGTGACCGCCGGACTGGCGCGGGCGGAAGAGAAGGAACTGGGCCGGCCCGCGCCGGCCGTGGTCCCCCCGGCGGAGGCGGTGCCCCAGGAGGTCGCGTTGGAAGCCGCGCCCGAGGCGACCCCCGCGCCGGGACGCCACTGCGGCGCGCGGCACCCGGTCCTCGCGCTGCTGCGACCGCGGACGTATGTCGAGGCGGTCCGCTCGCATCTGCCGCTGGGCTGCTACGGGCACCACAACGACTATTCCTGTGGCAGCATCCATTCCGAGTTGACGTTCCTCTTCGGCTCATGCCGGCAGTTCTACGGCGAGCGCTGCCTGAAGAGCCCGCCCCTCTCGCCGGTGGCGGGCTACGACCCGGCCACGCAGACCTTCACGCCGCCGGGAGCGCCCGGCCCCGTGTACGCCCCGAGCCTCGACCCGCAATGGTACGCTCCGCAGAGGAGCGGCTGCGGTTGCCACTGAACCCGTCGCTCGCGAGCAACGGCTCGCACCCTCCCCAGGCCCCGAGGCCCGCGCTTGGACGCGGCGACTCGGGGCCCTTTTCTCTGAGCACCCCTCAGCCCCGGCCAACGAACGGCATCTTGGTGGCCATCACGGTCAGGAACAGGACATTGGCGTCCAGCGGCAGGCTCGCCATGTAGACCACGGCGCGGGCGACGTGCTCGACGTCCATCATCGGCTCGACCGCAACCTCGCCGCTCGCCTGGAGGACTCCTCCCTTGATCCGGGCGCTCATTTCCGTCTCCGCGTTGCCGATGTCGATCTGGCCGCAGGCAATGTCGTACTTCCTGCCGTCCAGGGCGGTCGACCTGGTGAGGCCGGTGACCGCGTGCTTGGCGGCCGTGTAGGGAGCGGAGTTCGGCCTGGGCACCTCGGCCGAGAGCGAGCCGTTGTTGATGATGCGCCCGCCCTGCGGGGACTGCTCCTTCATGAGCCGGAACGCCGCCTGGGTGCAGAGGAACACCCCGGTCAGGTTGACGTCGACGACCCGCCGCCACTGCTCGACCGTCAGGTCTTCCAGAAGGACGGCCGGCGTGCCCGTCCCGGCGTTGTTGAACAGCAGGTCAAGGCGACCGAACGCCTCCCTCGTCTTCTCGAACAGCGAGCGCACGGAGGCGGGATCGGTCACGTCGGCGGGGACGACACGGGCCCGCGCGCCTGCCGGTCCTGCCTGGGTCAGCGTCTGCTCGAGGGCCTCGCGGCGCCGGCCCGCAAGCACGACGGCGTAGCCCTCCCGCAAGAGAGCGAGGGCCGTTGCCCTGCCGACCCCCGACCCCGCGCCCGTGACGATTGCGATCTTGCCGTTGGTTTCCATCGTGACGGTGTCCTTGTTGCAACAGTTCTGAAGAAGAGCGTCCCCTGTAAGCCTATGCGCCCAGGCGGCGCTGAGGTTCCGCCCGGCCCCAGCGAGCCGCCAGCTTGTGACCGCTCGGGGCCTTCCTTATAATCCCCATGCGATTGATTCTCTCCCGCCAACCGGAGGTCGACAGACCGTGCCGGGCCGACCACGTATCCTCGTCCTCGCCAATGCCCAGCCGAGGGCCCGCGAACTGCTGCGGGCCTCGCTCGAAGAGTGCGAACTCGTCGAGGTGCTCGACTGGTCGCAGGCCCTGAAGCACCTCCGCGCCGACCGCTTCGACGCCATTGTCCTCGACCCGCACGATACCTCCGTGCGCGAGCGGACGGGCATCCTGCTCCAGTCCGAACAGGTCCTCGACGCGCTGGCCGACGCGGTCGCGGTCGTTGGCCTCGATCTGCGCATCCTGTGGGCCAATCGCACCTTCGAGCGCTGGTGCGACGGACCGGCGCGCGGCCGCAACTTCTACGAGGCGCTCGGCTCGCCAGCCATCTCCGGTCCCGACCGTGGGCCGACGCACACCGCGCTGGGTGGCCAGACCGTGACCAAGTACCTCGAGCGGCGCGACGGCCGCCTGCTCGAACTGCACATCACCCCGCTGCAAGATGGCGACGCGCGGGCCGACCGCATGATCGCCCTGTGCCGTGACGTGACCGCCGACAGGCATCACCAGCAGCTGCTCAAGGCACTTCAGGACGCCGGCCGCGACCTCGCCGCCCTGGCACCGGACCAGCTCGCCGAGATGAGTGCCGAGGAGCGCATCGAACTGCTCAAGCAGAACATCGTCCGCTTCACCAGCGACCTGCTGCACTATGACGTCATCGAGCTGCGCATGCTCGACCGGCGCACCGGCCGCCTCGAGCCGCTCTTGTCCAAGGGCATGACGCCAGAGGAGGCCGGGCAGCGCCTGACCGCCGAGCCCGAGGGGAATGGGATCACCGGCCACGTCGCCGCGGTTGGCAAGAGCTACCTCTGTCCCGACACGGCCGCCGACCCTCTCTACATCGAGGGCGCTCGCG
The DNA here is from genome assembly GCA_016177925.1 of Planctomycetota bacterium. Classification (GTDB taxonomy): domain Bacteria; phylum Planctomycetota; class Planctomycetia; order Gemmatales; family Gemmataceae; genus JACOUH01. The sequence goes on along the minus strand of JACOUH010000353.1, from coordinate 5,496 downwards.
GCATGCGCAGCTCGCTGACGGTGCCACTCGTCTACCAGGACCAGGTGATCGGCACCTTCAACATCGAGAGCCCGCAGGTCGGCGCCTTCGACGAGGACGACGTCCAGTTCGCCGAGGCGTTCGGCCGCGCGGTCGCCGAGGCGCTGCACACGCTGGAACTGTTGACGGCCGAGAAGTGGGAGGCAGCTACCCACGCGGTCGAGGCGATCAGCCGTGAGGTCGCCCTGCCGGTCGACGACATCCTCGCGGCCGCGGCCGCTGTCCTGGAGCGCTACGTCGGCCACGATGCCGAGATGGCCGACAAACTCAAGAGCATCCTCTCCAGTGCCCGGCAAATCAAGCGCTGCATCCAGACGGTCGGCGAGGAACTGGCGCCGGCGGAACGCCAGCCGCGGCCTGCCGAGGAGGCACCGTCGCTGGAGGGTGTCCGCGTCCTCGTCGCCGACAACGACGACCGGGTGCGCCGCTCGGCGCACAGCATCCTCGGCCGCTGGGGCTGCATCGTGGAGACGGCCCGCGACGCCAGGGAGGCGATCACAATGGCTCGCCTGTCGACCTACGACGCCATCCTCGCCGACATTCGCCTGCCCGACCTGTCCGGCTACGAGGCCTACGGCCGGCTGCGCGAGGCCCAGCCGCAGGCGCGCCTGGTGCTGATGACGTCCTACGGCTACGACCCCAGTCACTCGCTCGTCAAGGCACGCCAGGACGGCCTGAAGCACGTCCTGTTCAAGCCCTTCCGCATCGATCAACTCCGCGATGCCCTGTCCGGCTGCGGGGCGTAGCGACGGGCTGTGGGCAGTCGGGCCGTTGAACAGACAACAAGGAGAGGGAGGAGCTGTGCGGCACGTCACCGTTGAGAGGAGTGATCCCGCCTTGCCCGAGGCGCGGCAGCTCATCGAACTGCTCGACGCATACCTGGCCGGCCTGTATCCGCCGGAGAGCAACCATCTGCTGCCGGTGGAAGCGCTCCGGCAACCGGGCGTGACGTTCCTCCTCGCCTGGGTGGACGGCCAGGCCGCCGGCTGTGGCGCGTTGGTCGACCGGGGCGGCGAGTACGCGGAAGTCAAGCGGATGTTCGTCTTGCCAGAGTTTCGCGGTCTGAAAGTGGGCCGCCGTCTCCTCGACGAACTGGAGTCGCTGGCGCGAGACGCCGGCCTCGCGCTGGCGCGGCTGGAGGCTGGCGTCTTCCAGCCCGAGGCGCTGCGGCTCTACGAGAGGGCGGGCTATCTCCGCTGCGGGTCATTCGGCGACTATCCCGACGATTCGCTGAGCGTCTTCATGGAGAAGCGATTGGGGTGATTTGCCACCTTCTGCCGCTTGCGGCTTAGCATCCGAATGCTAAGCCGCAAGCGGCAGAAACCATCGGGAGCCTCACGCTCCGCGCTCGGCGGGCTCGCTACCGTCGGCAACCCGGGCGGACAGCGGCAGGCCGAGCGGACGCAGCCGTTCCGCCAGACGTTCCGGCGTCAGCCGATCCTTGCGCAGAACCGCCTGGATGTTGCCATTCAAGCGCTGCCACTCCTCGCGCGTCACGTCCTTCGACGTCACTACCAGGATCGGCAGGTCCTTGAAGCGCTCCTGCCCGCGGATCGCCTCGACCACCGCGAAGCCGTCCATGTCCGGCATCAGTAGGTCGAGCAGCACGAAGTCCGGCGCCTGCTCCTCCAACTGCGCCAGCGCCTCCGCCCCGCTCGACGCTTCCACGACATCCACTTGCTCGCCGGCCAGCAGCTGCCGCAGCCACGCTCGCGCCGCCGAGCTGTCGTCGACCACCAAGGCCGTCAGCGGCTGGCCGTCGCTGAATAGTCCCGGACACGTTGCCCGCAGCCGCGCCAGGAATTGCTCGCGGTCCAGCGGCTTGACGAACCAGTCGGCCACGTCGAGGTTGCCCGGTGCCTGCCGGTCCTCCAGCACCGTGACGATCACGACCGGGATGTCGTGCGTCTGCGAGTCCCTCTTCAACTCCGCCAGCACCTGCCAGCCGTCCAGGCGCGGCAGGCGCAGGTCGAGCAGGATCAGCCGCGGATGCAGCCGTCGTGCTTGCTCCACGCCCGACGGGCCGTCGAACGCCGACGACGTCTCCAGCCCCGCGTCCAGGAGCCAGTCGCTGAGGAGCTTGTTGGTCGGCATGTGGTCCTCGATCACGAGAGCCACCGGCTTACGCTCGCGGGACTCCCCGTTGGTCCCGTTGGCCGCGTGGGGCGGGACGGGGGCGGGCACGTCTCCGGGTTGCGCCGCACTCAGGCGGAGCGGCAGCACGAACGAGAAAGTGCTGCCTTTGCCGGGTTCGCTGGATTGCAGCCAGATTTCTCCGCCCAGCAGGGCGACCAGGCGGCGCGTCAGCGCCAGACCCAGGCCGGTGCCCTCCGGCGTGCGCCCCGGGTTGTTCACCTGGCGGAACTCTTCCCAGATGCTGGCTTGGTGCTCGGCGGCGATGCCGATGCCGGTGTCGCTGACGTCGACGCGCAGCCCCGCGGCGTGTTCCAGCGAACAGGGAGTTCCGTCCCGGCCGGCCGTATCGACCCAGCGGCAGCGGACCGTGAGGCTCCCCTTCTCCGGCGTGTACTTGATCGCGTTGGACGCCAGGTTGAACAGCACCTGCTTGAAACGGCTCACGTCGGTGACCAGGTCGGCGTCGGGCTCGGGCGGCTCGAAGGTCATCCGCAGCGCTTTCGGCTCGGCCAGTGCCCGCAGCGTCGACAGCAGGGTCGCCACCGTCTCGTCGACCGGGACCGGTTCGGGGAAGACCTCCATGTGCCCCGCCTCTACCTTGGACAGATCGAGGACGTCGTTGATCAGGTTCAGCAGGTGTTCGCCGGCGTGGGTGATGTCGTTGAGGTAGTCGGCCTGCTTGGCGTTGAGCGGGCCGAACCGCGTCGTACTCAGCATCTTCGACATGCCGATGATCGCGTTCAGCGGCGTTCGTAGCTCGTGGCTCATGCGGGCGAGGAAGGCGCTCTTGGTTCGGCTGGTTGCCTCGGCGGCCTCCTTCCCCTTGCGCAACTCCTCCTCCTCCTTGGTCTCGGTTACGTCCGCACAGGTACAAACCCACTCGAGCACGTCGCCTTTGGGCGTGAGGATCGGCACGCCGCGGCACGCCATGGTGCGCCAGGTGCCGTCGTGGCGCTGGACACGGAATTCGTCCTCGTAAGGTTGCCGGCGAGCCAGGCACTCGTGCCAGCGCTCCGTGACGCGATCGCGGTCGTCGTCGTGGACGGCATTCAGCCAGCTCTCACCCTTGACTGCCTCCTCGTCCTGCCCTGTGAACGCCTGCCAGCCAGCGAAGTCGGTCGTGATCGCCCCTTGCGCGTCGGTCGTCCACAGGACGTGCGACAGTGAGCCCATCAGCCCGCGGTAGCGGCGCTCGCTGGTTTGCAGCAGGGCCTCCCGCTCCGAGAAGGCGAGGCCCATCGAGTTGAAATGGCTAACCAGCTTGGCGATCTCGGTCGGGCCCTCGGGCGTCAGGGTGGTGAACTCGCCCTGGCGCAGCCGGCCGGCCGCCGCGCGCAGCCGGTCGATCGGCCGCACGATCGTCCGCGACAGCTGCAGGGGGATCAGCAGCGCCAGGATCAGCGTGCCGCCGACGGTCACGCTGATGGCCCAGATGCTCTCGCGTGTCGCCTGCTGGACCATGCGGTGCCGCTGGACCAGCCGCGTCGTTTCGGTGTCGATCAGGGCATCAAGTTGGACGGCGGCCTGCCGGCCCAGGTCGAGCATCGGCGTCAGCTTCAGGCGGGCGATTGTCTCGCGCCACTTGCTCGCCGAGGGAGGCGGTCCGGCGAAGAGGTTGAAGTCCAGTTCGGCGAGCTGCCGTAGCGAGCCCATCAGTTGGGACAGCTTGTCGAGGTGCTCGCGGTGGACAGGGTCCGCGCCGGCCAACACGCGCAACTCGGCAAGGCTGTCCTGCGCCCCATGCAGCTCGGTCTCATACTCCTCCTTGAAGGCCGCCTGGCCACTGAGGTGATGGCCGCGCTTGGCGGCCTCCATGCGCGTCAGTTTCGCGTTCAGGTCATAGGCCCGGGCGATCACCCGCTGCGAGTGCTGCTCCAGGTCGAGCGTTTGCAGTAACCGCTGGATGGTTAGGAAGGCAACCAGCGCCGCCCCGACGAACAGCAGCACGGAGACGGCGGAACTGAGAAACAGCCGCGAGCGCAGGGTGCTGAATAGGGGTCGCATCGGTTTTGTCCAATTGTGGACGGACTATCAGCGCCAGGCGGTGGCGTCAGGAAGAAGTGGGCAATCGGCGTGCCAGACGGTCGACGAAGGCGAAGGGGTCCTCCGTCAGGGGCTTGGTGACGTACTCGACGCAGCCGGCGGCAAGGGCCTGCTCGATGTTGTGCTTCATGGCGTGGGCGGAGACGGCGACGATGGGGATGTCCTGAGTGGCCAAATCCTGTTTGAGCTGGCAGATGAGAGTCAGGCCGTCCATGCCAGGCAGCTGCAGGTCCATGAGGATCAGATCGGGCCGGCGCCGTTGCAGGAGGGAAACGGCCTCTTCGGCGGAGCGGGCCTCGACCACGTCGAAGCGGATCTCGAGGATGTCCCGCATCAGTTTGCGGTTCATCTCGTTGTCCTCGACGACCAGCACCAACGGCATGAGGGACCCTCCGTCGACCCACCTGCTCCTCTCGTCATTGTATCCCAGCCCGAGGATTGCAGAAAATGGAGGAAGGACGCAGGCGCGGATGAAACCTGTTCCCTTTCATCCGCGCCTGCGTCCTTCCTGCTTGCTGCCGCGACGGCCGCCGGTTAGCAAGGGATGGCAGACCGCGCCCACAAGCGGAAGAACGGCCACAGGCCGGCGCCGCGGCCGACCGCCTCGCGCACCGGCCGGACGGAAACTTCCACGCGCAGGGTGATTGAACCGATGCGCAGTTCGTCGCCTTCCTTGAGGACGTGCCAGCCCGGCTCGCCATTCGCCCCGGTGACTTCGCCCGACCCGCTGTCGCGGCTGCCCCGGCGCTGGCTGATGTTCTCGCCATTGACGAACGTCCCGTTACGGCTGCCAAGATCGCGCACCTGGAGGGCAGGCGGGTCGATGTCGAGGACGCAGTGGTGCCGAGAAACGTCCATGAATTCCAGGGTCGTGGGCAACTGGAGGTCGCAGTCGTTGGACCGGCCGATGACGACTTTGCCTGGCCGGCTGAACTCGCGCTTCTGGCCCTTGAGCGTGCCGTTGGTAAAGGTGAGGGTGATCTTCACGGACATTGGTGCGGGTCTCCTTCCTCTGGGCCGGGCGAAGGGGGCCCCGGGCACGGCGCGCGCCGTGCGGGTCGTTCAGAAAAGACATTGCAATAATCATACCGAACCCCCTCCCTTGTCAAGACTAGCCGGTTGGGTGGGGAGAGGTTTTCCGCTTGCGGCCTTAGCCCGACGCGCCAGCGAGGTTCGCTGCGTCCCTCGCTGGCGCGTTTTGAAGTTGCGCTCAACGTTTGTATCGGTGTGTCGATGATCAAAGGAAACGACTCCTTCCTGGCGGTCCAGTCGCCCGGT
>JACOUH010000352.1 GCA_016177925.1 Planctomycetota bacterium | reverse complement strand
ATGGAACGGCGAACCATCAGTGCGTGGAACAAGGAACACATCATTGCTTACTTGGGGCTCGCGTGACATTATCCGCTCCATACAGACTATGATGCCGTTCCAGGTTGCAACAGTCCTGGGCTTTACTTTGCAAAAGCCCAGATCTAAGCCAAGATCAACCGGCGGATCGGCCGATCTATCCAGTCGGACATAGCTGACAGCCCCCGATTCCCAATAGCCTATTTCGAGACGATTAGCAAGCAAGGCCCGCCCGTCCTGTCGTGCCCTGGAAAGGCGATTCAACGCCTTCTGCAGGCTCAGCGGGCGGAAGTCTTCAGCCGTACCGCTGTGGAGCCGGTCCTCGCTTCCTTCCAAGGAATACCACTCGCGGATGGATGCCGGCAGTCTCGTCCCATTGTTGTTCTCCCAGCGTTCGATCTTGCGTCGGTTGCTAATTGCGGTGAGAGGTTCTTCGTTGAGCAGGGAGAACGTCGTCTGGTGGTACTCCAATTTCAGACGGTCAGCCATGCCTTTCTCCGGTGCCTTTCCGACGCGGAGACGCGAGCCGCCGAACGGCTCAATAGTAAAACCGCTGCGACTCCGCCCGGTCTTTCTCGTACTGGCGGCGGAGTTCCTGGGTCTTCGGGTCCTGGGTCGCCTCGGCGGGCTCCACGTCCCACCACACCTCCGAAGCCGGCGGGAATCGGTACTTCTCCGTCTCCACGACGAGGACGCAGGACCGCGTCTCGCTGCGCGCCTCGCGGAGGGCCCGGCGAAGCGCTTCGGCGCCAGACACGCGCCAGACCCGTGCCCCCATGCTCTCGGCGTTCTTGGCAAAATCGACGGGGAGGAACTCCCCCTCCAGGCGGTTCGTCTTGGCGTTGCGCAGCCGGAACTCGTTGCCGAAGCTGTGACCGGCCCGCCCCATCTGCAAGCGACGAATCGACTGGTAGCCGTGGTTTTCGGAAATGATCACCGTGATTTTCCAGTTCTCCTGCGAGGCGGTGGCCAGCTCGGTCGGGTTCATCAGGTAGGTGCCGTCGCCGACCAGGGCATAGACCTCCCCGTGGGGCTGAGCCATGCGGACGCCGAGGCTGGCAGGCAGTTCGTAGCCCATGCACGAAAAGCCGAACTCGATGTGGCACGTACTGCCGCGCGTGGCGTCCCACAGCTCGAGGGCGTCGCCCGGCGGCGTGCCGGCGGCGACGACCACGGTATCCCCCGGGCGGGCCTCCTCATTCAGGATGCCGAACAGGTGCCCCTGGCTCAGGGCCTCGCCGGGGGCCTGGCGGTACACCTCTTCTTGCAGCCGGCGGCCCCATTCGGCTTTCGCTGCGGCCACTTCCTTGGCATAGGCGGCGTTGGGCTTGAGGCCCGCCTGCCGAGCCGCCGCCGTCAGGGCACGCAGCGCCTCGCGCGCGTCGGCCAGGAGGGGCAGGGCGCCCTGCTTGTGCGCGTCCCGTCCCTGGATGTTGACGCCGATGAACTTCACCGCCGGGTGCTGGAACAGAGATTGCGAGCCGGTGGTGAAGTCGGTCAGCCGCGTCCCCACGCAGAGGACCAGGTCCGCCTGACGAGCGATCTTGCCGGCGCTCGGGTTGCCCGTGACGCCGAGCCCGCCGAGCAGAAACGCCGAATCGTTCCGCACCGCGCCTTTGCCGGCGCTCGTCTCGCCGACGGGAATACCGAACGCCTCGGCGAACGCCTGCAACTCTTCCCCGGCGTCGGAGTAATGGACACCGCCGCCAGCGATGAGGAACGGCCGTTCCGCCTGGCGAAGCAGCGCGACGGCCTCCTGAATGCGCTGGGGGTCGGGCGGACGCCGCTCGATACGCCAAGAATGCCGGTCGAAGAAGTGGGCCGGGTAATCGTAGGCGTGGGACTGCACGTCCTGGGGGAGGGCGAGGGTCACCGCGCCGGTCTCGGCCGGGTCGGTGAGCACGCGCATGGCCTCGGGCAGTGCGGTGAGGAGCTGCTCCGGACGGGTGATGCGGTCGAAGAAGCGACTGACCGGACGGAAGCAGTCGTTGACGCTGACGTCGGCGGAGATGGGGTGTTCCAGCTGCTGCAACACGATCCCTTGGTGCCGGCCGGCGTAGTAATCCCCCGGCAGGAGTAGCACCGGCAACCGGTTCACGGTGGCCGTCGCCGCGCCGGTGATCATGTTCGTCGCGCCCGGCCCGATCGAGGAAGTACAGGCCAGGGTCGCCAGGCGCCGGTTCGCCTTGGCGAAGCCGATGGCGGTGTGGACCATTGCCTGCTCGTTCCAGACGTGGTAATACGGCAACTCCCCGCCATACTCGTACAGCGCCTGTCCCAGGCCGGCCACGTTGCCATGGCCGAAAATGCCGAAGACACCCGGAATCAGCCGCCGCGCCTTGCCGTCGCGCTCGCTGTGCTGGGCCTGCAGGTACTTCACGATCGCCTGGGCCGTGGTCATGCGGAGGGTGGGATTCGCTTTACTCATCGCTCTCACCGGGGGAAGGCCAGTGTTCAACCGTTGACGCAATCATCATACGATACTACAATAGTCCCTCAAAATCGGGGGACAAGGTTTGGCCGGTGGATTTCGGCCGTGTCCCGTGACCTCGGGTCACTTGCGGCTTGTGGCAGAAAAGAGAGAGCAATCATCCTCGAGGAAAACAACCCATGGACATCAAGGTCGGCAGTGCCCCGGACAACTGGGGAGTCTGGTTCCCGAGCGACCCCCGGCAAACTCCCTGGCACCGGTACCTGGACGAGCTGGTGGAGGCCGGTTACCAGTGGACCGAACTCGGGCCGTATGGCTATTTGCCCACCGACCTGCCGACCCTGCGTGCCGAGTTGAGCAAGCGCAGGGTGCAGGTGACGGGGACGTTCGTGATGCCTCACCTGGAGGATCGGGAGGCCTGGCCCCAGATTGAAAAAGCCGTGATGGACACGGGCGAACTGCTGACGAAGCTGGATGCCAAGTTCCTCATCCTCATCGACGACGTGTACTCGGACCTGTTCACGGGCAAACAGATCAGGCCGGCCCGCCTCGACGACACCGGCTGGAAGCAGTTGATCGAGACGACCCACCGCGTGGCCAATCTGGCGCACGACCGCTTCGGCCTCCGGACGGTCTTCCACCCGCACGCCGAATCGCACGTCGAGTATGAAGACCAGATCGAGGCCTTCCTGGAACAGACCGACCCGGCGCGCGTCTCCCTCTGCCTGGACACGGGCCACCACGCCTACCGCAGCGGCGATCCGGTGAGTTTCATGCGCAAGCACCACCAACGCATCCCGTACCTGCACTTGAAGAGTGTCGATCCGGTCAAGCGCAAACGGGTGGCCGATGAGGGCATCCCGTTCGCCATCGCGGTGGCCGAGGACATGTTCTGCGAGCCGGCCAAGGGGGCGGTGGACTTCGCCGCGTTCCGGGACGTGCTCCGTGCGATCGACTACCGGGGCTGGGCCATCGTCGAGCAGGACATGTACCCGGCGCCGTTCGACAAGCCGCTGCCGATCGCCAAGCGTACCCGCGCGTACCTCCGCGAGATCGGCATCGGGTAACGGATGGGGCGAGCGGGGGGTGTGAACCCCCCGGT
>JACOUH010000351.1 GCA_016177925.1 Planctomycetota bacterium | reverse complement strand
GGAACGGCGAACCATCAGTGCGTGGAACAAGGAACACATCATTGCTTACTTGGGGCTCGCGTGACATTATCCGCTCCATACAGACTATGATGCCGTTCCAGGTTGCAACAGTCCTGGGCTTTACTTTGCAAAAGCCCAGTTCGCGCACGGTCTTTTTCCAGTGCGAGGCCGAGGGAAGGTCGGCAAAATCCACGATCGGCTCGAGCCCCGCGCCGCGAAGCCGCCGGGCAAGGTCGCGGACCAGTTCATTGTCCTGATGGCTATGACTGATGAAGACGCTGCCGGCCGCCCGCGCTGTGTTCATGGTTCGCTCCTCTTTCCTTCGGGCCAGCGTGGCCAGGTGCCGCACATAGCCAGGGAACTCGTTGATGTCAAAAAACTTCAGGTCGCGCAGAGGGTCGGGAACATCATCGTCGCCAACGTGCAGTAGGACAAGCACCGTCGGTTTGCCATAGGCATCGGCAAGGCCCGCCTCGTGCTTCACCCAATCGGATTCCCGTGAGGCCGCCGACAAGAGGATCAAACATTCCGTCGAGGATCGCATGCCTTCTTTGATCCGTTCCTTCACGTTCCGGCCGCCCGGCAGGTCAAACGCATCGAGCCAGACCTCGACCCCGACCTCTTCCAGTTTCTCTTTCAGTCTCTCGGAAATCCACTGATCCCGAGTCGAATGGCTCAGGAAAACCCGAGGCCCGCTCGCAGGTTTGCGCTTAGCCATGCTGACTCCGAGACGTTGCTAGCACCAAACGATAGTTGGGGGCTTTGGTGTGAAGAATGACCCGCAACGGGGGTGGCATGCTTTCGCGGCCCGCGCTGGTTTCGCCCAGACGTTGACCCTGGGGGCCGCGAAAGCATGGCACACACACCGTAGCGTTCGATTGTTTACAGAGAAGCCTCCCTCTACCGTTTGGTGCTAGGAACGTCGCTGGCAGTCATCGCCTCCGGTCCTCGGCGATCTCGGCGGCACTGTCAGGGAAGTAGCCGCGCTGGGCTATAATGCGTTGTTGCAGCTCCTGCACCTGGGCGAGCCAGGCCTGCACATCAGCAACCTCGAGCGGCTGGATGCTGAGCCGAACCCGCTGATTCTCCGGCAGCCCTACGTCTTGCAGCGGCTTGAACACACCGTTCTGGTAAATCGCCTCAACTTGAGTCATGATCGAGTCGCCTCCTCTGCTATTCTACAGTCCTGGGCGGGCTGGAAAAACGGTCATCTGTCTCCGCGACCCCGCCCCGCACCTCGAGGAGCTGTCCCGCATCGAACGCGGCGAGCACTGAGGCCGTTCGCAACGATCTTGCCGGCGGTGCGGCTGGTCCGTTTCTTCGGCAGAATACGAATTCCTCTTCAACAAAGAACGAGCGGAGCGTCAGGCCGGTGGACCGGCCGTGGCGACCGCCATTCCTCTCAGCGAACCCCCAACACGGGCCGATGGATCAGAAGAGGCAGCTTCCCCTGCCTCCACTCATGAACACAGGATGTGTCTCAGTTGCACCGCGTCGCAACGCAGCCAGGGAGGCGCTATGCGTTGGTTCTTGAAGTCGGCCAGGAAGTGGGTCCTGGCCGGTATGATAGTCGGGGCCGGGTCGTTGACCGCCCCTTCGCTGCGGGCCCAGCAGCCCGAACTCCTTCCCCGCCCCGAGTCGGTTCAGGCCTCGCCGTCCAGCACGGCTTTGTTTCCAGGCGTGACGGCCACGGAACAGGACGCCCCCCTGCCCGACGCGGAAAGCGTCAGCCCGGGTGGGCCCCCGGCCGAGGGCGGCATGGAGGGACCGGCCCCAGGCGGCGACGGCAAGGACGGCGAGTGCAAGGAGCCCAAGCCCTACTGGTCGCTCGTCCCGCCCGTCGAGAAGTTCCCGCGCCCGGGATGGTTCCCCATCCTGCCCAACGGCCCGGGCTACTACTCCCTGCTCGATGTCCTCACCGACAACTGGCGCAAGGGACCGCCCAAGTACCCCTACCCGCGCTTCAGCATCATCCCGTTCCCGTTCTTCTACTGTGATTGGCGCTACCTGGACGACCCCAAGAACGAGGAACACGACTACCTCGACTTCCTGAAACGCATCCACCTGGGCAACGACTTCCTCTTCACCACCGGCGGCGAGTTGCGGCTGCGCTACAACAACGAGGTCGACAGCCAGCTCACGGGCAGGAACAACGTCTACTACACGGAGCGGACACGGATCTACGGCGACTTGTGGTATCAGGACAAGTTCCGCCTCTTTGTCGAAACGATCGACGCGCGGAGCTGGAACGAGGACCTGCCGCCGCTCGTCATCGACGAGGACCACTGGGACCTCCTCAATCTGTTCGTCGACGCCAAGGTGGCCACGCTCTGCGACGACCCGGTTTACGTCCGCGCCGGCCGGCAGGAGTTGCTGTACGGCTCGCAGCGATTGATCTCTCCCCTGGACTTCGCCAACACGCGGCGCACCTTCCAGGGCGTCAAGGCGTTCTGGCACAGTGAGAAGCTGGACGTCGACGCTTTCGTCGTACAGCCGGTCGTCCCCAACCCGGAGCGCTTCGACTCGGTCGACAACAACCAGGTCTTCAGCGGCCTGTACACGACCTACCGGCCGAAGAAGAGCCAGGCCCTCGAGCTTTACTACCTGAACCTCGACAACGCCAACCAGACGCGGCAACTGGGCATCCAGCGGGCGCCGACCAACGTCAGCACGTTCGGGGCGCGCTACTTCGGCGACCACGACAACCGCTGGCTGTGGGAGACCGAGGGCGATGTGCAGACCGGCTCGATCGGCCGCCAGACGCTGCTGGCCGACGCCCTGGCGGTCGGCGGTGGCTACTGCTTCAAGGACTGCCCCAGCAAGCCGCAGTTGTGGCTCTACTACGAGTACGCCTCGGGCGACAAGAACCCGGCCGTCGGCGAGCGGAAGACCTTCAACCAGCTGTTCCCGTTTGGGCACTACTACTTCGGCGGCACCGACCAGATCGGCCGGCAGAACATCCAGGACCTCAACGCCCAGTTCGTGTTCTGGCCAGTCAACTGGATCACCTGCCTGGCGCAGTACCACATCCTGCGCCTGGACAGCCCGCAAGACGCCCTGTACAACGCGGGCGGCACCGCCATCCGCCGCGACGCGACCGGCCGGGCAGGCACCGACGTCGGCGAGGTGCTGAACCTGGTCGTGAACTTCCACCTGGACAATCACCAGGACATTTTCATCCAGAACGCGCACCTGTACGCGGGCGACTTCATCAAGCGAACGGGCAGCGGCCGCGATCTGAACGCGCTGTACATTCAGTACAGTTTCCGCTGGTGAGCGGGCCGCTTCGGGCGAGCAGGGGTCGAGCAGGCATCTCGTCTGTTCTACTCCGGCTCGCCCGCTCGCCGATTCCGGATTTTTTTCCTTTTTCTGGCTTCCGCTTGTCGCCGAGAAAATCGTTGCTTTTACCGGGAGGACAATGTAAACCACGAATTGTGTTGTTGAATCTCTCTCGAACACTTCCTTGGGTCAGGGCGTAGATAAACCGGGCGAAGTCGCAGATTTTCCGGGTGCTGATATCGGATGAGACGGTCGCGCTACTTCTGGGTCGCTGTCGCTGCCGGATTGGCCCTCACCAGTCTGGCCGCCCCGCCCGCCCACGCCAGCTGCGGCCACTACATCATCATTGGTAACTCGCGGCCGGAACTCCCCCCCGACAAGGCCAAACCCGACCCTTCCTCGCCGGGACCTGCCGAGAACGGCCGTGAGGCGCCCGCCCCGGCCCGCCCTGCCCCCCCCCCGCCCTGCTCGGGGCCGAACTGCTCGGAGAACCCCCAGCCGTTGCCTTCGCCACCGCCCAAGACGACTCCCGTCGAGGAACAGCGCTGGGGCCATAACAGCTTGCAGACACTTCCGCCGCAAGGCGATCACAACTTCCTCCTCCTGCCCCAGTCCGCGGCCCGCCCCGTGCGCGGCGCCTGCTCCATCTACCACCCGCCCCGCTAACGCCGACCCCACCACCTCCTGCCCGCAAGACCGCTGGCCGTGTGCCGTCCGCCCAGCCTGCGCGTCTCGTGGGCAATCGCTTGCCATCTTCGCTATTGGATCGGCCGGCCCTCGCCCGCACCGGCCGCTCGGTGAGGGGAAGGTCATTCGGGGCGTACGGGCCATTCGGAGCGTGAATTGATTCTCGGCATGCGCGCGACGTTTCAGCGGCCCTCTCCCGGTGCGAGCCCGGGACGCCTCGCTCTTTTTCCGTCCTGCAATCACCCTCTATGCTGCGACTCGTTTGTGCTGACCGAGACTCAACCAGCCCCTGAACATTCCGCCGTCCGTGGCCGCGTTGAAGCGAGAAGGCATACTGCGGACAGGCAGCATTGACCAACCTTCTCGCATCTTCGGAGGCCTCACAATGTCTTCCGTTCCTAACCTGGCGTGCCCGCTGCCGGAGCGGCGTTCGCTCATCGACAGGCTCAACGCCGAGTGGCACAAACCGGCCCTGCTCATCTACACTGGCATCGTCCTGCTGCACTGGGGCGAGCACCTGCTGCAGGCGTTTCAGGTCTACGTCCTGGGCTGGCCGCTCAAGGAGGGTCGCGACGGGAAGCACCATGCCGAACTCCTCAAGTGCTTCCACAGCGAGGGCAGAAAAGTCAAGGTCGACGGTATCAACTCACCGGAATACCACCCAGCTTAGCCCGAGGAACTCGACGTCATCCGCCCAGTCCCAGACGGCGGCCTTTTCTTCGAGATGCTGGCGGGCCACTCGGAAGGCATCGTCCGCGCCAGGTATCCGATTCGTTGGAGTGCTTGCCCCATTAGCCTCGCCAGTCAGCGCCGGCGTCAGTGCCGCCTCGTCGATCCGGCCGTCGGCGGTCACGAACACCGGCTCGAACCGGAACAGGCACTCGTCGCCGTCCTCGCGTGTGATCCGCTGCCGCACGACGAGGGCAAACAGAAAGCCGGAGCGGCCGGCCAACTTCGGGTCTGCAATATGGCGCACCGCCGTCAGGCCCCCGAAGTCGTAGGAACCGACGTACCCCAGCATCGCGTCCACGAACGGGTGGCCCAGCGCCAAAAACTCCGCGTCCGGCCGGCGGATGGCCAACTCGCGCTCGAACGTGGTGTTGCGGTAACGCTCTGGCAGCCCGGCGGGCCGCAACACGTCCGGCGTCAGGAACTCGAAGAACGGTTCCTTCCGTTGCAGCTGGCGACGGTGTCGCGCCAGGAAGCGCTCGGTGAACGCTCGCAGGTCATCCAGCGTCAGGTCCGACGCCAGTTCGCGGCGGTACTTGTCGAAGGAGTAACTCGACAGGTCGCGGAACAGGCTGCGGGTAGCGATCTCATACGCCCGTCTTGCCCGCTCGACCGCCTCGGCGATCTCCTTCTGTGTCTGCCCATTGAGGTTCCCCTCGACCAGGGCTCGCTGGTAGATCCGCGCTGGGTCAATCTCGCTCTCCAAGTGGCCGTTGAGCGTCCCCTTGATCTCCTCCGGGTCCTCGCCTGTGACCTTCGCCAGGGTCGCCGCTGCCCGCTCCAGCCGGTCCTCGAAGTACGCCTGTACGGTCTCCTCAACGGTTGCCTTGTTGAGCAGGTGGTAGACCTGCACCACCTTCTGCTGGCCGAAGCGATACACCCGGCCGACGCGCTGCTCCACTCGCATTGGGTTCCACGGCAGGTCGTAATTGACGCAAATGTGGCAGAATTGCAGGTTGATCCCTTCGCCTCCCGCCTCGGTGGAGACGAGAAACCGGACGCCGGCATGGTCGCGGAAGAGACGCTGGCTGGTCCGCTTCGTCGTCGGGGCCGCGAGCGCCCCGTCCCGCGCGAACGGCCCCCAGACCGCCTGCAAATCCAACTCGCTCTCCCCCTGCCGCTCCAACTTCATGTCACCGTGAATGACGACGACCGAACCCTTGCCGTACTTGCCCTCCAACTCCCGAACCAGGTAGCGCTGCGTCTCGCGGTACTCGGTGAAGATCAGCACCTTCTCTTCCGGGCCGCCCGGGCTTTCCCGGGCGACGTGGTCGATGAGCCGCAGCAGCTCGTCGAGCTTCCGGTCACGCTTGACACTCCCGGCCAGGAGCTGCTCCAGGACGACAAGCTCGTCCTGGACGATCTCTCGGTCGCTGTGGAGGACGTGCTGCTCCTCGAACTCGCCCAGGTAGCGCTCATCGAAGCGCTCGGGCTCGTCCTCTTCCTCGGTCAGGTCACGGAGCACTCCCTGCAGGCGTTGAAGTCGGCCTGAGAGGGCAGCGCGGATGGCGGCCGTCGAGCTGCCGTTGAGCTTCTGGAACGTCGTGAGGAGGAACCCTGCTGCCCGCCGCTGCGTCGCGTCGCCGTGCCGCTCCAGGGTCTGGTATCCCGTCCGGATGTACTCCGTTACGGCGCTATAGAAGCGGCGCTCATCGTCGTACATTTTGCACAGCAGGCGGTGTGTCTGCCGGCCCTTGAACACTTTGCGGCCGTGGGCATCGGTGACGTCTTTCTTCGGCGTGCGGATCACGAAGTCGGTGAACTTCAGGCCGCCGGCCGCCTGGTTGAAGAGGCCCGGCTCCTCCAGCCCGCTGAAGTCGATGTCGTCGTCCAGCAGCGCGACCAGGTTCTTGAACCGGCTGTGATTCTCCTCCCCCTGGTGGGGCGTGGCGGTCAGGAGCAGGAACGCCTCGCTGTAGTGCTGGGAGCGGATCTCCTCGGCCAGGCGGTAGTTGAGCGTCTTTTCCACCTTGCCCGAGGCGTAATCAAGTGCGCTCAAGCGGTGGGCCTCGTCGAAGATGATCAGGTCCCACTTGCGGTTTTCGAGCAGGATGCGCTTGTGCTCGGGCCGCTTGAGCCGGTCGATGGAGGCGATGGCGGCGGCCCGGTAGCTCCAGGCGCGGGGGTTGACGGCGAGGAAGTCCCGGCCGAAGATCTCGAACGTGGCGCCGAACTTGTCTTGCAGCTCTTCCTGCCACTGTGTGGTCAGGCCGGCGGGGGTGATGATGAGGGTGCGCTTGGCCTGACCGCGCTGGGCCAGCGCCTGCCAGATCATGGCGGCCTCGATAGTCTTGCCGAGCCCGACCTCGTCGGCCAGGAGGAAACGCCGCCGCGGGCTGGAGACGACGCGATGGGCGGCGAAGATCTGGTGCGGCAGGATCTCGGTCCGGGCGTTGCCGAGCTGGCCGCCCTTGTTGCCGGTGAGGAACCGCGCCGCCTGCACCTTCAACTCGAAGCGCCACGGCTCCTCCCACTCGCCGCGCGCGGCCCGCTCCAGCGGCGTCTCGACCCGCTCCATCTCCGAGAAGTGGAGGATCTTGTTCTCGGAGCGGTACGGCGGCGGCATGAAGACGGAGGGGTTGAACTCCACCTTGGCCTGCTCGCCGCGCACCTTCACCACTCGACCGACACCGTAGCCCCTGTAGAGTTCGGCCGAACTGCGGACGAGGTCGCCTTCGTGAAACTCCGGCCCTCCGGCGCGTGCCTTGAACTCGGCTAGGACCCGCGCATCCAGCGGAGTCGCCTCCTGCCAGCGGCGCTCGAAGCGGGCGATGGCTTCGCAGGCGGCGGCGTCCTTTGGATAGTCGTCGTGCGTGACGATGGCACCGCAGTCACCGTTGGCGGACAGGCCGGGGTAGGTCGCCGCCACCGAGGCCGTGGCGACCGTCAGCCGGTCGCCGGCAAAGAAGAAGAACTCCTGCGCGTGCGCGGGCGGTTCGCCCTGGCCCACGGCCACCCGGGTGTTGTCCAGGCTGCGCACGCCGTCGAGCGCCTGAGAGCTGACACCACCTGGCCAGACGATGACGCGCAGGCGCCGACCGCCTTCGGTAAAGGCCTGCAGCCGTGGCTGTACGTCGAGCCAGTGGCTCAGAGTGAATACGGTCGCCGCCATGTCCACGCGCTCCGCGGACCGCACCAGCGAGCGCAGGATGCCGAACGCGCGACGGGCGAAATCGGGGAAGTAGTCCACCTTGGGGGCCACAGGTTTACCTCACGGACCCTTTAGCTGTTTCTTTCCTGCAATCTGGTTTTACCCGCTCGCCGCCCATCTTCACCACCCGGCCGATGCCGTAGGACTTGTAGAGCGCGCTCGCGGCTGGGCACGAGGTCGCCTTCCATGAATTCTCTCAGAAAGGCGTCGGCAGGTGAACTCGACATGAATTTCACTTGGACAAAGTAGCGCGGCAGAACCTGGCGACCAAAGCGCGGGCTATTTTCCCTGTGAAATCATCGCAGTAAGGCTCTTCGCTACAAGCTGCAATTGCTCCTTCTCAACTCCCCAGAGTTGGGCTGCTCCGTTGTCTATCGCCTCCTCAAGGGCGGCGAGGGACTCCGCATCCTCCGTCAGAGCGGCGTACTGGCATGCCCTCGCCGCCTTGGCGATTCGGGCATGGATCTTGTTGCTCGCCTTGTATCGGGGGACGGCAACATGCTGTAACACGTGCGTGCTGATGCCCGTCGTGATGGTGTACGCAGCCACTACGGCCCGGCAGAGTAAACTGTTGAGCATACCGCACAAGTAATGTGCCTCTTGTTCGTCCCGAAGCGGCACGAACATAACGTGGTGCTCAGGGATTACCGGCCGCCCCTGGTGAACCGAAGATACGCCGGCCTGGATTTCATATCCCATATCCCGCCATGCAACTTTCCACTTGCTGAAGTTGACGGCGTTTGTGTTCCCCAGAATGTAAAACGCCTGTCCCTGGCGCAACTGGCGGTAGCCGCTCCGCGACAGCAATTGGGACTCGAACCTCTTCAAGTACGCGTAGGCCAGGGGAAAACGGCGCTTCATCTCGTTCGGGTCGATCGGACGCCATCCCGACTCTTCGGTGTGTGGATAGAGAATCCAGAGCGAGGGATGTGTCGCCCATTTCTTGACGTCTCGACCTCGCAGCAGGGGATACAGCAGGCGCGATTCCACATGAGCCGTGACCGACTCCAGCTTCTTCTTGCCGACCTCATGTAGGTTCTGGACGACTACCTCATTACCCGTCTGACCGGATATCGGGGTGACCCAGTACACGCCGTTTAACCAGGTGCAGCAGCCGGCGGAGGCTTGATACGGGCTGGCGCCAATGACCTTTCGGACCACTTCGAGAAACTTCTTGTCTCCGCAGAGCCAGGGCGACGCCAAGTCGTTCGGATCGATCGGGTATGCGTGAAGAGGCCGTTGGCTGTACGCTTCCCGAACAGATTCCGGGGAGGCGTCAGTGTCTACACGCCGAGGCCCGTCCCAAGATACGTACGGCACGGGGTAGGAAGGGGGTCGCGTGGACGGTCTCGCCACCAGCACTGCGGTTCGGTTCGTGGCACCCTCGAAAACTTGCAGTTTGCTCAGGTCGGAGACTCGCATCGGCCGGATATAGCGACCTCCGCCAAGATCAAATCGTCGGAAGACTTCCGCCCCGCGCGTCTTGAAGAGGGTCTGGGTGATGACGAAACCGAGGGTACCTTCCTTCCGTAAATAGGTGTCCGCGGACACATACACGAAAAGAATAGCAATATCCCTTTTTTGCTTCCCAAGCTCGAACTGGACGCCCGACGCGGCCGCGCTAAGCGCGTACTTCTCCCACACTTTACCAGCGCTGTCGCGGTACTCCTTCGGCAAGCTCTCCCAGTTCACCCACGGCGGATTCCCGGCGACGTAATCGACCTTGCCAACGAACAACGGCGCGAACGCATTCTTGATGATCCGCGCCCAAACGCCATTCTTATTCGCCTTGTCAAGCTCCACGAGTTCGTTGTACAGCCCCGTGTGGATGCTCTCGGCATCCGCGGGGAGGCCCTCATCCCGGCAGCGGCTCAGGAACTCGTCGGCCGAGTAACCATTGCGGACGCAGAATTCCAGCTGCTCGGCGTACTTGGCGACGTCCTCGCGCTTCGTGGCGATCTCGGTCGGGATCACGAAGGTCGCGGCCGCGGTCTTGAGGGCCTTCGACTTTCCCGGCCCGCCGGAGAACAGGTCGCCGTACTCCGACGGCGTCATGATTGAGTCGCACAGGTAAACGGGAATCTCGACCTTGTCGGCGTGACTGACCAGCGGGCGGATGGCGCTGAGGTAGTTCGTGCGGGCGGCCATGACCGCCAGCGGGTTGAGGTCGAAGCCGATCACATTGGCGAGAATCTTACCGCACAGGTCCCCCTCGTCGTAAGGGCAGTTCTCGCGGTTGTCCTCGTACCACTTCCTGATGCGGTTGATCGCCATAACGAGGAAGGTGCCGGAGCCGCAGGCCGGGTCGAGCAGCCGCTTGTCCGGGTCACCTTCGTAACTGGGCTTTTGCAAAGTAAAGCCCAGGACTGTTGCAACCTGGAACGGCATCATAGTCTGTATGGAGCGGATAATGTCACGCGAGCCCCAAGTAAGCAATGATGTGTTCCTTGTTCCACGCACTGATGGTTCGCCGTTC
>JACOUH010000350.1 GCA_016177925.1 Planctomycetota bacterium | reverse complement strand
GTCGTGCCACTGTCCGTCGGTGCCGAGCAGCTGGTTCGGGCGGAAGCGCGGCTTGTATTCCATCGACTGGCAGCCCGCGACGTAGTAGCCGAGATAGACGTGCTCCAGGCTGCGTCGCGCGGCGTGCTCGATCAGGCACAGCACGTTGTACGTGCCCGGGGAGCGGTCGCGGTACTCCGGGTCGTAGAAGAAATAGATTGCCGACAAGCAACCGGGCAGATCATCGGCGTAGCCAACACCGATCAGCTTGTCGCCGAGATAGTAGCACCACTCCCGCACCGGAAACGGATTGCTGACGAACGAGTCGACATAGCCATCCTCCTCCTTGGGCCCGTGCTCAGGCCAGCCTCGGTTGCTGGCCTGGAAGACGTGATAGCGGTCGTACAGGTCAAGCTTCTCGTCGCTGACCGAGGGCGGGCCGATCACGACGCGAACCACCCCGTCGTTGGCCTTGCGGGCGCGGCGCTGGCTGCGGTCGGGGTGGAAGCGCTCGACGAGGATGCGCAGCGAGCGGCAGGCGGTGCAGCGCGGGCAGCGTGGCCGGAAGAGCATGTGGCCGAAGTGACGCCAGCCGGCGAGCATGCGCTGGCGATACTCCTCGGCGGACATGGCGGCGATGTACTCGTACTGCAGACTCCACACCTGCTCGGGCAGGTAGCCGCAGCGGTCCGGCGGTGCGACAAAGGTGAACAGCGATTCCATGAACGACCACTCACTTGCTCTTCGCCAGTCCGCGCATGCGCTGCCGGATCAGCCAGTCACTCAGCTTTGCCGGCAACCAGCGGAGTAGACGCACCTGCCATGCCGCGGCGGGCGGAAAGGCGAGGTGGGGCCGCCGCGTCCGGATGGCCTCGACCATCCGCGCCACGGCGTAGTTCACCTCCATCATATACGGCTGCGGCACCACGATGTTGGACGTCAGCGGCGTGCGAATCCAGCCGGGGCAGATGGTCGTCACGCAGACGTTCAACGGCGCCAGTTCGACGCGCAGCGCCTCGAGGAGAGCGCTCACGCCCGCCTTGCTAGCGCAGTAGCCGGCCATCATCGGCAGACCGCGGTACGACGCCAAACTGGACAGCACGACGAGGTGTCCGCTGCGGCGCTGGCGCATGCCGGCCAGGACGGCGTCGATGCTGTTGGCCACGCCGATCAAGTTGACGTTGATCTGGGCCGCGATGTCCTCGGCGCGGAAGTTGAGCGCCGATGTCTCCTTGCCGATGCCGGCACAAGCAATGAGGACGTCCGTGGGGCCGACCTCGCTTTCGAGGCGGGTCGCCGCGGCGCGGACGCCACCCAGGTCGGTCACGTCAGCAACGACCGAGGCAAATGGCCGTCCCTGCAGCTCGGCGCCCAGCGACGCAAGGGTGGCCGCGTTGAGATCGAGCGCCGCGATGCGAGCCCCCTGCTCGGACAGGACGTGCGCCAGGCGCCGGCCGATGCCGCTGCCGGCCCCCGTGATCAGAACGACGCGGTTGGCGAACGGTTGCATGACGGCCCCGCTGGTAGGCGTTTTTCGTCTCCTTCTTTCGCTACCGACTGCCCGTTCGCGATTCAAGGGCCGCAACTCTTCCTCCCCTCGCCCCCGCTTCGGGGGAGAGGGGTCGGGGGTGAGGGGATGGGAGAAAGTCGTTGCGAAGCAACGCGCGGCGCCGGACAATACACTCCCACCCTCCGCACGGAGGACAAGCCCTCACCGACGCTGCCGGCCAACCTCGCCCCTCCTGGAGAAGATCGCATGTGTACCCCCTCGACCCGCTTCCTGCCGGCCGCGGCCCTGCTACTGGCCGCTGTCGCTGCCTTGCCGGCCAAGGACGACACCGGCATCACCGTCGACAAGAAGGATCGCAGCGTCAGCATCGCCTGTGCCGTGGCGCCGCGGAAGCTGCCGACCCTGGACCAGATCTATCCCATCGAGGTGATCGCCACCTTCCCCGCCCCCAAGGGGCAGAAGGCGCACGAGACGGTCGTCACCTACCAGGCCAAGCCGAGCGATGTCCACAAGGCGCTGGAAAGCCTCGATCTGAAGCCCGGCAAGCCGGCGCAGGGCGAAGGCGCTGTCGGCAAAGGGCCGGAGGTCGAGATCTTCCTCGAGGTCCCGACGTCGAGCGGCAAGGTGAAGCGCATCCCGATCGAGGAAGCGATGATCGATACCAAAAGTGGCAAGCCCGTGCCGCGCCTGAAGTGGCACTTCACCGGCTCGGCGCTGAAACAGCCCGACCCCGAGAAGGACGACAAGGTCTACGGTGCCGACCTGACCGGCACGCTGATCACCGTCTTTCCCGTGACCGACGACTGTGTCGTCCAGAGCGGTCTGGCGTTCAAGGACCAGGACAAGCTGAAGCTCGAGGTCAACAAGAAACTGGTGCCGAAAGAGGGCACGCTGCTGAAACTTGTCATCAAGGTGAAGTGAAACCGTTCGGCGAGCGGGGGGTGTCAACCCCCCGGTACTCCGAGGCACCGGGGGGTTGACACCACCCGCTCGCCGGGTTCCTGAAAGGCGTTTCCCATGCGGTTGCGACTCGGTGCGCTGCTCGTGCTGGCGCTACTGGCCCGTCCCACCTTGGCGTACGTCGAGGCGCGCTACACCCTGCCGCGCGTCATCAAGGAGTCGACCAACATCGTCGTGATGAAGGTCGTCAAGGTGAACAAGGAGCGCAAGCTCATCTACTACCAGAAGGTCGCCGACCTCAAGGGCAAGCACCCGGATAACGACATCAAGCACAATGTCAGCGTCGGCGGCTTCAACGCCTTCGAGCAGAAGGCGCCGATCGAGTGGGCGGAGGTCGGCAAGGTCGCCATCTTCTTCCACAACGGCGGTGCCAGCGAGACCTGCATCGGGAAATACTGGTATCAGTGCTACGCCGGCGGGCCGTGGTGGAACCACAGCCACGGCGAGCCGTACCTCGCCCGCACCTACTGCGGCGACATCGCCGGCCTTCGGGCCGCCGTCGAGAAACTCCTCAAGGAGGAGGATGTCGTCATCCCGGCGACGGTCAGCAAGACTGACTTGCGCATTCAGAAGGTCAAGGCCTCGATGAAACGGCCGGAGGACTACCTCGTCGTCGAGCCGCCAACCATCGAGAAGGTGCCGCTGGCTGACGTTGCCGGCTTCGCCGAGATGATCGACCTGCCGCGGCCCGCCGGTCGCGTCCAGGGCGGCGTTGCGGTCGACTTCGACGGCGATGGATTTACAGACCTTTTGCTGGTCGGCACGCACGGGCTGCGGCTGCTGCGTAACAACCGCAAGGGCAACTTTGACGATGTCACCGAGAAGTGGGGCCTGACCAACGATCGCGGCTGTCTGGCCGCGACGTTTGCCGACTATAACCGCTCGGGCCGGCCGTCGCTGTTGACCTCGGATGGCAAGCTCTACACCAACCTCGGCGACAATTTCCGCGATGACAGTTCGCTCTTACCGCCAACGCCGCAGCGTGTCACCAACCCGGGCGAGGCATTCGCCTGGATGGACATCGACGGCGATGGCCTGCCTGACATCGTCTGCACGCTCGGCGTGCGCGGGCTGGCAGCCTTCCGCAACACCGGCGGCCGGGGCACCCGCGACAGCGGGTCGGGCAAGTGGTTCGAGGACGTCTCGGAGAAGGTCGGCCTGGGCGCCGACGGCCTCGGTCAGGAGCCGGCGAACTTCCTGACGGCCCTCGATCTCGACGGCGACGGCCGCACCGACTTTATCCTCAACCTGACGGCGCCGCTGGTAGCGATGAACAGGAAGGGTATCTTCAAAGTCTCCAGTGACACCGGGCTGTCCTTCCCTGCGTTGCCGCGACCGGCGCTCGCCTATGCCGACTATCGCAACGACGGCCGACTCGGCCTGTTCGTCACGAGCGCCCAGCGGACGGGAGCGCTGCTCGACTGGCAGATGGTGGGCACTTTCTCCGAGGACGAGGACAAGAAGCTGGAGGCCGGCCCGGACTTCAGCCCGAAGACGAAGCCGACGATCAAGATCGGCGAAGAGAGCTGGGAGTGGCACCAGGTCAAGGCACGCGGCAACGGCATGTTGGAGATCCGCCGCAGCAGCCCGTCGCCGAACTCCGCCTATGCCTGGACCACCTTCGAGTGGCCCCGTGCCGAGAAGATCTTCCTCTACTTCGGCAGCCGCAACGGCCTGACGGCGTGGCTGAACGGCAAGCCGGTGTACGAGCACAAGGAGAAGCGCGACTACACTGCCGACGCGGATCGCATCGAAGTTGAAGTCAAGAAGGGGGCAAATACGCTGCTGCTGAAGGTCTTCGACG
>JACOUH010000349.1 GCA_016177925.1 Planctomycetota bacterium | reverse complement strand
GCTCAACGGCGACTGGGACGCGTTCCAGGACTTCTACCACCAGCGTGAGTGCGAGTTCCTCTACCCGCATCGTCAACTCCTGCAGAACGTGCCCTGGCCGCTGGTCCAGGCCGCCTAGCGCTCGGCCGGTTGCGCCCGTTGGAAACTTGCCCCACGCAGGGACGCTCCTTCTCGGACATCGGAGACGATCATGCGCACTGTGCTCCTCGTCCTGCTGGGCGTGGGGGCCCTGGTCGGTGTGCTGGTCTGGGTCGGGGGTCACTGGCTGGGACGCGAGGCTCCCCCTGCCCCTCCGGAGGGCCAGGCCGTTCCCGCCCCGCCCGACCCGCGCGTCACCTACACCGGGCCGTTCCTGAACGTGCGGCCGGAGGTGCAGTACGTCGGCGATGCCAGGTGCGCGAAGTGTCATCCCATCGAGACGGACGGCTTTCACCGTCATCCCATGGGCCGCTCCCTTCTCCCCGTCGCTGACCTGGTGGGGAAGTTGCGCTACGACGAGGAGGTCCGCAATCCTTTCGAGGCCTTGCAGTTGCGCTTCCTCGTCCAGCGTGAGGGAGACCGCCTCTGGAATACCCAGCAGCGCCTCGATGCGGAGGGGAACGTGCTGGCCGCTCAGCGCTCCGAGGTCGACTACGTCATCGGCTCGGGCCAGCGCGGCCATTCCTTCTTCACCGTCCAGGACGGCTTCCTGTTCCAGACGCCGATTAGCTGGTATTCCCAAAAACAGATCTGGGACCTCTCCCCCGGCTTCGACGATGCCCAGCTCCGTCCCGTCGTCGGAGAGTGCGTCTTCTGTCACTCCGGTGGGGCGCTGCCGGTGGAGAACACCGAGAACCGCTACCAGGCCAAGGTCTTTACGAGCCCTGCGATCAGCTGCGAGCGCTGTCACGGGCCGGGCGAACTGCACGTCAAGTTCCGCGCGGCCGACAAGTTGCCCAAGGGGCGCATCGACCATACCATCGTCAACCCGCACCACCTCGAGCCGCCACTGCGCGAGGCCGTCTGCCAGCAGTGCCACCTCGAGGGCGAGGCACGGGTTGTCCGTCGCGGCCGGAAACTCTTCGACTACCGCCCGGGACTGGCGCTCTCGGACTTCTGGGCCATCTACGTCGCGGCGGAAGAGATGCAGGACGAGCACAAGGCGGTTGGCCACGTCGAGCAGATGTACCAGAGCAAGTGCTTCAAGGCCAGCAAGGGCAAGCTGGGTTGCGCCACCTGCCACGACCCGCACGGGCCCCTCGCTCCCGCCGAGCGCGTCCCTGTCTATCGCAAAACGTGTTTGCATTGCCACGAGCAGCAGCATCCCTGCACCGAGGACCTGGCGAAACGCAAACAACAGAACAGCGACAGCTGCATCGATTGCCACATGAAGCGGCTGCGCAAGACAGACATCGTCCACACGGCGACGACCGACCACCGCATCCTGCGCAAGCCGGCCGACGACTCCCCGCCGTTGCCTGCTCCGTTCCTGCTGTCGAGCCCGCTGGTCCCCTTCCCCAAGCGGCGGGCTCGCGATGAGGAGGCACAACGGGACGAGGGCTTGGCCCTGGCCCGGGTGGCCCAGGGCAAGCGGGCGTATCAACGATACCTGCCTCGCGCGGAGGAGTTGCTTGAGAAGGCGAGCGCTCGCGACCCAGGGGACCTGCGCGCGGCGTCGCAGTTGGTTTCGGTGCTGGGACAGTCGAAGCAGTACGCCAAGGCCCTCGCCGTCGCGGAGAAGCTCCTCGCGATCGCTCCCCAGCACGAGGTCACCCTCCGCCTGGCAGCACAGGCGGCCACGGAACTGGGCAAGCTCGACGAGGCCCTCGCGCTGTGGGACCGCTTGCTGGCCGTGAACCCTCGCTTCCCGGAGGGCCTCTTCTTTCAGGCGGTGCTCCTGGCCCGGACCGGGCGGCACAAACAGTCGGTCGAGGCCTGCCGCAGACTGCTCGCGCTGACGCCGACGCGCGCCGAGCCCTGGGTGATCCTGGCTCACTGCTACGTGAAACTCGGCGAAACTGCTCGCGCCGGGGAGGCGCGGCGGATGGCCGAGGCATTGAAGACACCACGCTCGGAGGAGTTCAGGACCTCGTTCCTGCGCTCCGCCCCATAGGCCGACGCGCCAGCGAGGCACCGCTTAGCCCGACGCGCAAGCGAGGCACACACTAAAGAGCTGCAAGGTAAGGGGAAAGTGGTTGTGGGTGTGCCATGCTTAGAGCGGCTCGCGGCCGGGTCGCACACTAACCCGAAGCGTCAGCGAGGGACCGGCCCTCGCTGACGCTTCGGGTTAGTGTGCAACGCAAGTGTGAACCGCTCTAGTGTGAGGAAATCTATTGATTGTTGCGAAGGAGTGTCATTGATGCCCGACCCGGTCCCTTCTCACGCGGGTGATGTCCGCGTCCCGGGCCAACCGACCCCAGGACGCGGAGAACGTATCCTGTCTCAGCGCTTGTTGCTGGGCGGATTGCTGGCCGCCGTGCTCGCGGTGGGAACCTTCGTGCTCCTCTCCTTGCGGACGAAGCACGAGGAGGAATTGGTCTGGGGCGGCGACCAGGAAGGCGGCGGCCCCTACATCTACCCGCGGCCGGACGACCCCAACCGAGTAGTCGGTTTCGAGGTCGAGTTGATGGAACTGCTGGCACAGCGGCTCGGGCTCCGCTCCCGGTTCCAGCAGGGCGACTGGAAGGACCTGCCGCAGCTGCTCCGCCGGGGCGACATCGACTGCATCGCCAACGGTTACGAACTGACCGACGTCCACCAGGCCGACAAGCTCGCCACCATCCCCTATTACGTTTACGACCTCCAGCTCGTGGCCCGCCGCGGGGCGAGCGTGCGTTCCTGGGACAGCCTTACCGACCCGCCCGACGGCCGCAAGAAGAAGGTCGGCGTCCTCAGTCTTTCGGCGGCGGAGAAGTACACGCGGGACCGGCTCGGCGACCGGGCGGAGGTCATCGCCTTTGATAGCGTAGCTCTCGCGCTGGAAAAGGTCGCCGAGGGAGAGCTGGACGCGACGGTGCAGGACCTGCCGGCGCTGATCTTCTACCGCGACCGCTACCCCACTCTCCGCTTCGTCGGCGAGGCCGTCGGGCGTGGCTATTACGTCATCTACGTCCGCAGGGAGGACGAACGGCTGCGCGACGAGCTGAACGCCGGGCTCATGGACCTGATCCGCACCGGCCAGCTGCGGGCGCTGTACGAGCGCTACGGGCTGTGGAACCCGGCCCAGGAGCAGCTCGGCAAGGTTGGCCTGGGCGTCGTGGAGAAGTCGGAGCAGCCCGGCGCCTGGGAGGTCGTCCGCCGGAACCTGCCGATCCTGGTCAAGGCAGCGGGCATGACAGTCCTGCTGTCGTGCCTGGCGATGCCGCTGGCCATCATCGTCGGACTGTTCGTGGCGGTAGGGCGCCTGTATGGGCCGCGGCCACTGCGGTTTGTCCTCGCCGTCTATGTCGAGGTGCTGCGCGGCACCCCGTTGATGTTACAGCTTTTTACGATCTACTTCGTACTGCCGTCGTTTGGGCTGAAGGTCCCCGCCTTCATGGCGGGAGTGCTCGGCCTGGCGATCAATTACTCCGCCTACGAGGCCGAGATCTACCGAGCCGGCCTGCGCGCCATCCCCGTCGGCCAGCTCGAGGCGGCCCTGGCGCTGGGCATGTCGCGCTGGCAGGCGCTGCGCCGTGTCGTCATCCCGCAGGCGGTGCGGATCGTCATCCCGCCGGTGACCAACGACTTCATCGCCCTGTTCAAGGACACATCGGTTTGCTCGGTAATCACAATCACCGAGCTGACCAAGCAGTACAACATCCTCGCCAATAGCACCGGGGCGTACCTGGAGCTGGCGGCGGTGACGGCGATCCTGTACCTGCTGATGAGCTACCCGCTATCGCTGCTGGCGCGTCGCCTGGAGGGGCGCGGCCCGCGGGCGGTCGTGTGAGGAACGTCGATGATCGAAGTGTGTAGGTTGGTGAAGCATCACGACGCCCTGCGCGTCCTCGACGGCGCGTCGCTGGCGGTCGCGCGCGGCGAGGTGGCCGCACTGATCGGGCCGTCGGGGAGCGGCAAGAGCACTCTGCTGCGCTGCGTCAACGCGCTGGAGCCGTTCGACGAAGGCGAGGTGCGCGTCGGGGAGACGCGTCTCGCCGCCGGCCCGGCGCGGCGGGACAGCGGCGCGCGGTTGCAGCAGTTGCGCGGGCGGGTCGGCATGGTGTTCCAGCAGTTCAACCTGTTCCCGCACCTGAGCGTGCTGCAGAACGTGGCCGCTGGGCCGCGCTTCGCCCAGGGCCGGCCCCGCGCCGAGGCCGAGGCCGAGGCCGAGCAACTGCTTGCTCGCGTCGGGCTGGCCGACAAGAAACTCGCCCGCCCCGATCAGCTGTCCGGCGGGCAGCAGCAGCGCGTGGCCATTGCGCGGGCGCTGGCAGTGCGGCCGGCCGCCCTGCTGTTCGATGAGCCGACCAGTGCTCTCGACCCGCGCAGCACGGCGGAGGTGCTCGGCGTGATGACCGACCTGGCCGCCGCTGGAATGACCATGCTGGTGGTGACCCACGTCATGCGCTTCGCCCGCACCGTGGCCCGCACCGTCCACGTCATGCACGCCGGCCGGGTCGTCGAAGCGGGGCCCGCTGGAGAGCTGTTTGAGCAGCCGCAGCACGAAGCGACGCGGGCCTTTCTCGCAGAAAACCGCTTCGACTGAGACGATGCGCGTACAGGCCTCGACCTGGGCGGGAGTCGAGTTCGCTGGCCGCTACCGCATCACGCACGTCCTCGGCGAGGGGAGCATGGGCATCGTCTACCGCTCGTGGGACAATTCCCTGCAGACCAACGTCGTCCTCAAGGCGCCCTTGCGCAAGTACCTGCAGATGGGCTGCTGATTTCCGCTGCCGTCAACGACGAGGAACCGTGTCTCCCGCGACTTGACCCCGACCGCCTCTGCAAGAATGCCCTTGAAGCTAAATAGCTGCACACAAAGGGGAAAGTGCTTCGTGGCCGGGGCTGAGTCCGCGAAGCCCCGGACTGCTCCGGGGCTTCGCGGACTCAGCCCCGGCCACGAAGCACCTGCGCCACCTAGCACTTTCCCCCTTGGGGGGAGCTATTTAACTTTCAAGGGAATTGCACGCGGAAGCGAGCCCCGCCTTCCGGGTTCGGCTCGTAGGTGACCGTTCCGCCGTGCTCCTGCACCAACTTGCGCGTCACGAACAACCCCAGGCCGGTGCCGTGCTTCTTCGTCGTGAAGTACGGCTGGAACAACCGGCCGGCGTGCTCCGCGGGAACACCGCTGCCGTTGTCCGACACCGTTACCTCGACCGTGTCTCCTTTTCGCTCCGCCCGCACCTCGACCCGCGCCTCCTTGCCCGCCGGGGCACCCGCGGAGCGGGTCGTGGTCGCGTCGATGGCGTTGAGCACGAGGTTGAGGAACACCTGGACGAGCTGGTCGCGGACGCCGACCAGGGGCGGCAAGTCGGCGGACACCTCGCGGTGCAGGACGCGGTCGCCGGTGCGCTTGTAATACTTGGCGATGTTGACCGCCTCTTCGAGCACCTCCACCAGGGAGACGCGGGCCCGCGCCGTACTCGCCGGGCGGCTGAAGTTGACCAGCTCGCGCAGCGTCGTCTGAATGCGCTGCAGCTGCCCGCGGATCAGGGCCAGCTTCTCCGCCGTGTAGGCGTCGCTGCCGCGCCGCTGAAGGACCTGCACCAGCGAGCTAATCGACGTCAACGGGTTGCCGACCTCGTGGGCGATGCCCGCCGCCAGCAATCCGAACGCGGCCATCTTCTCCTGGTGCAGCACGTGCGCCTGTGACTCCTGCAGTTCGCGCGTCCGCTCCGCGATGCGGTCTTCCAGCAGCGTCTGTTGCTCGCGCAGGGCCGCGTTCAGTTCGCCGAGGTAGTCGCCGACACGCTTCAGCAGCAGCGCCAGGGCGTCGCTCGCCCAGGTCACCCAGCCCAGCACCACCAGCGTCAGCACCAGGGTCGGCGCATGGCGGCTCTCCGGCGGCAAAGCGAAGTAGAGGACGCCCCAGCTCAGGCAGTGCAGCGCGCAGGTCGCGTAGGTGACCTGCGCGTCGTGCCGGATGGCACAGCAGATCAGCGACAAAAAGTAGTAGTAGCGGAACGGACTCTCCAGCCCGCCGTGGAAGTAGCAAAGCAGGCCGATGAACAGCGCTTCCAGGGCGGACACCGACAGCGGGTAGCGGCCCAGGAAGATGCGGCCGCGCAGGCTGTACCAGGTGTCGGCCAGGGTGAACACGGCCCCCAGGGCAAGGATGGCGTTCAACAGAGGCGCTTGCCTCGCCTCGCCGGCAAAGTTGACGAGCAGGTAGCCGACCAGCAGGCCGAACCAGCGGATTTTCACCGCGATCGCTTCGGCCGCCAGCTCCCAGCGCGACGGCGCGGTGGGCAGCGGCGTGAACGTGGAGAGTGTGGCCATCGTGAGGGTGCCTGGCCTCCGGTCGCACGGGCCGGGAAGGCGGACCAAGGGGAGCGAACGATGCTTCGCTATTATAGCGGCCGGCCCACCCGCGGAAGGCCCGTCCACGGAGAAGCGATTCACGGGATGGCGAAGGTACGCATGAGCAACTCCTGGAGCTGATCGTGAAACTCGTTGAGGGCGCGCATGGCCTCGTGCGAGCCGCCCCGGTCGGGATGGTACTTCAGGGCGAGGTTACGGAACAGCATGCGCACGTCGCCGGCGAGCGTCTGTCCCAGCGGCGACACCTTCGGCGGCCTGGAAACCTCCGTCGGGGCGGCCTGTTCTGCGGCTTCTTCCTGCGGCGTGTCGGAGCGGTCCGCCAGTTCCTCCTCGACCGCCGCGCGCAGTTCGTCGGTCAGGTTGTCGCACTTGTCGCGGCACCAGACGAGGTAGTCCGTCGGCAGTTTGCTGAGGCGCTTGCCCTTGTACTTGCCGAACGGCATCTTGAGACTGGACATGGTCGGTTACCCGTGAGAACGTTACGACGATCAGGCATTGTACCCGACCGCGTGGGACGGTCTGACACAAGCCCCAAGCGCCAGCGC
>JACOUH010000348.1 GCA_016177925.1 Planctomycetota bacterium | reverse complement strand
GCCGGCCGCCGCATAGAGCTGGACGTCGACCGCAAAGCGCGGGCCGTAGCTGGCAAAGGGCCCGCCGTGGATCTCCAGGATCAGGGGGTACTTCTTCTTCGGGTCGAAGTCGGGGGGCTTTGCGATCCAACCGTGGATCTTTCGCCCATCCCGGGAAGACTTGAACCAGATCTCCTCAACATCGGCGAGGGCCCGGTCGCCCAGCAGGCCCGCGTTCAGGTCGGTCAGGCGACGCGGTTTGGAGGATGCCGGCGTGACCACGGCGACGTCCGCCGGATGACTGGGGCTCGCCAGCGTGAAGGCGACCGCGCCTCCGCCGGCGGAGAACGAGCCGCTGGAGTAAGGCCGGTCGAGCGTGGTCCCGCCGACGCCCACCGCGACCGGCTTGACCGCGCCATCGAGCGAGACAAGGCCGACCTTCGTGTCCCCCTGGTCCTCATAGAGCACAGAGACCCCCTTGCCATCCGGGGCCCAGGCAAGGGTCTTCACGGAGCGATCGAACTTGTCGGTGAGCAGCCGGCGGGTCCGGCCGTGGCGGTCCATGAGGTAGAGCTTCGCCACCTGGTGGCCCTGGTGCCGGTCGTCGAAGCCGACGTAGGCGATCCACTTCCCGTCGGGAGAAACGGCAGGGCTCGTGTCCGGCCCGCGCCGGTCCGTCAGGGCCTTGATGCCGCGGTCCACCACAGACACTTCGTAGACCTCGGAGTCAAGCGGCTCGTGGTCCGCGTCCGCGTGGCGGTTGGCGGAGATCAGCAGCGACTTGCCGTCGGGCGTCCAGGCCAGCGCGTCCGGAAACTGTCCCGAGCCGGGGTGGTCGTGCGGGCCACTGGTGAGCTGGCGCGGCGCACCTCCCTCGGCCGACACGACGAAGACGTGCAGGTTTCCGTCCTCGAGGTAGCCGCGGCCATCGAAACGATAGTGTACTTTGCGGATGACCTTGGGTGGCGCTGCCCAGTCGGCGCCCTCGGGCTTTGCCGGCAGCTCGATGAAGGGCTTCACCGGGGCTCGGATAAATGAGGCGAAGGCGAGTTGCTTGCCGTCGGGCGACCAGCTCGGCGCAAGGGGAGGCGAGGGCAGGCGGGTCAAGCGCGCGCGGCGGCCGGTGTCAAGCCAGAGGCAGTACAGCTGCGGCGAGCCGTCGCGGTCGGAGACGTAGGCGAGGCGGCCGCCGTCGGGCGACCAGCGCGGCGAGGCGTCGCTGTGGCTGCCGGTCGTCAGCGGCTGGTGGCCGGTGCCGTCGGCATTGACGACCCAGAGATTGGAACGGCGACGGTCCTTCATAATGTCCAGGAAGTTGCGGACGTAGACGACGCGCTTGCCATCCGGCGAAACCTGCGGGTCCGAGGCGAACTCGAGCTTGAAGACGTCTTCCGGTTTGAAGCGAGCCTTCCCGGCAGCGAGCGCCGGGGTGGGGACCAGCAGGACGAGGGCCGTCAGGACCGTGATCCGCAACGTACGCATCGGAGAATCCTCTCGTAGAATGACCTGAGAATGCCGTCGCCGTAGCCGCCTTCGCCCGAATGCGGACCAACCCTCCCCGCATTCGGGCGAAGGCGGCCACGGCGATTCGCAGGGCAGCAGTGGGAGGATAGCCGAGCCGAGTCACGCACGCAACAATCCCCGCCGCTGTCAGGTGCCGTCGTGTTGCTGCGGGTGGGGTGTTGCTCCGCGTTTCGCCGCGAGCCTCGCGCGAGCGCGACGGCCACGCTCGCCCGAGGCTCGCGGCGAAACGAGAACGGGAGGTTGGCGATGCTGCACGTCCCCAATTCTGCCTGGACCCGTCGCGAGTGGCTGCGCCTGGGCGGACTCGGTGCCTTCGGCCTGTCGCTGCCCGGTCTGTTGCGCGCGGCGGACCGGGGCTTACACAAGACGCCCCGCTCGCCGGTGCCCACCGCCCGCTCCTGTGTCCTGTTCCTCCTGCATGGCGGGCCGAGCCAACTCGACACCTGGGACATGAAGCCCGCCGCCCCCGACAACATCCGCGGCGAGTTCAAACCCGTGGCGACCAGTGTCCCGGGCATCCGCATCTGCGAGCACCTGCCGCGCCTCGCCGAGCGGGCGCGCCTCTACACGATCGTGCGTTCCATGACGCACACGGCGATCAACCACAACACGGCAACGTACACCGTCACCACCGGCCACCCACCGCTGCGCGACCTCATCGCCTTCACGCCGACCGAGAACGACTTCCCCCACCTCGGCGCGCAGATCGCATTCGGCCAGCCGGCCCGACGCACTGTGCCGGCGGCGGTGTCGCTGCCTGACCCGGTTACCGATGGCCCGTACACAACCCCCGGCCAGAACGGCGGCTTCCTGGGCGCCGGCTATGCCCCCTTCCGCGTCCTGGGTGATCCGAACGACGCCGACTTCCGCGTGGATGGCCTCGCCAGCGAGCCGGAGCGCCTCGTCGAGCGTGAGGCGCTGCGGCTGCGACTCGACCGCGGGCCGGCCCCGCTCGCATCGCATCCCGATGGCGAGGGGTTCGATCGCTACCGGCAGCGGGCGCTGGCGCTGTTGAGGTCGGACCAGACGCGGCGGGCCTTCGACCTCGGCCGCGAGCCGGAGCGGCTGCGCGAGCGTTATGGCCGGCACAAGTATGGGCAGAGCCTCCTGCTGGCCCGGCGGTTGGTCGAGGCGGGGGTGCGGCTGGTGACGGTCTACTGGGGCGGCAAGGTGAACAACCCTAACCCGCACTGGGACACGCACTTCAACAACAACCGCCGGTTGAAGGAGGAACTGCTGCCGCCGTTTGACCAGTGCTTCTCGGCCTTCCTCGACGACTTGCACGCTCGCGGCCTGCTGGAGAGTACGTCGGTGCTGGCGATGGGCGAGTTCGGCCGCACCCCGCGTTTTGGGCAGTGTACCGGCAACGGCGTCAACGAGACGGGACGCGACCACTGGGCGGCTTGCTATTCCATCCTGGTCGCGGGCGGCAAGGCCGGTGGCGGCCGCGTGCTGGGCAAGTCGGACCGCATCGCCGCCTACCCCGCCGCCGACCCGTACCCGCCGGAGGACATGCAGGCGACGGTCCTGCACGCCCTGGGCGTGGACCCGTCCCGCACGGTGCGCGACGCCTTTGGCCGCAATGTGCCGCTCAGCACGGGGAAGGTCCGGACGGCTCTGTTTGGGATTGCAGAGTAAAGATTGCAGATTGGAAGGCAGCCTCCCTTCTGCCCTCGTTCAATTTTCAATCTGCTATCTGAAATCTGAAATCTCCAGGGTTCAGGGAACTTATCGCGTCGGAATGCGTCAAACGACTATCCCCCTCCGACAATCCCACCCTCCGCCCCCGGCGCGCGTCATCCCCTCCCGCGCGACCACAACAGAGAGAAACGGTCCGATGCACCTGCCCGTCCGCGCACCCGCCTTGGAGATTCGCCGTCAGGGGAACCCTACCGTCGTCGGCTTCACCGGCTGCGACAGCCTCGACGAGTACAACAGCGAGACCGTCGGTACGGAATTATCCCTGCTGGCCGCAGGGCTGCCCGGTCCTCGCCTTGTGCTGGATTTCGCTGGTATTCGCTATGTGACGAGCACGGCCCTGGGTCAGCTCGTTGGCCTCAACCGCGCGGTTCGTTCGGCCGGCGGCCGGCTCACCCTGGCCAACCTCGCGCCGGCTGTCCAAGAAGTCCTCGCCGTCACCTGCCTGGACCGTCTCCTGGAGGTCTGCCCGTCCGCCGTGGCCGAGGCCTCACCCCGGGCTCTCATTGCGTAAAGACCGCGATTCAGGTTACTCCAGCTCCTTGCGGAGCCGGCTCCACCGCTCCCGCAGCTGCCGCACGGTCTTCGCATGGCCCGGCTGAGTGGCCAGATTGTGCTCCTCCTGCGGGTCTTTCTCCAGGTCGTACAACTCCTCGATGGCCGGATCAACACCGTCCCAACGGATGTATTTCCAGCGTTCGGTTCGCACGGCCTCGCTCGGCGGGATGATCTTCGGCAAGGTGTGGTGCTCGTAAAACCACTCGGTCCGCCACTGGGGCCTCTGGCCGCGCACCAACGGCCGGAGGCTCTGGCCCTGCATCCCCTTCGGCACCTTGACACCTCCATAATCGAACAATGTCGGGGCCAGGTCGATGTTCAACGCCATCCTGGCAACCTTCCGCCCACGTTCCGCCTGGGGAAGTCGCGGATCGAAGACAATCAGCGGCACGCGGATCGACTCTTCATACGGGAGCCACTTGTCCGCCATACCACGCTCGCCCAAGAAAAAGCCATTGTCCGAGGTGAACACCAGCAGCGTATCCGCGGCGAACTTCTGCTCGCGCAGCGTCTCGATGATGCGGCCTACCTCGCGGTCGATCCCGGAGATGAGCCGGTAGTAATCGCGCACCGTCTCCTGAAACATCTTCGGTGTGGCGAAGCGGCGCTTCCAGCGGGTGCGGCCCTCGGACTCCTGCACGAAGCGGGGCAGGAGCCGGAAGTGCTTCTCGTCCGCCGTCTTGGGGACAGGGATCGTCACCCCGGCGTAGAGCTTCTCATCGTGGCGGTCGGGCGGGAACTCGCGCCGGTCGCCATCGCGTGCGTGGGGGGCGCTGAAGCTGATCGACAGGCAGAACGGCTTGCCTGGCTCGCCGCCGCGCAGGAACTCCAGCGCCTGCTCGCCGAAGCGGGCGGTGGCGTGGGTGTGGCTCGGGTCTTTCGCGTCGAAGAACGGTCCCGCCTGTCCCGGCAGCCCGCGCCAGTAATCGAACTCGGCCGCCATTGGCTTGACATCCCTGCCGACGCCGAACTTGCCGATAAAGCCGGTGCGGTAGCCCGCCTTGCGGAGCAGGGCCGGGTAGGTCTGCGCCCATGCCCGGGCGGGGAACGGGGTGGAGAAGTCGTTGATGCCGTGCCGGCGAGCGTACTGGCCGCTGAAAAGCGAAGCGCGACTGACGGCGCAGATGGAGGTGGTCACGAAGCAGTTGGAGAACACGATGCCCTGCCCGGCCAGGCGGTCAAGGTTCGGCGTCCGGATGATGGGATCGCCCATGCAGC
This sequence comes from Planctomycetota bacterium, assembly GCA_016177925.1. Taxonomy (GTDB): domain Bacteria; phylum Planctomycetota; class Planctomycetia; order Gemmatales; family Gemmataceae; genus JACOUH01. The sequence continues at coordinate 21,985 of JACOUH010000348.1, read as the reverse complement.
CCAGGGCGTTCCAGCGAAGGTCGTCCGCGAGGATGAAGACGAGGTTCATTGGCCGGGTCGTGGCCTGCGATGGTGCTCCAAGCGCAGGGGCCCCCATGCCGCTGGCTCCCAGTAGCACCAGCAGCACAATCCAACTGCGGCGTTGCGGGACAGCGTTCACTCGAGTTCCTTGATGCGGAGGTTGCGGTAGCGGACGAACTGCTTGGTGTAGTCGCCGCCGCCGTGGACTTGCAGGGCAATGCCACCCTTGTCGGCATGTCGCTTCTTCGTGTCGGTGAACTCCATGAACTTCACGCCCTTGATCCAGGTGGTAATCTTCGGCGGGTTGCCGGCGATGCGGGCGCGCAGCTCATTCCACTGGCCGTGCTTCCAGAAGGCCGGCCACTTCTCCGGCGCCACGGGCAACGGGAATGCCGCCTCATGCTTGCTGATCCTATCCGGTCGGTCGAGGAAGTCGAAGTTGCGGACGTGGGGGGGGTTGTCGGGGAGCCCTTCGCCGTAGATGCCCATGAGGTTGCCGTTGGCGTGGTAGTCGATCATGGCCTGGTAGGCGCGGCCGTCCTCGCTGCTGCGGAGGAACAGGCCGCTGTCGGGGCCGAAGTCGTTGTTCATCTCCAGGGCCACCTCGAAGGCGCCGTACTGTTTGTCGGTGATGAGCAGGCCGCCATTGCCGGGCACGTCCTGGCTGCCGGTGATGGCGCTGCCCTCGACCACCCAGCGGCCGCCGGACGTGTGCTTGCTCTTGGCGCTGTGACCGCTCTTGGCGCTGACGTGCCAGCCCTTCAACGTCTTGCCGTCAAAGAGAGACACGAAGCCCTTGTCGTCGAACTTCTCGCGTTTGGGTTCCTCTTGGTCCCCGCCGCGGGTCAGGCCGGTGGCGGCCAGGGCAGACGCCAACAGGACCAGGATCGGATGACTTCTCATGCGTTTCACCCCCTGGGCGAACCCTCGTTCGGGCGGCGCGGGTCGCCGGACCGGGCACCGCGCCAGAGGTAGCGACCCGATGGACCGCGTCGGACAATAGACCTTTTCGGAAATAACCTTAACGTTTTGAGCGGCGTTTTCGGTGATTCACTCTCAGGTGATGCAGGCCGCAGGCAACTTCCATGGACACATCGGACAACTCCGGCTTCTTATTCCGAAAGACGTCTTTGACAATCCGGCTCCGCTTCACGCCCGCGATCGCATGCTCCACGCGGACTCGAAGACGCGCCAACTTGCGATTGGCGTGTTTCTCCGCGGTTGTTAGCTCGCGGCCGCGCGGCTTTTTTTTTCGCCTGGCAGGTCTGCTGCACCGATGGCTCATACCCCTGAAATCCTGTGTCCTTCTACAGGGTGGTATCAGGCGGATAGGTCAGCTGCTCCTCATCGGCGATCCGCTTGTCGTGGGTCTTACCGGGATACGTGGCCCAGACCCAGCGGCGCTACCCCTTCCCTCTGTTCGGCTATTGCCTGATGCCCAACCCCTTCCATCTGCTCTTGCAGCCGGACGACGGCGTGTCGATCAGCCGGGTATTGCAATCGCTGACGGTGGCGCACCCCTGGCTCTCCCACCGCGGCCACGGCACCGTTGGGCACGTCTGGCAGGGCCGCTTCAAGAACCCGGTGGTGCAGGACGACCACGCCCTGACGGTGCTGCGCTACATCGAGGCCAACCCGCTGCGGGTGGGGATGGTGACGGACCTGGCGGGCTGTCCCTCTCAATCGTGCGGTTCAGACCTCCTCTTCCCAGACAGTGCGATAAGCGCCGATCGTCTCGAAATACTCGAACAGCCGTTGGTAGAACGGCAGTGCCGACAGCGTCGCGCTGTCGCCGATCACCAGCACCTTGCGGCGAGCGCGTGTCAGGGCGACGTTCGTGCGCCGCACGTCCGCCAGGAAGCCTATCTCGCCCTCCGCGTTGGAACGCACCAGCGACAGCACGATCGCCTCCTTCTCGCGTCCCTGAAATCCGTCCACGCTGTCAATCTCCAGCCCCGGCAGCGGTAGCAGCTCGCGCAGCCGCCGTACCTGCGCCGCGTAGGGCGTGATGACGCCCATCTGCTCTGCAGCGACGCCGGCCTCCAGCAGCGCCCGCACCTTTCGCTCGACGAGGCGAGCTTCCTGCTCGTTGCGCCGACTCTCGCCGTCCGGCTCGACCTCCTCCTCGTAACCGGCGCCTGCGGTGTCGATGAACTCGACGGGACTTTCCGTCAACGGGCAGCCCGCCACGCCCGGCAGATCGCAGAGACGGTGTCCTCGCACCGTTGCGTCGGCCTGCAACGAGCCGTGGTAAAACTCCAGCGACGAGAAGCCCATGATCTCCTCGTGCATCCGGTACTGCACGTCGAGCCGGCGCGTGATCGCCGCCCCATAGCGTGCCACCAGGCGCTCGAGCAGGCTGACAGAGAAGCCCTGTTTCGCGGCCTCGGGCGAGAGGACCGTCGGCGGCAGCTGGCAGTGGTCGCCAGCCAGGATGATGCGCTGACTCCGCAGCAGCGGAATCCAGCAGCCCGGCTCGGTCGACTGACAGGCTTCGTCGATGACGGCGAGGTCGAAAGTGCGCTTTCCTAGAACCTCTGCGTCGAGTCCCGTGGTAGTGGCGCAGAGGATCGCCGCGCTGCCGAGGACACTCTCGATTGCCTGGCCTTCGAGGCGACGGGCGTCGACGAGCAGGGCCCGGGCCTCCTGGCGTATGTCGCGGCGGGCACCGGGTTCGGGTTTGGCGCGCGTCCACTTGCTCGCCTGCCGGAACAGGGCGAAGGCGTCGCGCGTGAACTTCCGGGCCAGGCGCGAGTCGGAGTGCTCCTCGACCAGGACGTCGAGCGTGTGGGCGCGCAGTTCCGGAAGGACACGGGCCGGGTGGCCCAGTCGCACCACCCTCTCGCCGCCAGCAAGCAGTCGCTCCAGCAAGTTATCGACAGCGAGATTGCTCGGGGCACAGACGAGGACGCGGTCGCCGCGGCGCACGGCCTGACGGATTACCTCGACGACCGTCGTCGTCTTGCCGGTCCCCGGCGGGCCGTGGAGGATCGCCACGTCGCGCGCCGACAGGGCGAAGCGGACCGCCTCCCGTTGCGAGGCGTTCAGCCCCGTATCGAGAGGTACGAGAGGGACTTCATCGCCGAAGCGTGGCGTCGCCTCGTCAAGGAGGATCGCCCGCAGTTCGGCGAGCCGGTCGCGCCGGGCCGCCCGGGCTTGCTCCAGGGCGGTGCGCTGTCGCTGCCCTGCCGCATCATCGGGGGCGAGGTCGAGGCGGAAGCTGCCCGACGTCTCCTCGGACGGCTCCGGCTGGTTGAGGGCGACACGTACGAAGTCGTCGCCGCGTTCGCTGACGACGCCGCGGGCGTCGAAGCCGGGGGTGTCCTCACCCGTCAGCAGGACCGGCGCCCCCGCCTGCAGGCGCGTCCAGGGCAGCGGGCGGGAGCGGTCGCGCTTGCCGAGCGTGACAACCCAGTGCCCGCCAAGGCCGCAATACTCGTCGCGGAGCATCAGGCCCGCGAGACACAGCCCGCTCCGCTCGGCCTCGCCGGCCGGCAGGCGCTGCACGCGCTCCGCCGTCTGCCGCTCTTCCGCCCGCCCTTCCAGTTCGAGCAGATGCAGCAGGCGGCTGAAGTGGTCCTCCCGGTCGGGGTCGGAGGCATCTTCCCCGCCCCCCGCCCGCTGCACTCGGACGCGGCGGTCGCCGAGTTGCTCCCCGTCGAGTCCACGCACCAGGCGCTCCGCCCATGCTTCGGGGACCTCGACCAGGGCGGCCGAGCCCTCGATCTCGATGCGACCGACCAGCCGACGATCGATGCCCCCTCTCGTTTGGAGAAAATGAAGCACGTCGCCTTTGGTGACGCGGCGGGACAGCGGTGCGAGGGAGAGCAGCGGCATGGCGACCCTCTGGCCATTGCGGCGGTGGCAGACTCTCCTCATTTTCCGACGGGGCACCTTGGGTTTCCACCCTGCTTGACGAAACCGCCGTCCCTGGCCGGGGTTACAAGGAGAGGGAATGGTTCGGAAACACAAATGGCCCGAGGAGACTTTTCATGAACCGGGTTCGATTCACCGTTGCGGCGCTGGGGCTGGCGCTGCTGTGCATGGGTTCCGCCGTGCGGGCCGACGACGAGAAGCCGCAGCGGCCCGGCACCACCCGGCAGCGCCAGGGGCAGGACCGGCAGCGGCCGGGCCTGAGGGAGGCCGCTTTCCGCCTCACCCCGCTGCTGACCAAGGACGAGGCGGAAAAGCTAAAGCTGACCGACGACCAGAAGCCCAAGGTCGAGAAGATCGTTAGCGCGTTCAACAAGAAGCAGAGCGAGGGCATGGACAAGCTGCGTGAGGCGATGCAGAAGGCCCGCGATAGCGGCGACCAGGACGCCTTCCGCGAAGTGATGCAGAAGGCCCGCGCGATGATGCAGGACACCGAGAAGGCCCGCGACAGTGCCGAGGCCAAGCTCAAGGAAGTCCTCACCGAGGGACAGAAGAAGACGTTCGACGATCTCAAGAAGGACCGTCCGGCGCGTCCCGGTTTCGGCGGCCGCGGCCCCGGCGGGCAGGGCTTCCCGGGCGGTCGGGGCGGTTTCGGCGGGGGCTTCGCCCCCGGTCAGATCCTGCCGTCCGCCGTGCAGGAGCGCCTCGAACTGAGCAAGGAGCAGAAGGCGCGATTGGAGAAACTACAGAAGGAAGTCGACGAGAAACTGCAGAAGATCCTCAACGACGAGCAGAAGAAGAAACTCGACGAGCTGAAGAGTGGCCGTCGCGGTGGCGGTCGTGGTGGTGAGGGCGCGGGTCGCCCTGGCCGGCCCGAGCGGCCGCGCCGTCCCGGCACGCCCCGGTCGGACCTCGACTGATCTGATCTTCCTCGCGAGAAGTGAAACGCCGGTGTCTGCCGCAAGTTACGGCGGCAGACACCGGCGTTTCGTTTGCGGCGTTTTCCGATCCACTATGACGCCGGCACGTAGGTCAGGCTTTCCAGCCTGACGCGGAGGCCGCGTCAGGCTGGAAAGCCTGACCTACTCCAGCCTGACGTTGAGGCCGCGTCAGGCTGGAAAGCCTGACCTACTCCAGTACTCCGCCCCGCAGGCACAGCGGAAGCGGACGCCCGACACGCGACGGGAGAGCGGGGTGGCCGGAGCCCCTTCCACTGGCCCGCGGAGCACTGTCTTCGGTGCTGTCCGCTGGGCAAGGGTGGTCGCCCGCCGCTGGCCGGGGACCGTCAGCACCTTTTTGCACGCGAGACACTGGACGCGCCGCCCCGCGTAGTCGGCCCGGGCGGCGATCGGTTGCCCGCAGTCGCAGGTGAAGCGAATGGTCATGCTTGTCTCTCGTTGGTGCCGTTCCCTGCGGGAACGGGACGAACGCTCCCGCTGGCCGGGTCGGGACGTCACCACTTAGCGAAAGAAGCGGTCGAACCCTTGCATTTTGAGAGCCATGTCCAAGCCTTCGAGGAAATCGCTGACTTTGAGGGTCCCGCTGAAATAAAGACTCGTGCCGCTCAGCCTTGGCTTGAGAGTGTCGAGTTGTTTTTTCGCGCCGGGGATATTCCCCTGCGCCTTGAATTGGCTCAGACTGTCGTTGACAGCCTTCTCTGCTTCCTTGGCCTTGCCCTTGTCGGCAAAGGTGACTCCGATTTCCCAATCGATGTCGTTCTTGCAGGCCATCGTCATGTAAGCCGTTTTGGCATCCAGAAACACCTTCAATGGAGTGGCCGCCACGAAGATGTTCTTGCGGAGGGGCTCGATTTTATCGGAGGGGACATTGATCCCCGCGGCGTACTGATTCTTTCCCTTCGACGCCATTTGCAGCGCCTCGTCCAGCGGCCCACTCTTGGGTTTCTTCGGCAGAGCAAGGCACGTCTCCATTGTGTCTCCGGAGGAGGCAATCAGGAACATGCGGTCACTGTGGAAGCAGAGGGCACCGGGCCCCCCGCTGTCCAGGTAATACGTTTTGCCGTTGGCTTGCTGCTCCTTGAGGTCCCCCTCCTTGAGAGACGACATGATCTTGTCCTTATCGTACGCCTTGTTTGTCTTGACAATGAGCCACCCCGCATTTTTCTCTGCATCGATGAAGACCCAGGTCACGCGCTCGATGTCCTTGCGGGAGAGACCGAGCTTGTCCTCCCATTTCTCCACTTCCTTGAGACGACCACCCATCCGATCCATGAACTGCTTGCCGAGCGGAGAGTCGACAAGATCGGCGACGCGGACGGTGATGAAGCCCTGGGCGTCGCGCGGCACCAGGTCGAAGTCGCTGGAGGTGCCGCCCCGCAGCAGGAGCCACAGCGCGAGCCCGCCGCCGATCAGCAGCACGCCCGCCGCTGCGGCAATCCAGATCCACAGTTTCGACTTCTTGGCCCGGCGCCGCCGTCGCCGCGGCCGGTTGTCCTCGAACTCCTCGTCCTCATCGACCTCCCGCCGGGAGACGGGGCGGCGAACCGGCTCGTCGGCCTGGAGGGCGGCAGAACGGCGCGGGGCCGGCGCTTCTCCGGTGATGGCGCCGGCGGGGATGGTCAGCACGGTCGAGCAGCGCGGGCAGCGCGTGTTGCGACCTGCATGCTCCGGGCGTGCCTGGCAAATCTGCCCGCAACTGCAATGGAACCGGATCAGTTCAGGCGCGGCGGGCGCGCGCGTCGGGGAACGGTCCGCCCCGCGGGCGGGGACGATGCGGACCTCTCCACAGGAGGTACACCGGACGCGCTTGCCCGCGAACTCCTCACGGGCCGCCAGCTGCTGTCCGCAGGCACAGGCGAATTGGATGGTCATGGCTGCTCTCGCTGGGTCAGTAGCAGAAGGTGTAGGTCTCCGTTCAAGCTAGCGGCTTGGCTCCCCCAGAGGCAAGCCTTTTCACGTCGATTCGCCGGTCGCTCCTTTCGATCCATCCCGCAAAGCGAGCCGATCCCGCAACTCCGGCGATGCGCGGCGGTCCGTCGGCCGCTGTCATTGGTTCCAGTCGGGACCGAGCGGGAGCCCATCCGCGGGGTCGATAGCGCGGCGCAGGGTTTCGTCACTCACGCCAGGCCCGACAAAGCGCGCGACCCCGTCGGCCATGCCGACCAGCGGCCCCATGCCGTAGCGGTTGCCAAGGAAGCGACGCGGCGAGCCTTGCTTGTTGTAGACGATGTCCTGCGGGGCCGCCCAGTGGACGGCAACTTTGGACTCGGCGATCAAGATGGTTTGCGACATACCGTCCGGGAAGGAGGCAGGCAAGCGCGGCCCCTGCTCGCCGTTGAAGGGCGTGCCAGGGCCCGTGAAGACCTGGATGAAGGTCTGGCCCGGCCATTCGGGCTGGGCAGACGGCATCTGGTAGACCTTGGGCGTTTGCAGCAGCAGGCGGTTGTGCGGGGAGTCCCACGGTTCGTCGAGCTTCAGCTTCTTGTAGAGGTCGTTCTGCTCCAGGTAGGGCAAGAGGGCGACGCGCCAGCTGTATAACGGCTTTTTTGTTTGCGGATGACGGATGATCGCCGGCGGCAGCTGGCCCTGATGGTTGTCCGCGTAGTCTTGCATCGCGATCACAATCTGACGGAAGTTGTTCTGCGCCTGGGTTCGGACGGCGCTCTGGCGGACTTTGTTCACCGCGTCCAGCCACGCCAGCTTCCCAAAGACCTCCACACCTTCCAGCATCTCGGTCCCTTTCACTTTCCAATTCAAGGATACCGTCCGGTCGCTCGCCCTCGGGGTCAACTGTTCAAGGAATTGTCGCGTTTGGTCGAGCGCGCGGTCGGGGTCGCCGAGACCAAGCAGACGGATGCCGTCGCGTATCTCCTTCTCCTTGTTCGCCAGCTCTTTCTTCAGCTCCTGGAGGCCATCGTTGGTCACTTTCTCGGCGTCCCTGGCTTTGTCCTTGTCGGGGAAGTCAACGCCCAATTCCCACTCGATGTCCTCTTTGATCGCCGCCACCGCGTAGGCCGTGGTCAGCTCGAGCAGCGGTCTGTACTTCTCCTGCTTGCCGCTCAGCTTCTTGCGAGCGTCCGCGAGGGCACTCGACGGCAGGTTGATCGCGGCAGCGAACTGGTTCTTGCTCTTCGACGCTGCTTTCAGCGCTTCGTCCAGCGGGCCGCTTTTGGGACTCTTCAGATCAAGACACGCCTTGAGTCCCTTCTCCTCCCCCAGTACCATGACGCGCCGGCTATAGAAATGGATGGCGGTGCCGCTGAAATTGTTGTGGTAATATTTCTTGCCGTCGTAACTCTTCTCCTCGGCCCCCACCATCGCCGAGAGGATCTTGTCCTTATCGCACGCCTTGGTCGTCTGGATGATGACCCAGATTTCCTTCTGTTCAAGGTTCTTGCAGACCGTGGTCACGCGCTCGATGTCCTTGAGCGAGAGGCCGATCTTCTTTTCCACTATCTCCAGCCACTGCGCCTGCTGTTTCCCCAACCGATCGAAAAGCTTCTTGCCGAGCGGCGAGTCGAGGATGTCGGCAACGCGGAGGGTGACGAAGCCCTGGGCGTCGCGCGGCACCAGGTCGAAGTCGCTGGAGGTGCCGCTGCGTAATAGCAGCCACAGGCCGAGGCCGCCGCCGGCCAGCAGCAGGACCGCGGCCGCGGTCAACCAGACCCACCGCTTCGACTTCTTGACGCTTCGCCGCCGGCGCAGCCGATTGGCTTCGAGGTCGTCCTCTTCGGGAGCGGACCTTCGAGTGGAGGAACGGACGGGCTCGTCGGCCTGGAGGGCGGCCGGGTGGCGCGGGGCCGGCGGCTCGGCAGTGATGCCGCCGGCAGGGATTGTCAGGATGGTGGAACAGCGCGGGCAGCGCGTGTTGCGGCCGGCGTATTCCGTTTTCGCCTGGCAGGCCTGCCCGCAGCTGCAGTGAAAGCGGATGAACGCCGGAGCGGGCGCGCGCGCCGGAGACGGTCCCGCCTCGCCGGGGACGGTCTGCACCTCGCCACAGACGCTACATTTGACGCGCTGGCCCACGAACTCCTCGCGTGCCGTCAACTCCTGCCCGCAGGCACAGGCGAATCGGATACTCATGTCTGTTTCTCGCCGGCTGAGAGTCGAAGGGGTGTACTCGACTTGTTCAAGCTACCGTCCGCGCCCTTTCGGAGCAAGCATTTTCGCGCGCTACTTGCGCCAGCTTGCGAATTCCCTGAGCACTTCGGCGCGGCTGCAGCGCTCGCGGTAGACGGCGCGGGCGCGGAAGCCGTACTCCTTCTTCACCTCGTACTTCGGCACCAGGAACTGAAAATCCCACGCCGGGTTTGTCGTCTGCTCCTTGGCGTTGACGCCGCCACCGCTCGGCGAGTGCGTGAAGCGGATGCCCTCCGTGCGGTCGAACATCAGCAGGAACAGGTTCTTGCCGAAAAGCCCGTAGTAGAACGGCTCGTCGTAGCGCAGCGGCGACAGGTTGCGGTACAGGGCGTCGCCGAGGCCGGGGCTGAACTTCAACTCCAGCTTGTCATTGCGGTGGCGGACGCTGCTCTCGTCGTTGTGCCGTTGCGTACACAGCTGCTGCCACAGGCCGGCGCCGCGGAAGTAGATGCTGCGATCCTCCGGGGCGTTGATGTAGCTCGCCCAGAACAGGCCGATGGTGCCGTGGGCGAAGACGTGCTGGGTCGCCACGCAGCGGAACGAAAAGTCGAGGTAGTGCGGGGCGGTCAACTGGAAGCGCGTCCAGCTCTCCAGATGGAACGTCGGCGTCGGCGGCTGGTGCAGTTCCGCCTCGGTAGCGGAGAGCTTCTTGAAGGTCATCGGGGCGTTGCGCGGCTCGAAGAAGACCTTGCGGCTGCTGTCGGCGTCGCGTTTGTCGCCGTCGAAGATGTGCTCGAAGTTCAGCCCCGCGACGGCGGGGACGAAGAGGTTGCGCAGCTCGCTCTTGTGCGTCAAGCTCCAGACGCCATTGTAGCCGGCCCGATGCGTACCGTGCGCCGCGTTGTCGCCGATGACCGCGGTCAGATCGCCCGCCTTGAAGGTGTCGTGTGCCATGCCCAATCTCCTCGTGTTGCGGCTCACTCCTCGTCTCAGGGGCCAGTGAAGAGTGATCCGCGCAGCAAATCGTAGCCGATCACCAGGATGCCCGCGTCGATCAGCAGATGGCTCAGCCAGGCCGCCCAGATCGACCGCGTCTGCTCGTAGAGCCACGCCCAGAAGAAGCCGCCGGCGGCGATGCACAACGACAGGGGCAGCACCGCCGTCCAGAAGTAACCCGGCAGGTAGACGGACAGCACGATGACGTGATGCGACATGAACGCCAGGCTCGACAGGGCAGCCGCCGGTCCGAACGACAGGTGCATGCGCAGGCGGCCGAAGACGAACCAGCGCCAGTAATATTCCTCCAAAAAGGAGTGTAGAATTGAGAGGAAGGCCGACAGGCCGACATAGGCCGGCAGGGTCGTCAGATTGAACTCGCGCAGTTTTTCGGCAATCCGCTCTGGCGTGCCGGTGAACAGCGAGCTGCCGCGCAGAGCGCCGAAGTAGAGGACGAACATGCCGCCAAGCACGAGCAGGCTGAAGCCGGCCGCCACCGTCAGCCGGTCGAAACGCGGCCAGCCCGGGCGCGGCAGACACCCATCACACCACCACAGGAACAGCAGCGGAACGGCGAACTGAAGGCCCTTGCCGGCCCCGTAGGCGGCCTGCTGCACGGGGTTGGGCTTCCCACCGCCACCGGCCAGCAGCAGGAAGTAGAACCACGCCAGCAGGGTCGGATAGACCAGGGCGAAGAACAGCGCTGGGCCCTCGCGCTTCACGGCAATTCCCCCACGACGCGACGCACCAATACACGCAGCTTCTTCTCCGCCTCGTTGGCAACCGCGATGATCTCCTCCAGCTTCGCCGGTTCCAGGGCGTCCGGCAAGCACAGATCGGTGACGACCGACAGACCGAGGCTGCGCATCCCCTCGTGGACGCCGACGATGACCTCCGGCACTGTCGACATACCGACGACGTCGGCGCCGCCGCCACGCAGGAAGCGGTACTCCGCCCGCGTCTCGAGGTTCGGCCCCGGCACCGCGACGAACACGCCCTTGTGGCAGACGATCTGCTCTTCCAGGGCGATGCGCTGGGCCAGGCGCAGCAGTTCGACATTGTAGGGCCGGCTCATGTCGGGGAAGCGCGGGCCAAGGCGGTCGTCGTTGGGGCCAAGGAGCGGGTTGTCGCCGAGCAGGTTGATGTGGTCCTCGATCAGCATCAGGTCGCCCTTGTCGTACTGCGGGTTCATGCCGCCGCAGGCGTTGCTGACGATCAGCACGCCGGCCCCCAGCGCGTGCATGACACGCACCGGCAAGGTGATCTGTTTCAGAGAATATCCCTCGTAGAAGTGGAAGCGACCCTGCATGGCGACGACGGGCTTGCCGGCGAGCTTGCCGCAGACCAGCTCGCCCTTGTGCGACGGGGCGGTCGAGTGCGGGAAGTGCGGGATGTCGCCGTAGGATAGCGATGCCTCGGCCTCGATGTCGTCTACCAGCCCGCCCAAACCGGTGCCAAGGATGATGCCGGCCCGCGGCGTACACGCCCAGCGCGACTGGATGAAGCGTTTGGCCTCCTGGACCTGGTCGTACAGAGTGAGCATGTTCTCGCATCCTGTCGGGTGAAAAAGGGATGGCCCGCGGCGCGGGGCATCCGCGTGAATTCTATTGACTGGGAGAACATGGGAGGACGGTACAAGAAGGCAAGGGTGTACTCGCTCATCCGAATTCACGGACGCGCGAAGACCGTTGCCGCATCTGGTGAGCCAGCTCCGACAGGAGAGGCCGGGAATCATCTGACGCGCACCCCGATGAACTTTGGGAAGTGTTGCCGGGGTCTTGCGAGAGAACGATCGATTGTTGCAGAGAAGTGGACCTACGGCACCCGTGCTTCTTCCTCGCACGGCAGCTTGACTGTGAACGTGGAACCCTTGCCGATCAGGCTCTCGACGCGGATGCGGCCGTTGTGCTGCTCGATGATCTGCCGGCAAACGCTCAGTCCCAGGCCGGTCCCGCCGTGGCCGTGCTCGTCGGGTTCCTTGGTCGTGTAGAACGGCTCGAAGATCAACCGCAGCTTGTCCGCCGGGATGCCGCAGCCATTGTCGGCGATGCGCACCTCGGCCATGTGGGTCCGCTCGTTGTGCCGCGCGTCGATGCGCAGCCGTCCGCCGCGCGGCATCGCCTGGCGGGCGTTGAGGATCAAGTTGAGCAGCACCTGCTCGATCTGGGCCGCCACCACCGGAGCCTGCGGCCGCCCCTGGTAGCGTTTCTCGACCTGGATGTTGTGCTTGCTCAGGTCCTTCTCCGCCAGCAGCAGCACGTCCTCGATCAGGGCGACCAGGTCGGTGTTCTGCCGCTGCGACGTATTGCGGGCGTAGCCGAGCATGCTCTTGATGATCTGGGCGGCGCGCTGTCCGGACTTGAGGATCTTCTCGAGGGCCTGGACGCGGTCGGCATCCCTGCTCTGGGGCCGGAGGGAGAGCTTGGCGTAGTTGATGATCGCGGTCAGGATATTGTTGAACTCGTGAGCCACGCCGGAGGCCAGCGCCCCGACGCTGCTGAGCCGCTGGGCTTGCAGGAGCTGCTGCCGCAGCTGGTCTGCCTCGGAACTGGGAACCATTACGTCCTCGCCGATCATGAGGATGGTCTCCTGCGGCCCCCTGTCGAGGGTCGGTCGCGGGCCGTCTCGTTTGCGCGGGAAGGTGGGAAGGCAGGCCGGGCGTTCCCCGTGACGCCCCAGCGCCTGCCCACCGCGACTCGGAGAGGCCAGGAATACCTTTCCTATCGGCTGGCCTGCGCGGCGCTCTTCATCGGAAGTCCGTGCGCAGTCAGCGATTAAGACGTGAAGACCGGGAACGTCCGCGGTCCAGGGATGGCCGGCAACCCGGCGAACGTGGTCAGGTGGTGGGGTGGTGGGGTGGTGGGGTGGGTTTATTAGCCCGACGCGCCAGCGAGGGACCCAGTGAACCTCGCTGGCGCGTCGGGCTAATAAACCCACCGGGAAGAGTCATTTCGGCTTCGTCAGTGAACGCTCGACCTGTTTGAAGTCGTGGCGCTCGCGCAGTGGATCGAATTCCTTCTTCGACAGGAAGCGGGCATCCAGGGTGCCCTGCCCGGCGGCTTTGCGCAACAGTTCGACCGCACGCCCGGCGAGGGGCTCCGTGTTCTTGCCCTGCTTCACCGCCTGGGCGGCGCACTGGACCAGGCACCATGCCGCCTCGTGGTAACGCGGCTGCTGGTTTTCCGGCACGGCCTTCACCCAGGCGCTGACCGTCTCGGCCGCCTGGTCGTCGCTCGCGGCGAGTTGGTAGACGCACAGCGACCAGAACTGGCAGGCGTCGGTAGGGGCCTTCAGGAGCACCTCGCGCTGCCAGGCGACGGCCTGCTTCAGATGGCGCTCGGCGTCGTCGCGCTGGCCGCGTTGCCGGAGCAGGAGGGCCCATTCGTGGTGAGCGCTTGCCAGCTCGGCGAGGTGGGTCGCCGTGGAGAACTTGCGGGCACGCTTCTCCAGGATGGACACCAGGGTACGGCAGTCCCGTTCTGCCTCCGCGAGGCGACCCTGTCCTTTCCACATGACGATGCGGTTCAAGTAACTGTCGACCCACTGTTTCCAGAAGACCTGCTCGCCTTCGTACTCCTCGACCAGCAACTCCGTGACATCGATCGCCTTGCGCCAGGCCTGGTTGGCGTCCTGGATGCGGCGAACCTGGGCGGCACTGTAGGCCTGCGCCAGGCCGTCATAGGCGATGGCGAGCTTTAGCCGCCAGCGCGGATCGCTGCGGAACTTCGGCGGCAGCTTGCCGACGTCGTCGATGACGTCCTGCCACACGCGGGCCGCCTCGCGCGGGTCTTGCAGCGCTGAGTGGGTGACGAAGGCGAGCAGTTGGCGGACCTGGATGAGTTGCTCCCGGTGCTCCGGCACGGCGCGGTAGTCGGCGGCCAGCTTCGCTAGCAGGTCGACGGATCGACGCAGGTCCTCTCCGACCTGCCCATAGACCTGCTTCACTTCCGGTGGCGATTCCTCGTCGGAGCGCTCTTCCGATCGTCCGCAGTGTGGCAACGGCGAGGCTTTCTGCTGGCGCTGGCGCAGGGCGAGGACGTAGCGCAGCGCGCCGCGGTTGCGATGGACCTGAGCCAGCGCAGCGCGGTAATCGCCAATCCAGGCGAAGCGCTCGGTGAGCGGCTTCAGCAGGACGGCAGCCCGGTCGAGGGCCTGGATCGCTCGCTTCGGATCGCTGCCCTGGAGGAGGACGCCGAGGCTGCTATTGGCCTCGGCGAGGCGCGCCTGGTAGGCCGTCGTCTGGGGGACTTCAACGTGGAGCTGCTCGTACAGCGGCACGGCGCTCTGGAAATCCTCGGCGGCCGCGGAGACCTGTCCCCGCGTCAGGCGAAGGTTGCCGCGGTGCAGATGAGCGTCGGCGAGCAGCGCTCGGTCGATGCGGGCTTTCTCGGTCTCGGTCGCGGCGACGATCATCTGCCAGACCGCGTGCCAGCGTTGCCCGGGGGGGTGTGCCGGCCCCACGACGGCGGCGCCGAATGAGAGGGCGAACAGGGCGTGCGGGTCGGCCTGGCGGGCCTGGACCGCGCGCAGCAGGCGGACCGCGTCGTCGAAGTGTTTGGCTGCCTCCTCCTGTTTCTGGCCGGCATGCAGGGCGATGCCCAGGTCGTTGGAAGCCAGGGCGACATTGCGGCAGTAGTAGTCGTTGTCTGGGTCGCTCTTCCTCAGCCCCTCGAAGTAGTCGAGGGCCTGGCGGTAGGACTGGACCGCCTTGGTCCGCTCGCCGAGCCGATCGAGGATGATGGCGGCCCGGCGATGAGCGAACCCGGTCTGGTCGCGCAGGACAACGTCGTCGCTATTGTCGCGGAGGAAGCGCTCGGAGAAGTCGAGGGCGTCGAGCAGGAAGTCGCGGCGAAGGTCCTGCAACTCAGGGATGTGCTCCAGCCGCAGGTCGCCGGCGTGGACCAGCAGCCGGTCGACCGCCTCGACGGCGTCGCGCGTTCGCCGGTCGGCGCGGAGGCGCTGCCGCCGCTCCTCCTCCTTTTCCCGCTTTGCCTCGTCCCGCGCCTCTTCTGCCGCTTTCCGCTGCCGCTTGGCTTCCACGGCCTCTTTGTCCGCCCGTTGGCGCTGCTCCTTCTCCCGCTCGGCGTTTCGGTCGGCGCGCTGGTGCTCCTCGATCTCCTTGGACTTTAGTTCCGCCTCACGGTTGGCGCGGCGCCGCTCCATGCCGGCATAGACGCTGCTGCCGACAATCAGGCCAATGACGGTCAGGAAGGCGAACCCGACCAGGGCCGCCGCCGCCGGCCGGCGCCGCGCCCATTTGACCGCCTTCTCCCAGACAGGCGTGGCACGGGCCTGGATCGGCTCGCCGCCGAGGAATCGCCGCAGGTCGTCGGCGAGGTCGCCCGCCGCGGCGTAACGGTTCTTCGGTTCCTTTTGGAGACATTTGAGGCAGATCGTCTCCAGATCGCGCGGCAGTTTCGGCTGCAGCCGGGTCGGCGGGACGGGCTCGGCGTAGATGACCTGCTGGAGGGTGTCCATGACTGTCTCGCCGCGGAACGGCGGGCGGCTGGCGAGCAGGTCGTAGAGGATGGCCCCCAGCGCGTAGATGTCGGCGGGCGGGCCGATGTCCTTGTTGCGTCCCTCGGCCTGCTCGGGCGCCATGTAGCTCGGCGTGCCCAGGATCGAGCCTTCGCGCGTCTGGTGCGTGTCCGTCTCGAGGTGCTTGGCGAGTCCGAAGTCCGTAATCTTGGGCACCAGCCCGGTGAGCGGGGGGCGTGAGCCCCCTGATGGCGTCGACGAATCAGGGGGCTCACGCCCCCCGCTCGCCGGGTCGCGGGACAGCAGGACGTTGGCGGGCTTGAGGTCGCGGTGGACGACGCCGCACGCATGGGCGTAATGCATCGCTCGCGCCAGCGCCTCGACCACCTCCGCCGCCTGCCGGGCTGGCAGGCCCGTGTCCTTGCTGAGGCGTTCGTGCAGGCTCCCTCCGTCGACGAATTCCAGGGAGAAGAAGGGCAGGCCGTCCGCTTCGCCAATCTCGTAAATCTGGACGATGTTGGGGTGGTGCAGCTTCGCCACCGCCTCCGCCTCCTTGCGGAAGCGGACCAGGTCGTCGCTGCCTGCCTGCGCACCGGAGCGGATCATCTTGAGCGCGACCAGGCGGTTCAGCCTCAGCTGCCGCGCCTTGTAGACGACGCCCATGCCGCCACGACCCAGCTCGCCCAACACCTCGTAGCCGGGGACCACCGTGCGGCGCGCGCGGACATCGGCAGACGTCGCCCGACCCGCTGGCGCGGGTGCCCCGGTCGGCGACAGGGTCAATGCGAGTGGCCTGCCCGGATCGTCGGCGTGCTGCGTCGGCGGAGCGGTAAGCAGGTCGGTGCCGCCGGAGGATGAGGCGGCCAGCGCTTCGGACGGTGGCGGCTCCGCCAGCGTCTGGTCGAGCGGGCTCTCCTGCTGCCGCCCGCCGAGCTCCGAGAGGACCTGTGTCCCGTCACCCAGGGAGGCATCCATCGCCTCGGTCTTCGGCGGCTCCTCCCACCCAGGCGAGTGTCCGGCGGCCGGCAGGGAGTCGCTCGGCATGTTGAGCGTCTGGTCGAGAGGCGTGATCGATTCCTTCGGGTGGGAGAGCTGCTCTGTCGGGGGCGCGACTTCTTCCGGGGCGAGGTGGCAGGTGTCGGGGGCGACGTTCCTGACATCGTCCTTGTCCGATGGCCCGCACGTCACCTCGGGAGCCGCTTCCCCGCTCAGCGCCAGGGTGGCGAGCGAGGCATCGGGCAGAGGCTTTCCCGCGGCAGCGTCCGGCCCGCGCGAGGAAGCCAGCGTGGCGTACGGATCCTCCGGCTCGCGCGCGTTCGGCGCGACGTTGCCGGCCGAGCCTTCCGTGACCACTGTGGCGTCCGGCTTCTCCTTCGCCGCATCGGGGTGCTTGTCCGAGGGGAGAGCCATGCTGAATCCTCCCGTTGAGTCTTCTCGTGTCCCGGCCACGGGGATGTCCGCACACCGGCCGAATGCCTCAAGTCTACAGCATGGCCAGCGGCGCGCACCACCTCTCCTTGCTATAACAGCAGTGTGGCCCGGCGGAACCATTCGGCGATGGCCGGCGTACTGAAAGGCGTGTCGCGGGCGGCAGACAAGCCCGAAGCGCCAGCGCGGGGACAAACAAGCCCGAAGCGCCAGCGCGGGGACAGACAAGCCCGGGCGGGGGGGAACGTTTCGTTGCTGGGCCCCATCTTCAACCGTGAAGTGCTGACCGTGCCACGCCGGCCGCAGCACTACCTCAACCGGGCGGCATACCTCGGCGTCCTCTGGGTCCTGGCGGTTACCGCCTGGCAGGCGACCGTCGGCTGGAGCATCACGCCGACGCTCTACGAAACCAGCCGCTTCGGCCCGCTGTTGTTCCGCCTCTGCGCCGCCGTCCAGCTCGTCCTGCTGCTGTTCTTCTCGGCCCTCGCCGCGGCCGCCGCCGTCGCCCAGGAGAAGGACCGCCGCACCTTCGTCCTGCTGCTCTTGACCGACCTCGCCGACTACGAGATCGTCCTGGGCAAACTCCTCGGCAGTCTGCTGCAAATTGCCCTGTTCCTGGCAGCAGTCGTGCCGTTGTTGCTGCTGATTACCCTCCTCGGCGGTGTGGCGCCCTACCAGGTCGGGCAGACCCTCTTGATCCTTGCCTCAACCGTGCTTGCCGCCGGCTCGCTTGGCACCCTGGTCGCCCTGTGGCGCGATCGCACGTTCCAGGCGCTGGCGCTGACCGTCCTGTTCCTTGTCCTCTACCTGTGCCTGGTCAACGGCCTCCCACTGGTCGCCGCCCGCGTCCTCGACCCGGCCGCCCTGCCGGTGGTCGACACCTACCAGCAGTGGTTCGAGCCATTCCGAGCCCTGGACAGCGTCCACCAGCCCCGCTACCCGGACGACCCGCCGCTCGCCCCGGCCTACGGCTACGCCGTCGTCATGGGGTTGTTCAGCGTCCTCTTGACCGGCTGGGGCATGCTGCGGCTGCGCGTCTGGAACCCCAGTGGCGAGCCGATCATCCAGCGTGAGCAGGTCAGCGAGGAGAGCGAAGCGGCCGAGGCGGCCCTGACCGGCGTTGGCCGGGGCACCTGCGAGAGCGGGTCGGGCGCGGCGGAGGGAACGACCGCCGGCAAGGGCGATCGCAAGAGCATCCATGCGGCGCCCGGGGCGGTGCGCGAGGTCGGCGACAACCCGATCCTGTGGCGCGAGGTCTTCACGCGTGCCTACGGGCGCCGGCCGCTGCTGGTCAAGCTGGCCTATGGCGTCGTCTTCGCCCTGGTCTGTTACTACGCTCTGACGTTGGCGTCGGCTCCCGGACGCACGCCCGTGTACATCGCCGCCTACGGCCTCGTGCCGGCGGGCATCCTCAGCCTGCTCTTGATCGCCGCCCAGTCGGCGACGGCCATCACCTCCGAGCGCGACACGGGCGCGCTCGACCTGCTGCTGGTCACTGACCTGACGCCGCGCGAGTTCATCTTCGGCAAGCTGGGCGGCATCCTCTACAACACCAAGGAGTATATCCTTCCTCCGTTGATCTTGATTATCGTCTATGCCGGGGCGGGGCGGTTGGCGACGCCGCCGGCCAACTACACGCAGATGCGAGCGCTGGTAAACTACGAGGCGGCCCTGTGCATGGTCGGCGCGGCGCTGGTCCTGATCGCCTTCACCGTCGTGTTCGGCGTCCACGTCTCGCTGCGGACGCCGAACAGCCGGCTGGCCGTGCTGAACACGCTAAGCACGGTCTTCTTCCTCTCGGTCGGGACGCTGGTGTGTGTGTATCTGATCATCATCAACGGCCGCTTCGAGTACCAGTGGACGAGCTTCCTGGTGTTCACGGTGGCGGGGGTGAGCGGACTGTGGTGGGTGCTCAACGGCAGCCGGCCGTCGGCGGCGCTGACGCTGGCGAGCTGGTTCTGCCCCTTCGCGGTCCTTTATTGCGTGATCAACGTGCTGGTGGGCAAGCCGGGCACGGCGGAGTCGTCGGACCCGCTGATGCCGTTCTTCGTCATTGCCGGCGCCTTCGGGTTCACGCTGTTCGCGATGCTGGTGCCGCTGCTCAGCGAGTTCGACATCGCCCTCGGCCGCACCACCGGCGCCAACGAGTGAACCGACCAGCGTGACGCCTTCCATCAACCCCTCCCCCCGGCCCCCTCCCCGAAGCGGAGAGGGGGAGCAAAGGGAAAAGCGCGGTCTTTCTCCCCCTCTCCTGGCAGGCGAGGGGGACGGGGGGAGGGTTGCTGAAATCGATCTTCAGGCGAGTCGTTGGATGCGTCGCATCTGTGTCTTCTGTGGTTCCAGTGCCGGCGGCCGGCCCGACTATGCCGAGGCGACGACGCGGCTCGGGCGGCTGCTGGCCGAGCGCGGCCTCGGTCTGGTCTACGGTGGCGGGCACATCGGACTGATGGGGGTCCTGGCCGACGCGGTGCTCGCCGCCGGCGGCGAGGTGATCGGTGTGATCCCGCAATCGCTGGTCGACAGGGAACTCGCCCACCCGGGGCTGACCGAGCTGCAGGTTGTCGCGACCATGCACCAGCGCAAATCCCTGATGGCGGACCTGAGCGACGCATTCGTCGCTCTCCCTGGGGGCTACGGCACCCTGGACGAGACGTTCGAGATCCTGACCTGGGCTCAGCTCGGGTTGCATGCCAAACCGGTTGGCATGCTGAACGTCAGCGGCTTCTTCGACCCTCTCCTGGCGTGGATAGACCGGGCTGTGGAGGACGGGTTCCTCAAGCCACAACATCGAGAGCTACTAAGCCTTTGCGACGAACCCGGGGAACTTCTCGACGCCCTCGCAACTCACCGGCCGGCACCCGAAACGCCGAAGTGGATTGGGCGAGACGACCGTTGACCTCAGCCCCCTCTACCCTCCCTCCGAAGAGCCTTATTCCAGACTCCGCCGTGCGGTCCTGGACTCGACGGGGTTCGACTGCGGCCACGCCAGCCCCTACTTCGTCCGCCGCTGTGGTCAGCAGGTCGCCCACCACCGCTTCGGCAAGCTGGAGTCGGTGGTGGACTGCGGCAGCCACCTGTACCTGGCGGCCCGGGGCGGCGGGGTAACCTCCGGCGTTCATTCCACCTCGTAGGCGAGATTTGCCGCCACCCAGCGCTCGACCTCGGCACGCGGCAGGCCCTTGCGGCGGGCGTTGGCCTCGACAGCCAGATCACCGGGCTCAGGCCCTCTTCGGCAAACAGGCGAACCTCGCGTCCGGAGGCGTGTCCGTTGTAAAGAGAGTCGCCTCTCCCTCACTCGAACCAGCCCTCCCCGCGAGGGCCTCCGAATGGCAGAACATCTCACCCCCGCTCAGCGCCGCGCCCTCGACGGCGTGACGACCGCCCTCACCATTGCCCACGTTGTCGCCCTCCAGGGCGACCGGGGCATGGGCAAGACAACCCTGCTTCACGAGGTTCAGCGCCAGCACGGCGGGGCCTTTCTGACCGTCAAGGAGTACGTCGACGCGCTGCGGCCGCGGCACCCGCTGGCGATGGAGGAAACGTTCGAACTGCTGGTGAGCGACGCCCTGGCAGCCCACGACTGCGTTATCGTCGACGACCTTCACCTCATCAGCGATGTCACCCTGGGGTGCTGCGGCGCCTACCCACGCAGTAACTTCCTCAACGCCCCGCTGACCACCCTGTCTGCTTACGCCGTCGCCGCGCAGAAGAAGCTCGTCTTCGGCATAGACAGCGGCACGCCCTCGCCGATTCGGGACCGCGGCTACGTGTTCGGCATCCCCGACTTCGAGGCCGACGACTACCGCTCGCTGTGCCGGGCGTACCTGGGTAACGAGCGGGCCCGGCGCCTCGACTTCGACAAAGTCTATCGCTTCGCTCCCAATCTGAATGCACACCAGCTCAAGGCCTCGTGCCTGTGGTTGGCACGGCAGGAGGACCTCGACACCGAGGGCTTCATTGACTACCTGCGCTCGCAGCGGCTGACCAGCAACGTCGACCTACGCGAGGTGGAGCAGGTCGACCTGCGCGACCTGAAGGGGGTCGACGAGGTGGTTGCAAGCCTGGAGGCGAACATCGTCCTGCCGCTGGAGAACGACGAGCTGGCCACGGAACTGAAGCTGAAGCCGAAGCGCGGGGTGCTGCTGGCCGGTCCGCCCGGGACCGGCAAGACGACGGTCGGCCGCGCCCTGGCCCACCGGCTCAAGGGCAAGTTCTTCCTGGTCGATGGGACCGTCATCTCCGGCGCGAGCGATTTTTACTATCAGATTCATCACATTTTTGCGGCAGCCCAGCAGAACGCTCCGTCGGTGCTGTTCATCGACGACAGCGACGTCATTTTCGAGAGCGGCGAGGAGTTGGGTCTGTATCGCTACCTGCTGACGATGCTCGACGGTCTGGAGAGCGAGAGCGCCGGCCGTGTCTGCGTGATGCTGACGGCGATGGACGTCGGCAACTTGCCCCCGGCGCTGGTGCGCTCGGGCCGCGTGGAACTGTGGTTGGAGATGCGGCTTCCCGACGACGGTGCCCGTGCCGCCATTCTGGCGCGGCACCTGGCGGGCCTGCCGTCGTCGCTGGGCGAGGCCGAACTGCCACGGGCCGCCGCGGCAACGGCGGGCTTCACCGGGGCGGACCTCAAGCGGACGGCGGAGGACGCCAAGACGCTGCTCGCCAACGACCGGGTGCATGGCCGGCCGCCGCGCTCCCTCACGGAGTACCTGCTGGCGGCGGCCGAGACGGTGCGAACGAGCAAGCAGCGCTACAAGGAAGCGGAGGCCCGCGCCCGCCGCCAGCGGCCGAGTCGCCCCATCTACTTCGACGGCCCTTCCCACTGAGGAAACCTCGGTGAGCGAGGCGCGACCCCGGATTCAGCCCCGAAGGGGCGGCCGTCAATAGCCCGGGGCGTCAGCCCCGGGAGCAGGCCGCAACAGATAGAGAACCAAGCCCCGAAGGGGCGGCAGTGCCCGCAACGGACACGGTCCCTGCCGCCCCTTCGGGGCTTGGACATTGTTGCTCGTTCTGTTGTTCCTGGGGCTGACGCCCCAGGCTATTGACGGCCGCCCCTTCGGGGCTCAAGACCCGAGGCGATTGACGATCACCCCTTCGGGGCTGAGAGGAGGAGCAACTGCCGTTGCAAAGTTCCCCGCTTCCCT
>JACOUH010000333.1 GCA_016177925.1 Planctomycetota bacterium | reverse complement strand
GTTCGTCGAGGTGACGCTGGGCGGCTGGGACACGCATCAGGACAATTTCGATCGCGTGAAGCGGCTGTCCGGGCAGATCGACCGGCCGATGGCGACGCTCATCAGCGACCTGAAGGACCGCGGCCTGCTCGACAACACGCTCGTCATCTGGATGGGCGAGTTCGGCCGCACGCCGAGGATCAACGCTCGCGGAGCCAAGCCGGGCCGCGACCACTACCCGCGCGCCTGGAGCACGGTGTTGTTCGGTGGCGGCATCAAGGCGGGGCAGATCATCGGCAAGACCGACAAGGAAGGGGCCAGTGTCGTCGAGCGGCCGATCTCAGCGCTGGACTTCATGGCGACCGTCTGCCAGGTGCTGGGCATCGACTATGGCAAGAGCCGCAACACGCCGAACGGCCGGCCCATCCGTGTCGTTGACAAGGGTGCCAAGCCGGTCAAGGAGCTGCTCGCCTGACCCTGTACGCAGCCTGCATGTGGCTACAGGAAAACCGGCGCCAGGACGGGCCTCACTCAGAAAGGGCGCCCCGCCGGCGCAGCTCGTTGACCCAGGCGCGGACCTTGGTGACGATCAGGTCCACGGCCGCCTCGTTGTGGACCTCGCCGGGGACGATCACATCCGCAAACTGCCGTGACAACTCGACGAATTCCTTGTGCATCGGCCGCACCGTCGTCAGGTACTGCTCGATGATCGTCTCCAGGGTCCGGCCGCGCTCGCTGATGTCCCGATACAGCCGGCGCAGGATACGGACATCGTCGGCTGTCTCGACGAAGACCTTGAGGTCCATCCCGGCACGCAGCTGGGCATCGGCGAAGACGAGGATGCCCTCGACAAAGACGACGGGTCGCGGCTCGACGCGGACCGTTTCCTGCTTGCGCCGGTGCGTGGCGAAGTCGTAGACGGGCAGTTCAATAGTTTTCCCTGCTCGGAGGTCCTGCAAGTGGCTGATGAGGAGGGCGGTATCGAGGGCGTCCGGATGATCGAAGTTGCGGGCGTCGCGCAGAGACGGCGGCATCGTCTCCAGCCCGTGGTAGTAGGCGTCGTGCGGAAGGTGGGCGACGACGTCCGGATCGACGGCTTGCAGGATCTTCTTGGTGAACGTCGTCTTGCCGGACGCCGAGGCGCCGCAAATCCCGATGACCAGCACGGGCACCGTGGACATAGGTGTCCCCTCGTCTGCCAGGCGTGCGCTTCGAGCCTCGTCGTGAGCGAGCGCCCGGACGGGCTCGGCTCTTGGAACGGAATGATCGGAATTGCAACCACTCAGAACGACGATCGTGGAAGTGGGCATGATCCGCAGCACGGCTGCTATTTCTCCTTCGGAACGCAATAGTATTTTCCCGACTTCTCATTCCTCCGGATTTCGCCGGTCAGAGGGGCCCTCGCGACGGGCGGGCCCTGCCCGTCGGGCGATCGCTCGATCTCGATCTTGTAGGGGCCGCCGGAGAGAGAATCGAAGAGCTTGCGGACCTCGTCGGGTGTTCTCGGCTCTGTCCGGTTGATTCTGTTCAGAACGTCCCCTTTCTTGAGTCCCATCTGCTGGGCTAGTCCGGACGCATCAACGTAGGAAACCACAAAGGTTCCCTGGCGTGTCTTGGTGAATCGGAAGCCGAAGTAGGGCTCTTCCGCGCGAGCGGCCACGGGGCACAGGACCAGGACCAGGGTTCCAAGCAGGGGGATGATTCGAGTCACGTTGCTTGCCTCCTTCCGGCGAAGCTGTCTGGATTTTTTGGATCTGGTTTCGGAGGGAGCTTTCCGTGCTCCCTCCACCTCTTTCGGCACACGATCAACCGGGGGCGTCACGTTCAGCCGGCGCGGGAATTACTCTTTCGGAGTTTCGAGCGGCAATTCCCCACTCATGTCACTCATGACAAACCACTTGAGGATCGTGTCAATCTGATCCTTGAGCGATTTTTCTGCGTTCTTGATCTTCTCCTTCTCTCGAGTCGACAGATACCAGGAAAGAGAGGTGGTCGGATCGAGTTCAAAATTGGCAACGACAAACGGGAAGTTGAGAGGATCGCGGTTCTTCAACGCGCGTTTCTTCACTGTCGGGCCCTCCTTCCCTGGCAGAGGGCGGGTGTTGGCCTGCGGCTCAAGGCTCCGCAACAGGGTCGTTTGCTCCTCCTGCAAGAGTTTGAGGAGCTCTGCCGCCTTCTTTGGCTCTGCCAGCGCCAGGGTAATTCTGTCCTGGTTGCGTTTGAGGGCTCTGTACACTTCCTCCTGCCTGCGCGTTTGATCCTCCCGCATGCGCCTCAGTTCATCCCGCAACTCCTCCGTCCGAAAGAGCAGTTCCAACTGCCCGTCGTTCCGGAAGGACGATGAACTCTCCTGACTGTTGTACAAACCTTCAGGAGGCGAAGTCAATTCTTCGAGACTGCGCGAGCGGTAGGTGGAGCTGTCCGGCTTCGGGTCAAGCATCTGACGTCGATGTTCCGTGATGCCGTCCCTGATCTGGATGAGCAAAATCCTTCGTCCGGACTGTTCGTCGATCCACTGCTTGTTGTCCTCGCTGAACAGCCAGGCGGCGGCGAGACTGACGCCGTAATTGTCGTAGTAGCCGGCGTCGACGACGCGGCGGCGCGGGACGGTTGGCAGCGAGATGGCGGGAGTGAAATAGGGAAACGATGCGCTCATGCGAGCCGCGGTGGACAGTTTCATCGTCTGCAAGGCAGGAGGGAAGAGGCGGAACAACTCCAGGCCCTCGATGGAGTGGTTGGTTGTGAACTTCGCGGTTTTGTCCGAGCGTTCGGGGGCATGCGGAATAACAACGCCGTCGTTGCTCACGATCCAGCGCAGGTCGAGGTTGCTGATGATCAGTCGACGCCCGTCCTCGATCATCATGGGGGTGAAAACGAGCGACGGCCGCCAGCCCTCCTGTTCGCCTTTGCGAAGGTCCGCGAAGGTCATCTCCAGCGGCCCGGGCTTGTCGGCCCTCTCCGGCGTGAAAGGCGGCTGGAGCAGGTGTCTGTTCCAAGCGTCCTCAAGCCCTCTCCCGCGGTCCGTCCGGGCTGGCCAGGGCGAGAGCCAAGCGGGCACGTCGTTGAAGACGAGACACTTCATCAGGGGGGTGAGGAAGTCGGCCCCAAGGCGTTTCTGCTGTTGGTCGAGGTCCTCTTCGCGCGCTTCCCTGAACTGGGGCTTGTCCAGCGGACGCTGGTCGGGCGGGGGCAGGGTCGAGACGTAGTAAGAGGCCCCGAGCATCCCCCCGGAGGCGCCGGTGATCATGCGGACGTGCGAAGGGAAGTCGATCCCCTTCTTGGCGAACTCCAACTCCAGGCGCTTGAGGACGAGGAAGGTCCAAACGGCGGCGCGGCTCCCGCCCCCACTGACGGCGATGAGGATCAGCGGCTCCGGCTCCCCCCCTTTTCCCAGCTTGTGTTTGATCTGACCCGTCTTCAGCAGGCGCGTCCGGTGCTCCCGGTCTTCCTGGATTCTGCCGGGGATAAGTGCAGAGGCCGCCAGAAGCGGGCCCTGGCCGAAGGGTGCGCCCAGCAAACCTGCCGTGCTCGTCCCTAACACCGGAACATCCTCAACCTGGAGATAGCTCGCTAGCACGGGGTATTCCTGCTGGAGCCAGCTGGGGAAACGGGCGGCACGAACTTTGTTCTTTTTCTCCATCTCCCCCCAGGAGCTTTTCAGTTTGCCCGTCAACCGTTGGCGCTCTTCCTCAGCGCGCCGTTTTTGGTCATCAACAATTGACAACTCCCGTGCGAGCATTACTTGTCGCTCCTTGGAAGTCGTCGGGTCGTCCATTTCCACCTTCTTGCCGCGCAGCGTCCCGGCCGTGGCGGCCAGCAGTTCCTCGTTGTCCCTGTACTCGTCCAGCAGCCGGTTGAACGCTTCCTGCCGGTCGTGGTCTTCGTTGACCGCGCTTCGGAGATTGACCAGCTTGTCGTTGCTGTAGAAATCCAGGCCCTCGAAGCGCATCCCGTAGGGCTGGATGTGCGACACGAAGGTGAGCAGAACGACGAGGATCAAGACGATGATGAGCCTGCGACGGACGAAGTATGCGGTCACGCCGTAAACGACCGCCACCACGAAGAGGAGAAACATGAACAGGGGGATGGGAGAGGCGACGGCCGGGACAAGCGCGACCAGGAGCAGGAAGGGAGCGATGACCAGCACACCGCCCAGCCCCAGGGCGCGGTAGGCGCGTTCCTCGTCGCTCAGGTGGCCCAGCGACTTGCGCAGCGACTCGCGCAGGTGGCGCCACTGGCCGGTGCAATACGCCGAAAGGGCGAAGAGCAGGATCACCAGGCAGAGAACTCCCAGGAGCAGGCCCACCAGGAGTCCCAGGGGACACCTGCTTACGCCCCAGGACACGAAAACGTACACGAGGATCAGGTTGGCGAAGCACGTGAGGACGAAGAGCCACTGCGGCACCGCCTTCGACCGCCAACCCAGAAGCAGGGCCCCCGTCGTGGCGAGCAGGCCAAGGATCGTGAGCACCAGTGTGCCGCCCTTGTCCTGGAACGAGAAGTCCCCCTGGAAATGCAACCTGGTAGCGGTGCCCCAACCCACGAGCACGAGCAGACCGGAGAACCAGCCCAGGGCCTTCACCCATTGGGCTCGTCGATCTGGTCCGGTCCGGGGGGTGAATTGGCGGATGAGCCAGTCCCCCAGGGAGCCGAGATGACGGCCAAAGCGCCAGAGTGCGGCCAGGGTAACCCCTATCCCCGCCACGAGGTAGAGATAGGCGAGGCCCCCATCCTCGCCGGGCTCCGGGGGGGAGGCGTCCGCAGGACCGGAGAGGACTCGCAGCAGCGGCCCACCGACCTCGAGGATCAGCAGGAACGCGCCGACGGTCGCCAGCACGCTCAGCACGAGCGCGAGCAAGTACCACCCATAGTAGAGCTGGGGAGTCGGAGGAGGTTTGATCCCGCCTGGATACTTCTCCAACCAGTCCTCGAAAATCGGCTCGAGCCGGCCATGCCGGATGTCGCGGAGCCAGAGCAAGTAGGCCACGAAGAAAACAGCGACGAGGAACAGGGTCAGCGAGATGCCGGCGAAAACCTGCTTGAGCGAGTCATCGTGGAGGAACAACAGTCTTGTCCCGAACCGGTCCCCGAAAAGGCCGAGGAGCAGACCCAGCGGAAAGAGCAGAAGAAGAAGAAGGGGAAAGTAGTAGCAGAACCCGCCGAGGAAATCGCGCCAGTACCAGACCAGCGCGCCCGCGACATTCTTCCGGGAATACCACTCTCGGACGCGAGAGTTTGAACGGGGTTGCTGCGCGTCCGCATCTTGAGGCAGGTTCACAGGCGATCCCTTTCAGGAAGGGGGACAGGGGCGAGCGACAGGTCCTAGCCGATTCCTGCCGATGAACGCCCCTGGAACCTCAACTCCGACTCTAGGGCAGAGGCTACCCCCTCGAAGGACGAATTTCAACGCTTTTCTCGCCTGGACGGCCTTGACGGTCGTTCAGTCAGGTTTCGCGAGTTCAGGAACCCCCGCACCAGGCTCTTTTTCTCCATGCACGCTCCGAAAGGTGCCTATCAGGCACACCGTGGACGCACGTCGCGTTAGGGCAGCAGGTGCGGCCGGGTCAGAGGCGGGCCGTAGGTCTTCAGCATTTCCTCGAAAATCTGCCGGTCGGTCAGGCCACGGTCGATTTTCTTGCCGATGTGCTGGCGCATCGCATTGGGCATGCCGCAGCCGTTGGGGTTGCAGCTTGCCAGCGTGTAGAACATGCCGGTACAGCGGTCGCCCTTGACCGGGCAGGTGCAATAGATGCTCGCCAGGAACCACTCGACGCGCTCATCGCGGCTGCGTGGCTGATCGATGTCGGGTGGCAGGGCGGCATCCAGCACCTCGCGCGACGGCGGCGTCATCTTCAGGCGCATCCGATCGCCGAGCTTGAGGTCCGCCAGGTCGACACCGTGGATTACCAGCCGCAGCTGCGTCCGCTCGCGCCACGGCCGGACGTGTCGCACGACGGCAGCGATCGGCGGATCGGCCTGGAGCGAGACCTTGTCGCCCGGCTTCAGCGAGCGGCCCCAGCGGATCGCCTCGTGGTCGAGCATGAAGTCCGCCTCGCCGCTGAGGTGCAGGAATGTCACCGTACCCGGTAGGCCCTCTGTCTCCCAGCGCTTCGCCAGCGCCTCGCGCTGTTTCTTCCGCAGTGCCTCGAAGCTCGCCGCGTCCAGTAGCAGCCGCACCTTGCCGCCGGCGCTCTGGACGTAGACCTTCTGTCCGGGCGACATCTGCTGCGCTGCCTCGCGCAGGGACGGCGGCAGGGCCAGGGAAAAATCCGTCCCCTTCACCGGCTTCAGAGTAAGGCGATCGGTGGTGCGGGCGGTGACGGTGACGCCCTCGCCGTGGACGTCCTGCTCGCTCAATTCGTCGGCGAGCATCATGACTGCCACCGGCTGCTTGCGGCGGTCGAGCTTGAACCAGACCCAGACGCGGTCGCCGACCTGGAGCTGATCGGGCCGGCCCCACCAACCGTGGACCTTGATCTCGGGATCGTCGGTCAGCGGCCACACCTTCGCCAGCTTCTCCCCCTCGATCAGCAGCCGCACGCGCCGACCGGAGTCGACCGCCTCCAGCTTGGCGAAGTGTTTCGGCACGCTGTAGAGGAACTCGGCGCTGCCGGCGATCTCGCGGACCTTCTCCTCCAGCGGCTTGCCATCGGGCTTCGTCCCGCCCGTCTTCTCGGGACCTTCGTAGATAGTGGTACGCGGATACTCCTTGGTCCAGAAGCCCCACTTGACCTGCGTGCCGTCGACCCACTCCAATGTCCAGCCCTTGAGCGTGCCGTCGATCGACCGGCCAGCAATGTCCCAGCGCGAGCCGGTCCCTGCGTCGATGTAGGGGGCGGCGGAGTCCTTGCCGTCGCGGCGCAGCGTGACCTTCTGCGGCTTACCCTCACCCTTCTTCGTTCCGGTGGCGAAGGGGTGGTAGGCTGCCGCGGTCCGTGTCGATCCCTGCCACAGGATCACCACGTCCTTCCCATCGACCTTGTCCGCGATCAGACCCGCCGCCTCGATGGCCGACAGCCGGTAAGCGCGGGTCTTTTCGCCGATCACGACGCCGAGGACAGGCGTGTCGGTGTCAGGCGTTTTGGTCACTGGGCCGAGACTCTTGACCGAGTCGGGATGATCTTTCGTGGGCAACTCGGTCGGCTTGTACTTGTCGAACATGTGGTAGGCGACAGCATGGGGGTAGCGCTTCAGCCAGAAGCCCCAGTCACTCATCAGCGTGGGCACTGGCTTGAGGCGGTCTCCTTTGCGCGGGCCGTCGAAGGCGACGCCGCTCAGGCAGGAGTAAAGCGTGCCGTCCTTGTGCCGCATCACCATGACTCCATTTCGCCACCCGTAAAAGGTGAAATCGAGCGACGGGGCGAAGCCGCGGGCGTAGCCGGCGTCGGGGTCATAGACGAAAACGCCATAGGTGTCGCTGATGACGCGGTAGGAGTTGAGGAAGAAGCGCAGCGGAATGGCGCCGCCGTCGGAGTAGCCGCGAATCCAGCAGAGGACGCGGTCCTCGTCGCGCAGCTCGGCAGCGCGGCGTTTCGCCTCGTCGCGACAGTGCGAGCACTTCGGATTGACGAGCGTCTCGAAGGCATCGGGTTTGACGATCAGCGCCGGTTTCGGGTCTTGGGCGACGAGTGGGCCAGCGGTCAGGAACAGCAGGAGAAGGGAGGCTCTTCGCATGGGAGCACCTCGGGACGCGCCTCGGGAAGAAGGACGGCTCTGATTAGATTATCCCGGCACCGGCCTGCGGGACACTCACTCTCGTGGGCGAAGTTACAGGCGGAATGGAAGGCCTGGGACCGCAGGCGGAACACGGGTAGAATGAGGGGGTACTCATTCTGTTCAGTTCCCGGAGGTGTCATGGAGCCTGTGAAGATCATCAACCGCGGCCGGGGTCCCGAACTGGCCAACATCCGCATCACCATCTACGACATCCTGCCGTACGTCCTGAAGGGCTGGCGTGCCGACTCGATCGCCTTCTCATTCGGCATCCGAATCGTCGAGGTCGAGGCCCTGATCCGCTACTTCGAGGAGCACCGCGAAGAGGTGCTCGCGGCAAACCAGAAGATTCTTGAACGAATCGCCCGCGGCAACCCGCCCGAGGTGCAGGCCAAGCTGGATGCCTCGCACGCCAAGCTCCTCGCCCTGAAGGAGGCGCTCGCGCGGAAGCGCGCTCAGGAGACGAACGGTGAAGGGAATCCTGGCTGACATCAATGTCGAGGGGCAGGTTTCGATCCTGATGCTGATTCTGGAGAGTGAAGCCTGGCGCGACGTCTGGGATGCCCTGAAGCTGTCCATGAAGAGGCTCGGCGACCTGGCTCTGCCCCCCAATACATCCGACGCAATCATCTGGCAAACTTGTCAGGATCAGCAGCTCGTCCTGATCACCGGGAACCGGAACGACGACGGCCCGGACTCCCTTGAAGCGACTCTGCGCGAACAGAATAGTGCCACCAGCCTGCCGGTCATCACTCTCGCCGACCCGGAGGCCGTTCGGCACAGCCGCGCTTACGCCGACCAGACGGTGGAACGTCTCCTCGATTACCTCCTCGACATCGACAACTACCGCGGCACCGGCCGGCTCTACGTCCCCTGACGAATCCGTCCTTCCTCTTTCCTGTCGAACAGGGACTTGATTGGCCGGCCGCGATGTGTAAGCATCAGTCCGCCGGCACTTGCGCCGGCATTCCGTCCCGCATCGCGTTCCAGCACCAAGGAGACGACATGGCACGACCGATCCTGCTCACCCTGTTTCTACTCCTCCCCGTATCGTTGCGGGCCGAGGAGCCGCCGCCCCCCGAGGAGAACGACATCGTCCCCAAGGGGGCGAGGCTCGAACTGCTCTACACACGCAATGACGGGGTCAAGGGCGGACTGACCGAGGGCCCGGCGGTGGCGCCCGACGGTAGCATCTACTTCTCCGACATCCGCCTCGGCAAGGACAAGTCGAAGATTATGCGCTTCAACCCCAAGACGAAGAAGACGACCGTCTTTAGCGCAGACAGCGGCCACGCCAACGGCCTGATGTTCGACGCCAAGGGCTACCTCATCGCCTGCGAAGGATCGGACCTCGGTGGACGCTGCGTGTCGCGCTGGGACGTCAAGACGGGCAAGCGCACCGTCATCGTCGACAAGTACATGGGCAAGCACTTCAACGCGCCGAACGACCTGTGCATCGACCTGAAGGGCCGCATCTATTTCACCGACCCGCGCTACCTTGGCGACGAGCCGCGCGAACTGGAGCACCGCGCCGTCTATCGCATCGACACCGACGGCAGCGTCGAGGAGATCACGCACGAGGTCGAGAAGCCCAACGGCATCGACCTCAGTCCCGATCAGAAGACGCTCTACGTCGTCGACCACAACAACGGCACCGACAAGATCGACCCCAAGGGGCCGACGCCGAAGAAGGGTGCCATGAAGCTGTACGCCTTCCCGCTCGGCGACGACGGCAAGGTCAGCGGCAAGCGCAAAACGCTGATCGACTTCGGCGAGGAAGACGGTATCGACGGCATGACGCAGGACGTCAAGGGCAACCTCTACCTGGCGGTGCGCAGCCTGAAGCGGCCGGGGGTGATGGTGATCGACTCCTCGGGCAAGGAGGTCGCCTTCATCCCGACCGGGCCGTCGCAGCCCGGCGCCAAGACGCCGGTCGGTCTGCCGAGCAACTGCGACTTCGGCATCGGCAAGGAGAGCAAGATATTGTACGTTACCATCGACACGAGCCTCTACCGCATCCCGCTGAAGATCGACGGCCACCACATCCCCTGGAGTAAATCGATAACTAAGTAGGGGACTAAGAGTCTGTTCCAGAAGGCGGCCGTCTGGGAGGGCGAGGCTCCTGCCGAGCCGGTTTTTCCCACGGTCGGCGGCTCGGCAGGAGCCTCGCCCTCCCGCTTCTGGAACAGACT
>JACOUH010000332.1 GCA_016177925.1 Planctomycetota bacterium | reverse complement strand
TTCGAGAATCTATGCAAACGCGATGCCCGAGGTGAGCGGCGCGG
Organism: Planctomycetota bacterium; assembly: GCA_016177925.1. GTDB lineage: Bacteria > Planctomycetota > Planctomycetia > Gemmatales > Gemmataceae > JACOUH01. The sequence goes on along the minus strand of JACOUH010000332.1, from coordinate 7,227 downwards.
CGTCAGCCCGCCGGTCTACGCCACACCGGCGGGCTGACGCCGCGCCGCTCACCGGCGGGCTGACGCCGCGCCGCTCGCGGAAGGCGAGAGAGCACCGCGACTTGCTTGCACCGGGCCGGGGTTTTGCGATAATACTATTTGTTTCCATTGGGCAGGCCTATCGCCGGAATGCTGTTCCGGACTGCCCAGGGGGACCACCCGCATCATCTCTCTTTTTCCGGGGTTCCACCATGTCGAACATCTTCACGAAGCGTTGGTGGCGTAGCTTCAGGCTCGTCGATCTCGTGGTGGTGATTGCCATCATCGTCATCCTGATCGCAATACTGTTGCCCGCTCTCCAGAAGACGCGCGAGGCCGACATGCAGACCAAGAGCATGAGCAACCTTCATCAGCTGGTGATTGGCCTGCAGGACTTCGGCGACGCCCACGACTTAACGTTGCCCCCTCAAGGCGGCAACCTGCCGTACTACAAGCCTGGGAAGTCGTGGGTCTATGCCTCATCGATGTACTACTTCATCCTGCCCTACCTCGGGCAGAAACCTCTCTACGAGCGCGGCAACTGGAAGAACTACTCGGGCGCGACCACCCCCGGCTACCCCGACGGCTCGAATCACGGTGAGGGAGCGCCCACCTACTGGAGCTACATCGCCGGCATCGACTACGGGACCATGCCGAAGGTCTTCCTGAGCCCCCAAGACCCGACCGCGCAGCCCGGCGGGTCGTGGCATGGTTACGATGGGACCAGCTATCCCGTCAACGGCCTGGCGTTTCCGAGCTGGCAGCAGACCAAGTTCCCCGCCTCCTTCCCGGACGGCACTTCGCAGACGGTCTTCTTCATGGAATCCTATGGGCAGGTGGCCTGGCCTGGAAGCCCGGGCAACTATGTCTGGCGGTCGTGGTGGCGATACACCTCGCATAAGCCGTGGTACGACCCGGCTGCCACAGGAGCCAATGATGGCCGAGGCGATATGTGGTCGAACGACATCATTCCGCAATCCCCCGACGTCCGCCCCGACCTGCCGCCGTTCCAAATAACGCCGCGCCGGGAACAGGCTCTGGACTATCTGCCCCAGGCATGCACGGCGGCCGGGATTGCGGTCGGGATGGGGGATGGCCACGCGCGCATCTTCTCCAGTGACATCAATCTCAAGACCTGGTATGACGCCAACACCCCGGCCGGAAATCCCTGGGGCGACGAATGGTAGCCCTCGCCGCGGTCTCACCCGTGCGTGCCGCACTGGGCTCGCCAGCGCAACCAGTGATCGGCCAGCACCAGCGCGACCATCGCCTCGCCCATCGGCACGAACCGCGGCAACAGACACGGATCGTGCCGGCCACGCGTGACGATCTCTGTCGGCTCCCCCGTCCGCGTCACGGTCCGCTGCGGTCGCGGCAGACTGCTCGTCGGCTTGATCGCCACGCGCAGCACGATCGGCTCACCGCTGCTGATGCCGCCGAGCATTCCCCCGTGCCGATTCGTCTCCGTGCCGATACGCCCGCCGCGCGCCACGAACGGATCGTTGTTGGCGCTGCCGCGGGCGGTTGCCACGCCGAAGCCGGCGCCGTACTCGAACGCCATCACCGCCGGCAGCGACAGCAGCGCCTTCGCCAGGTCCGCCTTCAGCTTGTCGAAGACCGGCTCGCCCCAGCCCGGCGGCATCCCCACCGCCACCAACTCGCAGACTCCGCCGATCGAGTCCTGTTCCTTGCGCACTTCCTCGATGAGATTTATCATCCTTTGAGCCGCCTCCGGCTCGGGGCAGCGCACCGGCGTTGCCTCAACCTGTTCCAGCGTGACGGCGGAGGGGTCGGCCATGGCGGCGATCACGTCGCCGACCTGCTTGACGTAGCCCAGCACACGCACCCCCTGCTGTCCCAGCAGCTTCTTGGCGATGGCGCCGGCGGCGACGCGGCAGACCGTCTCGCGGGCCGATGAGCGACCGCCGCCGCGGTAGTCGCGGAAGCCGTACTTGGCGTCGAAGGTGAAGTCCGCATGTCCAGGACGATACTTGTCCTTGATGTCGCTGTAATCCTGGCTGCGCGGGTCGGTGTTGCGGAACAGGATACCGATCGACGTGCCGTCGGTCCGCCCGTCGAAGACGCCGGACCAGATCTCCGGCACGTCCTCCTCCTGGCGCTGCGTCACGAGTTTCGACTGCCCCGGCCGGCGGCGACGCAGGTCCGGAAGCAGGTCCTCAGCCGAGAGCGGCAGCCCAGGCGGGCAGCCGTCGATAATGACCAGGTAGCCGGGACCGTGGCTGACGCCGGCGGTCGTGATGCGGAACAGCTCGCCGAAAGAGTTGCCTGGCATAAGCTTCAGGGGGTTAGGTGGTGGGCTTAGCCCGACGCGCCAGCGAGAAACACGTCAAACCTCGCTGGCGCGTCGGGCTAAGCAACCACCTAACCACCTAACCACCTAACCACCGAAAGTTCAATGGCGGCGCGCGTGTAACGGGACGGGCAAACTCTCTCCCCGGCGCGGGTGGCGTCTGGTATGCTGGCGGTTGATTTTTTTCGGAGGCCCTCTGCGGAGACTTCCTTCATGCCACCGAGCAAGCACCTCCTGATCGGGCCCGTGCTGCTGGCGCTGTTGGCAGCGCGGCCAGTCGCCGCGGCCGACGAGAAGGACACCGCCCTCGTGGAGGACGAACGACTCGTCCGCGAAGCCAAGGAGCCGACCGACGCGGCGGGCCTCGTGGCGTTCTTCCGCAAGCGCACCCTCAGCAACGCCGACCGCGCCGCCCTCGAGCGGCTGATCGAGCAGCTCGGCGCCCGCTCCTTCAGCCAGCGGGAGAGCGCCTCGCGGCAACTGCTCAGGTGGGGCACGCCGGCCAAGAGCTTCCTTGAGCCGGCCACGCGCCACGCCGACCCGGAGATCGCCCGCCGCGCCACGCTCTGCCTCGACGAGATCAACCGGGGGCCCGGCTCGTCACTGCCCAGCGCCGCCGCCCGCCTGCTCGCCCGCCGCCAATCCCCCGATGCCGTCGCTGTCCTGCTCGCCTACCTGCCCTTTGCCGACGACTCCTCCGTGCAGGACGACGTCTTCGGCGCTCTCCTGACGCTTGCCCAGGACAAGGACAAGGACCGCCTGGCGCCGCTGAAGCCGGCCCTGAAGGATGGCGTGCTGATCAAGCGAGCCGCGGCGGCCTATGTCCTGGGTCGCTCCGCCGACAAGGACGTCCGCAATGCCGTCAAGCAACTCCTTGTCGACAAGGAGGCGCTCGTCCGTCTCCGTGCCGCGCAGGGGCTTCTCGCCGGCCTTGAGAAGGACGCCGTCCCCGTGCTCATTGACCTGCTCGCCGGCCAGCCGGCAGACATCGTCTGGCAGGTCGAGGACTTGCTGCTGCGCATTGCCGGCGAGGGTGGCCCCACCGCTCCGTCCTCTTCCGATCAGAAGGACCGGCAGGAGTATCGCGATCGCTGGGCCAAGTGGTGGCAGGCCAACGCGGCCAAGGTCGACTTGCCGAGGCTCGCCCAGGAGCCGCCCCAGCGTGGCTGGACGATCGTCTCCCAGATGAGCACCAGTCGCGTCTACGAGATCGACCGCCAGGGCAAGGAACGCTGGGCGATCAGCGAACTGTCAGGGCCGATCGACGCCCACGTCCTGCCCGGTGACCGCGTGCTGATCGCCGAGCATCACGGCAGTCGCGTCACCGAGCGCAACCTGCGCGGCACCATCCTGTGGGAAAAGCGCCTCACCGACCGGCCCGTCTCGGTGCAGCGGTTGCCCAACGGCAACACCTTCATCGCGACCTACTCGGCGCTGATGGAGGTGACGCGCGCGAACAAGGAGGTGTACAACTATCGACCCGAGGGGACGGCGGGTCAGATCTACTCCGGGCAACGGTTGCGCAACGGCCGCCTGGTTTGCATCACGCTGTCGGGCCGCGTGATCGAACTGGACAGCGCCAATGGCAAGGTAGTGCGCGCGTTCAACAGTGGGTTGGACGGCTGCTACAGCATCCAGGGCGGTTTGCCGAATGGACGCTACCTCGTCGCCAGCTACAACAAGGGCCTCGTCTACGAACTGGATGGCGACGGCAAGGTGCATTGGCAGTACACCTTTCCCAACGCCTATCATGCCGAGCGGCTGGCCAACGGCAACTTCCTGGTCGCAAGCCACGGGCAGTCGCGCGTGATCGAGGTCAACCGCGACGGTAAGGTCCTCTTCGACCAGGGCACCAACAGCAACAACGTCTGGCGCGTCCACCGCCGCTGACCGATCACCCGGCGAGCGGGGGGCGTGAGCCCCCTGATAACTTTAATCAGGGGGCTCACGCCCCCCGCTCGCCAGTTCGATACCGGGGGGTTCACACCCCCCGCTCGCCGGGTCAGGAGGATAACACGCGATGTCTGGGGCCCGTTTCATGCGTTGGACGATGGCCGTCCTCGCGGCGCTCGCGCTGGCGATGCCGCCCCTGCGGGCGCAGTCTTCGGACGAGGACCTGCTCCGCGCCAACAAGGTCGGCAGCGACGGCCCGGCCCTGCTCGCGTTTTTCCGCCAGCGGACCCTCGCCGAGGATGACTGCCGACAAATCGAGGCCCTCGTCCGGCGGCTCGGCGCTCGCTCGTTCACCCAGCGCGAGCAGGCGACACAGGCCCTGCTGAAGTGGGGGGCTCCCGCCCAGTCGTTTCTCCGCGCCGCTCTCGCCGACGCCGACATCGAGATCGCCCGCCGGGCCGAGCGCTGTCTGTCGGAACTGGCCCAGGGGCCCGGCCCCGCGCTGCCGGGTGCCGCGGCCCGCGTCCTGGCGCGGAAGGCCCCGCGCGAGGCAATCGCCACCCTCGTCGCCTATGTCCCGTTCGCCGATGACGAGGGCGTGCAGGAGTCGGTCTTCGAGGCGCTGGCCGCCCTCGCCCCGCCCGGCAGAAACGTCGACGACTCCCTGCGGAAGGCGATCCTGAAGGACGCTGCACCACTGCGCCGCGCCGCCGGCGCCCACGTCCTCGGCCGGCACAGCGATCCTGCGGTCCGGGCCTCCGTCCGCCGGCTCCTCGAAGACAAGGACGTCCGTGTCCGCTTCCGGGCAGCGCAGGGGCTTGCCTTCGGCCGTGACCGGACGGCCTTGCCGGTCCTCGCCGCCCTGCTCGCCGAACTGCCGCTGGGGCAGGCCTGGCAAGCGGAAGAACTGCTGTTCCGCATCGCCGGCGAGCAGGCCCCGGGCGTGTCGCTGGGCGACGGCTCGGCGGAGGCCCGCAAGAAGTGCCGCACTGCCTGGGAGGGATGGCACGCCAAGTACGGGGCCAGCGTCGACCTCGCCCGGCTTCAGGAAGGGCAGCGACTGCTCGGCTTGACGATCGGCATCGAGTACAACACCAGCCGTGTCTGGGAATGCGGTCCCGATGGGACGACGCGCTGGGAGATGGGCGCCGCCCAGGGCATCAGCGGGCCGATGGATGCGTGGGTCCTGCCCGGCAACCGCGTCCTGATCGCCGACCAGCGCGGCGTCTGCGAACGCGACTTCAAGGGCCATGTCTTGTGGAAGCTCGAAGGGGTCTCCGGCCCCAACGGTTGCCAGCGCTTGCCCGATGGACATACCTTCGTCTCGTCGTATAACAGCGTCATGGAGTTCGGCCGCGACGGCAAGCGGATCTGGCAGCACACGATTCCTGGATCGAACGCGATTCGCAAGCACCGCAACGGCCACATTGTCTACACGCAGAACGCCGAGATCGTCGAGATAGATGTCGACGCCAAGCCGGTCCGCAAGATGCCGCTCCCGCAGGGGTTCTGGGTCGGTCTCGAGGACCTGGCTGGCGACCGCTTCCTGGTGGCCGACTCCGGCAAGGGGCGCGTTATAGAAGTCGACGCAACCGGCAAGGTCCTCTGGGAGGCCAACGTGCCTGGCGCCTGTGGCATCACGCGATTGCCCAACGGCCACACGCTGGTCGCAACGAACGGGCAGGTCGTGGAACTGGACCGCGGCGGCAAGGGAATCTGGGAGAGGAAGGTCCCCGGCTACGCCCGCCGCGTCCACCGTCGCTGACTTGTGGCGAGCAAAATCGTCAACGAATCGAAACAGAGCGGTTCGCCCGGTGTTCATTGGGTGTGTGCCTCTTCCGACCATCAAGGGTGTGCGCGGGAAGAGGAGACTCGCTTTCACAACACGTTTTCGAGGATGCATTCATGCGTACCCTGTGCAAGGTGTCGCTGAGCCTGGCCCTGGTGGCCCTGCTCGCTGCTCCCGCCCTGGCTCAGTTCCCCGGCGGCGGTTTCGGCCAGAGCCTGTTGCTGAACAAGAGCGTGCAGGACGAGTTGAAGCTCGACAAGGAACAGAAGACCAAGCTCGACGAGGTCAGCAAGAAGGCACGTGACAAGATGCGTGAGGCCTTCCAGGGCGGGTTTGACCGCGAGAAATTCCAGGCGATCACGAAGGAGATCAACGAGGAGGCCACCAAGGCGGCCTCTCTGAACACCAATCAAAAGAAGCGCCTGGCCGAGATCCAACTCCAGCAAACGGTCCGCTTCGCCGGTCCCGCCGCCTTCGGCTCGGAAGACACCCAAAAGCAGCTCAAGCTGACCGACGAGCAGAAGGACGCCATCAAGACGATCCTGAAGGAGACCGCGGACAAGATCAAGGAGGAGACCAAGGACCTCGAGATGAATCGCGAGGGCTTCCAGAAGCGCCGCGAGATCACGCAGAAGCTGAACAAGGAGGCGATGGGCAAGGTCGCCGCCAAGCTGACCAAGGAGCAGAAGGCAACCTGGACCAAGATGCTCGGCGAGCCGTTTGAGGTCAAGTTCGAGCGTCCGGGCCGTCCCGGGGGCGGTGCTCGTCCCCAGCGGAACGACCTGTAACCTCGGCCATCGGCTATCGGCTGTCGGCTGTCGGCCAGAGAAAAGACCAGGAGCCTCCAGCGATCGCGAAGCGCTGGGGGCTCCTGGTCTTTTCTCTGGCCGATTGCCGATAGCCGATGGCCGAGAGCCGATTGTCAGTCGAACAGCACGCCAGCCTCGAAGAGTTGGTCGTCCCAGCGCTGGATGCGGACGACGCTGCCGGAGACGCTGACCGCCTCCGGGTGGGCCGGCGTCGATAGGCTCAGGCGCACCTGGGAGGTGGGCAGGGTGGCCGGCAGATACAGACCCATCCCGGCCAGGGAAAAGTCCTTGCCCTGGCACTCGACCGTTTCGGTCCGGCCACGGTCGGGCGTGGCGTAGCTGAGGACGACCGGGTGCGGCCACAGAACGCGCTCGCCGCTGCGCCGCTCCGGGTTGCCGAGCAGGTG
>JACOUH010000331.1 GCA_016177925.1 Planctomycetota bacterium | reverse complement strand
GGAATATGTCCTGAAACTCGGCTTCACGCACGTCGAGTTCATGCCGATCATGGAGCATCCCTACTACGCCTCGTGGGGCTACCAGTGTACCGGCTACTTCGCGGCGACCAGCCGGTACGGCACGCCGCAAGACCTGATGTACCTCATCGACTATCTCCACCGGCACGGCATCGGCGTCATTCTCGACTGGGTGCCGTCGCACTTCCCGACCGACGAGCACGGGTTGATCTACTTCGACGGCACGCACCTGTTCGAGCACGCCGACCCGCGCAAGGGCCTGCACCGCGAGTGGGGCTCGGCGGTCTTCAACTATGGCCGCAATGAGGTGCGCAGCTTCCTGATCTCCAGCGCCGTCTACTGGCTGGACAAGTATCACGTCGACGGCCTGCGCGTCGACGCCGTCGCGTCGATGTTGTACCTCGACTACAACCGCAAGGAAGGCGAGTGGATTCCAAACCAGTACGGCGGCCGGGAGAACACTTACATCGGCGGCCTCGGCTTCGGTCTGAAGTGGGATATGGGATGGATGCACGACACGCTGGCGTATTTCGAGCTGGACCCCGTCCACCGCAAGTTCCACCACAGCTACCTGACCTTTCGCCAGCTTTATGCCTGGACGGAAAATTTCGTCCTGTCCCTGTCGCACGACGAGGTGGTCTACGGCAAGCGCTCGCTCCTGAACAAGATGCCCGGCGATGACTGGCAGAAGTTCGCCAATTTACGGCTCCTTCTGGGATACATGATCGGGCAGAACGGCAAGAAGCTGGTGTTCATGGGCGGCGAGTTCGGGCAGTGGAACGAGTGGAACCACGAGGTGAGCCTGGACTGGCACCTGATGGGCTATCCGCTGCACGGCGGGCTGGTGCGCTGGGTGGAGGACGTCAATCACCTGTACCGGACGGAGCCGGCGCTGTACGAGTTGGACTTTGACCAGGCGGGTTTCCAGTGGGTCGACGCCAACGACGCCGACCAGAGCGTGATCAGTTTCCTACGTCGCGGCAAGTCGACGGACACGTGGATGCTGTTCGTGCTGAATTTCACGCCGGTGCCGCGCTGGAACTACCGTGTCGGCGTGCCGCTGAAAGGCTTCTGGCAGGAGGTCCTGAACAGCGACTCGCGGCAGTACGGCGGCAGTGGGCAGGGCAATTTCGGCGGCATGGAGACGGTGCCGCTGCGCTATCACGGCCGGCCGGTGTCGATCAACGTAACGGTGCCGCCTTTGGGCATGGTCGTCTTCAAGAACGTTCCGTCGCCGTAGAGCGGAGCGGCCGGGTGTTGCCAAGGAGACGCTGATGCCCTTTCCCTTCGACGCCACGCTCAAAGACATCGCGGAACACCACACGCCCGATTTTGAGGCGGCCTTGGATCTAACGGATCTGCCGCCGGCGAGGGTGCTCAACGTCGATCTCTCGACGGTCAGCGCCGCCACCGACATCGCCCTGGGTCACGGCGACCCGCTCGTCGCCATCACCGACCTGAACTTCCAGGCGGGGCCGGACGGTGAGCTTCCCGACCGTCTGCTGCTTTACAACGCCCTGTTCCGCCACCGCTATCATGTTCCGGTTCACACGCTGCTGCTCCTCTTGCGTCCGGCCGCCGACCATGCAACGCTGACGGGGAAGGTCCGCTATCAGGGGCGGAAGCGGCGCGGTAAGTTGGACTTCAGCTTCGAGATCGTGCGCCTGTGGCAGCAACCTGTTCGGAAATTCCTTCAGGGTGGCCTGGGCACGCTGCCGCTGGCGCCCTTATGCCGGCTGCCGGGGGATGCACGAGTGGAAGACGCCTTGCCGGCCATCCTCCGCCGGATTGACGAGCGCCTGCGGGCCGAGGCCACGCCGCCGGAGGCTCGCAAGCTGCTGGCGGCGACTTACGTTTTGACGGGGCTGCGAATGCCGGCCGAGCTGGCCGCACCGATTTTCCAGGGGTTACAAATCATGCGTGAGTCATCGACCTACCAACTGATTCTCGACGAAGGCCGCATCGACGAGCTGCAAAAGACCGTCCTTCGCCAGGGCCGCATCCGCTTCGGAGCGGCCGATGAAACCACGCAGAACGCCGTCAACAGCATCAGCGATGGCGACCGCCTGCGACGGATGACGGAGCGACTGCTCACGGCGTCGACCTGGGCCGAGGTACTCGCAACGGCCTGAGTGCGGCGACAGGGAGACGGTGCCGCTGCGCTATCACGGCCGGCCGGTGTCGATCAACGTGACGGTGCCGCCTTTGGGCATGGTGGTGTTCAAGAACCGCCCCGCGCCCGAGGGCAAGTAACTTGCTTCCTCTGCTGAGAGGGGGCGCCCGTGGATCATCAGGGCTTTCTGCGCGACATCATCGAGCACCCCGACGATGACACCCCGCGCCTGGTCTATTCGGACTGGCTGGAGGAGCACGGGAAGGAAACTGACCGGGCGCGGGCCGAGTTCATCCGTTTGCAAGTCGAACTGGCGCGGCAGACGCAGGACTCTCCCCGGCGGCGGGAACAGGCCTACCGAGCACGCGAGTTGCTCGATCAGTATCGCGACCGATGGTTGAAGCCGCTCCATCGACTCCGGTTGCGTGACGTGCATTTCGCACGCGGCTTTGTCGAGAAGGTCGCCCTGACGGGCGCGGCTCTCCAGAAGCACGCCGCCGATATGTTCGGCTCCTTGCCGGTTCGCCGCTTGTGGGTGACGAAACTGTCCGGCCGTGCAAGCAGAAGCCTGGGCTTGATCCCCGCTAACAGCAAGCTGAGCGGGCTCAATCTGTGCGGCAACACGATCGATGCTCGCGCGCTCAAGGATCTGGCCCAGCTGACGAACTTGGGCGAGTTGCGCGTGCTCGGGTTGTTGTTCGCCGGTATCGATGACAAGGCCGCTGGCCTGCTCTGCGAACTGCCCTTCTTTCAGCGGCTTTCACTGATCCGCTGTGGGGGGAATCCGCTGAGCGAGGACGCCCGGCAACGGCTGCGCGACCACTTCGGCGAACGGGTGTCCTTCGTGGTCGCGCGCGACGAGGATCACCTTTACAGTATCCCGAACGATGATTTCACTGCCGGTTTCGGACACGACTACACTCAGATACTTCTCTACAGTACACAAACTGAGATTCAGCTGGTCCTCTTTGACCACGAAGGCAATCTGCTCGGGACGGCGCGGCGGAGCCTCGTCCAGCCGGAGAAGCCCGCCGGACCCTGGCAGGATTTGCCGATGGAGACGCGGAAGGCTTGGCTATCGAGGCGCGATGCCATCCGGCAGGAGGCGCGGGAGGCATGGTTGAAGGAACTGGGGTATCAGCCGGCCACGATCCGGGTCAAGGAGTTCCGCTTTGACGACAACCGGGGCATCCACGGCTTTCCGGGCGGGTGGACGGAGACTCTCTCGACTCCCGACGACCCGGAGTGGGAGACAGCCCGCGGTTGGCTCGATGACTGGTTGGCGGAGGGAAGCTTTGCTTACGTCTTTGGCCCCGGCTGTGATTGGTGGCTCAATGCTCAGGGGGAGGTGACGGACACGTGAGCTTCGGCTAAGGGCGACCTACGCCCCTCCGTCAGGGCTGGGCCGGCCCCGGAGCCGGCTGGGCCGCAGCTCTGCTTTGTCGCTGACGAATCCAGGTTTGCTAAACTGGGGGTGAATGCTCAGCCGGGATTCGATTTGTTTGAGGGAATCGAGGAATTGTTGGCGGAGGCCGCGCTCAATGGCCGTTGCCCCGAGCTTCCGCAACTCCTGTCGGACGTACTCAGAGTAGATGATACGGTAGCGACCCGGCATATCACTCGGTTGGCTCACCGTCGCGCAGTCCCTGCTCAAGTTCCTCGATAAAGTCCCAGAGCTCGAGGCCGCCTTTTTCCCTCAATTCCCGGAGGTTGGCGACGGCCTCTTCCTCGCTGAACCGCCGCAGCAGCCATTCCCGAAGTTCGGGGGAGATGCGCGATTCCCGAGGCAGCTGATCCTGAGCTGGAGTCGTCCCTGGTTGTGATGGCTGTTGCCCGTTCGCTGCCGTGATCTCATTGTGAGGAACCGGGTCGCTCATTGTTCATCCCTCGCCGTGTTAATGTTTATTGTACCGTCGTCGCGGCGTAGATGAAGACCAAAGTAGGAGGGGGCGAGATGGGCCTCTTCGACTGGTTCCGGCGCAAGCGTTCCGTCGTGCTGAGTGACACGATCTGGCTGACAAAGGCAGCGAAGCTCGATGGCCTCCGCGAGGCGATCCGCGATCGCATCGAGCAAGAGGCGGTCGTGGTTGCAGCCCACTTTCCCGCGTCGCTGCGCGAAGTGCGGACGCACCTGGAAACTGCCGGCGTGAGCGTGCAGCTCGTCGAGGGACGAGACGCTGGCCGGCAACTCTTGGAGTGGGGGAGGCCGGGTGCGGTCGTCGCCGCTCTCGTGGAAACCCTCGCCGGCATCAGCCCGCCCAACGCCGCTGCGACCGAGCCTCTTCCGGTCACGATCTTCGTTGCGGAGCGGCACCTCCTGCGAGCGAAGGACGATGCCCTCCCTCCTTTCGCCGAACATCTCACGCCCCCCGGCCGCATCGGCTTTCACCTGTCGCTCGAGGACCCGTTGCTGCGTCCGTTCACGGGCACTCGGCTTGCGGACACGCTCCGCGGCCTCGGCATGCAGGAGAACGATGCCATCGAGAGTCGCATGGTTGCCCGCCGCATTGGGGCGATACAGAAGAAGATTGCCCGCATGGGCGTCCTCGACCGGCCCGCCGACTCGGCGGAGGAGTGGATGCGCCTGAACTGTCCCGAACTGACGCCGTAAGGGAGATAAGAGTCGGTTCCAGAGGGCCGCACTTTGGGAGGGCGAGGCTCCTGCCGAGCCGGCTTTGGGAGGGCGAGGCTCCTGCCGAGCCGGCTCGGCAGGAGCCTCGCCCTCCCACGTCGGGAACAGACGCTAACTCCTGTCAGGGGCGCTGCCGGCCCGGTTCCCCTATCACGTAAATCCGGAAGACGGACACTCGATGAACGGACAGACGGTGTGGTCCCAACCAGCGCTTCAGGCGGTCGTCCACGTCCGACGCGGCTGGCAGATCATCGAATTCCCAACCGGGCGGGATGCGGCCGGAGTAGCCGTTGACGGTCGGGACCCCCGTCTCCAGCGACGCCCACATCGCGTCCAGTCGAAGATCGGTCCCATCCTTCCCACCCGGCAGCGGTCCCACGGCGACCACGAGGAATGCCCGGCAGTCGGTCGGGACCGCGGCGGCCAGTTCCAGGACGTCGTGGCGGTGTGCCGCCCGGTCGTAGGCGCCCAGCGACCTGCCCTGCTCCAGCACGCACAGCAAAGCGACAACCAGCGCCAGGCGCGGCTTGCGGGTCGCCAGTTCCTGCACCGCCCACGCGGCACACAGGGATGCCGGGATCAGCATCAGCAGGGCGACCCGGACGAGGGCCCGCACCGCCGAGGCGGCCGGGACGAACGGATAGAGGTATTGCCACAGCGACACGTCTGGCGCCACCGCCGTCATGCAGATCAGCAGCGTCAGCGCTGCACCCAGCAGAACCGCCACGAGACGGCGCCGCCGCAATCGCCAGATGCCGAGAAAGACGACCGCGTAAGTGATCGGGCCCAGCCCGAGCGCGTGCTCTCCCTTCGGCCACGGGTTCCTGTCGAGCAGTCCGAGGGCGACCAGGGCGTTGGTGAGGTTGAACCAACTCTCTTGGCCGCGCGACCACCACGACGTGACAAAGGGGATGCCCCAGCGGACCAGCTCGTCGCTCTGGTAGCCGGCCGTGTGTGCGGCAAGCAAGTAATGTCGCGCCAGGTCGCCCACCGCCAGCGCCGCCAGCAGTCCCCAAAAGCCGAGCACCCACCGCCGCGCCCGCACAACGTCCCACAACCGCGTCCTGTACTCCGGGACCGCCAGCGCCCACACCAGGCAGACCGCCAGCGCCAGTCCCAGGAACCATCCCAGGTAGAAGCTGGCGTAGAACTGACCGACCACGCCGCCGAAGAACAGGGCCACCCATCGGCCCGCAGGTTCTTGCAGGAGCCGGAACAGGGCGTACAGAGAAAGGAGAGTGTAGAAGTGGGCATGCAGCTGGAGATGGCTGATCTGCATCAGGCGCGGACTGGCGAAGGCGAACAGGAAGGCGGCGAAGGCCGACGCCACCGGCACCAGCCGCACGCAGCGCGCCGCGAAGAGGTACATCGTCAGGTAGTTGAGCGAGGCCAGCGTCAAGAAGCAGAGGCTGAACGCGACCTCCGGCGCGACGCCGGCGGCACGCCAGGGCCAGTAGAGCGGTCCGACCGACAGCAGAACGTCGGAGTACGCCCCGACGTTCGACGCGGGGTAGAAGAACGGCGGCGACCAGAGGTCTTCGTGATGGGGCTGGCGCAGCAGCCAGCGCCAACTGTGTTCGAGCAGGTAGTTGATCAGGCGCGCGTCACCGAGGTCGCCGGGCACTCGCCCGAAGCCCGAGAAGAAGACCGGAGAAAAGGCCAGCAGCATCCCGGTCAGGTAGAGACCCAGCGGCGCCAGCGCAGCAAGCGGCAGGCCAAGACGCGGGCGCTCCTGTGTGCGTGCGGAGTGCAGAGGTCAGTCCTCGAAGGCTCTCCGGTCGGGGTCTTCTCTGAGAATGTACGCGGAGGACCGGCCAACGCCAGCGCCGGGCGTGCAAAGCCGCAAGCGGTAGCAGACCGTCCCTCGAACCCGTCCGGACCGTGCCGTGTCTGCTGACTGTGCCGGGACTTCGCATTCTGCCGAGACGATTTTCGCGACTGCCCTGCCCTGCCCGCCCGGCGCGACGATACAATCTAACAGGCGCTTCCCCTCTGCTAACATGGAAAGACCGACCGCGGCGGCGCATCATGAGGGCTCGATCACGCTCCCACGGAGGCCGGTTCGGCAGGTAGAATGAAGAGCGTCTCGCGATTTGAAGCCAACCTGCTGCGCCTGCTGCACTACTTCCTCCAGCAGGCCCCTGTTCAGCAGGCACTGCCGCTCTTGGAGGCCAAGATCGACCGGCCCAGGTGTCTCAGCCGCAGTGCCGTCGAACTGGTCAAGGACGCCCTGGGCAAGGGCTGTGTCCTGCTGCTGGTTCGCCTGGGTGGCTGGCGTCGCGAACGCTTTCTGCGGAACGAGAAAGCGGTCGAAGGGCGTCTGTGGGAGCGCAGCAAGCCGCAGGACCTCGGCCTGTCGTTCACGCGCAACACGCTCGACTTCCTCGCTTGGGTCACGGCCAAGAAGCCGACCGAGGACAAGAAGGGCTGGCAACCGCCGCACGCTTCGCTGACCGAAGGCGACCTGCTCCTCTTGTACTTCGCCTACGAAGCGCTGCGCGGCAACGACATGGGGACAGAGCTGATCAAGCGCCAGCCGCTGGCCCGGCACGGCCTGTGCTGGCTTGCCTTCCCCGAGGATTATGCCAGGGCCAACGTGGCCGAGAGCCCCGACTTCGGCCCCTGGACGAGCGGCCTGGGTGCCTGCATCGTCGAAGCGCTGCAGCCGGTGCTTGTCGAGCGCTGGGTGCAGATGGAGGTCGACAAGGGCAAGCTGTCGCAGTGGCAACAGATGCGCGACATGGGACAGGCCCAGGAGAAGGCCCTTGACGGTTTCCTCAAGGCGGTCGAGGCGTCGGGGCGGCAGGACCTGGCGCGCTTCCTCTTGCAGACGGCGATGCGCTTGGTGACGCCCAACGCAACGCCGGCGATGTGGACCGGCAACTTGCGGCAGCAGGCGCCGCGCCTGGCTGACCGTGCCGAAACCTACCGCGGTGCCCTCGCCTTCCTGCGGCAGCTGCCACGATTGCAGGAGTGGGAGCGGCGGGCACGCAGCGTTGGCTACTGGGACGAGGGCTACGCGGCCAGCCAGCTCTGGAAGGCCGACTGGGAGCGCTTTCAGGACGACGACGTCACGGAACGGGCCCAGACCATCATCCGTGTACTGGACCCCATGCGACAAACCGAGGGCCAAACATGAGCCGAGCATACCGCATCAGTGTTCGCGAATCGCTGCGCCGCGTCCTCCGCGCCCATGACCGCGTCAGCACGCAACTCGAGTTGCTCGAGATCCTCTCTCCCGAGGAGATGGCCGAGCTGCTCAGTCAGGAACTGGAGAAACGCGGTTTCGAGCGCAAGGACGGCGAACTGGTCCGCGAGCAGAACGGCGTCCAGGTGTCTGTCGACCCGAAGACCGGGACGGTGACGGTCGCGTCGGAGTCGTCGCAGGAAGTCGAGTTGGAGGGCTCGCGCGAGGGCACTGCCTGGGACGACGCCGGCCCCAGCGCCACCAACGTCCGCGCGGGGCTCAAGAAGCAGCTGCAACAGGACCTGGAGAAACAGGCCGACAAGAAGACATCGGAGTTGCAATCGCAGGTGACCGATCGGCTGGAGAAGCAACTCGGCGACCTGCGTCAGGAGTTGGACCAGGCCATCAACCGCGTCACCGCCGAGTCGCTCAAGGAGAAAGCGCGGCGCATGGGTCAGATCAAGGAAATGACCGAGGACCCGCAGACCGGGTCGCTGACCATCGTCGTCGAGGTCTAACTGACTGCGGACAGCGGACAACGGACCAATGAGCGTCATCATCCCGGAAAGTGAACTCGCGCAGGAACTGACGCCGGAGCAGGCCGTCGAGGCCGCCTACGCTCCGGAGTTGGCCGAGGTCGCGTCGCGCTTGCAGCGAGCGCTGCCGTGCCTGATCGAGTGCGATAAGGAACTAGCGCCGTTCCTGTATCTCAACATCCGGAACCGACTCCGCGCTCATAACCTGCGCTGCCTCTATCTCGATGGCCGGCCGCGCGCCGACGAGCAACCGGGCGCCATGCCGATGGGCATGATGGGCACCATGATCGCCCAGCTGCGCGAGGCCGTCCGCGGTGCCGTCGAGCGGCGCGTTGTCGTGCTGCCGCACCTCGACCTGCTGACCACCAGCCAGGGCGGACTCACCGCCGAGGCGCGCGAGGTCATCCCGCTCCTGTATGAGAACCCGGAACTGGTCTGGCTCGGCTTCAAGGACCCGTCGTTTCCGCTGCCGCGTGTCATCGAAAGCTTGTTTCCGCACCGCATCAGCCTGCTCGGCATCTCGCGGAACCGGCTGCGCCACTTGATCACGCAACGCGAGAGCCGCAAGTTCGGCCGCGAGTTCAATCCCTGGCAGCTGTACAAGCACGTCTCCGGGGTCAATGCCGTCCGACTGCGTCGGCTGCTGGCGACGCTTGAGGGCGAGGATTTCCCCGCCGACCCGCGTCGCGCTTACCGCCAGCTGCGCCAGGCCACGCTGACCGGCTCACTCGAAGTCCCCAACATTGACCTCGACAAGGATGTCGGCGGCTATACCACCGTCAAGAAGCAGCTCCGAGCGGAGATCCTCGACGTCCTGTCGCGCCGCGACCACATGCTCGACGCCGACGAGATCAGCCGCATCGAGGAGCTGATCCCGCGCGGCATGATCTTCTGGGGCCCGCCCGGCACCGGCAAGACGCTGTTCGCCAAGGGGATGGCCGCATCGCTCGGCGCTGCCATCACCATCGTCTCCGGGCCCGAATTAAAGAGTAAATGGGTCGGTGAAAGCGAGGATAATCTTCGCCAGGTCTTCCACCGGGCGCGGCAGTCGGCGCCGTCGATCATCGTCTTCGACGAACTGGACTCGTTCGCCTCGGCGCGCGGCACCTACACCGGCAGCGGCGTCGAACACTCGATGGTCAACCAGCTCCTGACCGAGATGGACGGCTTCCGCAAGGAAGAGCTGGTCTTCGTCATCGGCACGACGAACTTTGTGGAGATCCTCGACCCGGCATTGCTGCGGCCCGGCCGGAGCAGGGCCTGGTCGAGACTCTCGACGAAGTTGGTGGTGCCGACAACGAAGACCATCTCCTCGCGATGGAAGCCGTCCATCTCGGTCAGGAGCTGGTTGACCATGGAG